>JAGOMJ010000038.1 GCA_017993615.1 Smithella sp. | reverse complement strand
CACGGACCTGCGCGACGGCGAAAAACGCACGCGGCTCATGGAGGAATACCGGCCTAAGGTCGTGGCGTACAGCGGGGCCACCGGAGAGCACCTGCTGCTGCTTGAAGTCAATGCCATGCTCAAGGCGGAGCATTCCTTCTTCGCGCTCTTCGGCGGTCCGCACGCGACTTTCTGCCCTTCGCTGGCTGAGGAGCCTGGGGTGGACGGAATCTGCGTGGGTGAGGGTGACGAGGCCCTGCCAGAGTTTCTGGAACTCTACGCCTCCGGGGGTGAGTACTGGAAGGTGCGCAACATGCACATCCGCCTGGGGGAGAAAATCCACCGCAACCCGCTACGTCCCCTGATCAAGGATCTGGATTCGCTTCCATTCGCCGACCACGAGACCATGTTCCAGGCCGACCCGGAGCTGTACCGCGACGGCATGTTTACCTTCATAGCCTCGCGCGGGTGTCCATTCCATTGCAGCTACTGTTTCAACCAGACTTACAACGAGCTTTACGACCACAAGGACATCCTCCGCCACCGATCCCCAGAAAGCATTATTGAAGAAATTTGCAGGGTCCGTGACCGCTTTTCGTTGCGCTTCGTCTTTTTTTACGACGACACGTTCCTCCTCAAACCAGAGGGCTGGTTCGATCGCTTCGCAGAGCTCTACATCGCCAAAGTGGGGATGCCGTTTTTGTGCACCGTCCGCGCCAACCTTGTCCGCGAAGATGTTATCACCCTGCTGCGCAAGGCTGGCCTGCACAGCGTTTGGATGGGCGTGGAGTGCGGCGACCAACAGGTCGCGCGCGAGGTGCTGCGCCGCGGCCTGACCAACGAGCAACTGCTGTCGGCCGCACGCATCATCCAGAAGCATGGCATCGTCCTGACATCCCAGAATCTGGTGGGACTTCCCGTCCCCGACACCTACGAAGTCGATCTGCGCACCCTGGACCTCAACATCGAACTGGCCCCGACCTACGCATGGTCGAGCATTCTGTATCCCTATCCGGGCACGGACATCGCGGCCATGGCCCGTTCCGGCGGACTCACGCACGGCTCCGTGCCGTTTCTGGAGACCAACAAGCGCAGCACGGTGCTGGACTTTCCCCTGAAGCTCAAGAAACGGGTGGAAAACCTTCATAAGCTCTTCGGTCTCATCGTGCGTTTTCCCTTCCTGCGGCCCTTCACGGACTTTCTCTGCGATCTGCCACTGGGACGGGTATATCTCGTTTTCTACTACCTTATGTATGGATACTACCTGAAGTTCCGAATGCAGCGGATAAGCCTTGCGCGGTTGAGACTCTGGAACTACGTGAAGCTTTTCTTCAGAATGTTGAACAAGACCTAGACGCGCGAGGGGGCCGGCATGTGCACGATCTTAATCAATCCGCCCTAGGTGTAGCGACATTACTTATCTGTGGATCACGGAAGGATGGTTGTATCTGACGGTGAACATCGATCTGTCCTCTCCAATTGTTGTCGGTTGGGCGATGAACAGCCGCATGAAGGCATCGCTTGTTGCGGAAGCTCTTATGACGGCTTATTGGCGACGCAAATCTGTAAAGGGATTGCTTCATCACTCTGACCGCAGGAGCCTATATGCCGGTGACAATTATCAGAGGCTCCTGGTGACCGACGGCATGATTTGCAGTATGAGTCGAAAGGGCGATTGCTGTGACAATGCAGTTGCAGGGAGCTTTTTTCACAGCTTGAAAACCGAATGGCCTTGAACTACCGGGATGCTTTATCCCAGACGGAGCGATGCGAGAGGGGATGTGATCCGTTACATTGAGATGTTTTAAAACAGCCATTATCTTTGAAACATAAGAATCCGAATGATTTTGAAAAGAGTTTTATGCTGGCAAAAATTGCTTAACCGGGTGTCCGTTTTTGCTTGATCAGATCACGGACATTTTGTGTGCTACACAACAGGGCTATTCATATGCTTCTTGCAACCGGCAAATAACTCTTTGACACGAATAGTTATTCTCCATATACTTCAGCAGACGGTCCATAGCGCTGTCGATTCTCCAAATGAACAAAGGTGTCTTTCTGAAAATGTATGATTTCGTTGTCGTGGGTGCGGGCTTTTTCGGAGCGGTTTTTGCTCACGAAGTTAAACAAACCGGCAAAAAAGTGCTGGTGATTGAGAAACGCGATCATATCGGCGGCAACTGCTATTCTTACGATGATCCGGAAACCGGCATCAACATTCACAAATACGGCCCGCACATTTTTCACACGCCGGACAAAACTATCTGGACCTACATCAATCTCTTCGCCGAGTTTAATGATTACCGCCATCGCGTGAAGACCAACGCGGACGGTAAGATCTATTCTCTGCCGATCAACCTGGCCACGATCAATCAGTTTTTCAATCTTAATTTAACACCGGAGGAAGCCGCCGCTTTTTTGAAAGCCAAATCATCCGTTGTTGGCAAACCCGCGAACCTCGAAGACAAAGCGATAAGTCTTATCGGCAGAGAGCTGTACGAAGCGTTCATCAAAGGCTACACGACAAAACAATGGGGTTGCGATCCACGGGATTTGCCCGCCGCAATCATTAACCGGCTTCCGGTGCGAACGACCGATAATGATTTATACTACGACGACGATTACCAGGGAATCCCCATTGGAGGATATACCCCGATCTTTGAAAAACTGCTCAAGGGAGTTCCGGTGGAATTAAAAACGGATTTTTTTGACAAAAGAGATTACTGGAAATCCGTCGCCAAGCAACTTGTTTACACCGGCCCGATCGACCAATATTTCAATTACCGCTTCGGGCGGCTGACCTGGAGATCCATCCGCTGTGAAGCAGAAAGAATTCCCCGTCATGATTACCAGGGCATCAGTATCATGAACTACGCGGACCGGGAAATTCCCTACACGCGCATCATTGAACCCAAACACTTTTATCCAAATCAAGTCCACTCATCGCGGGAAACTGTCATCATCAGGGAATATCCTCATGATGATCCTTCGGAGCCGTACTATCCCGTCGGTCTGAAAGCGGATCGGGAAATTCTGGTAAACTATCAGCAGGCGCAGACTAACGAAAGAAATGTCATCTTCGGCGGCCGTCTTGCCGAATATAAGTATTACGATATGTATCAGGTCATTGCCGGAGCGCTGCAACAAGCCCGGAAACAACAGGCAGCGGAATCTGATTGAGACGCCATTTTTTTAAAGATTCGTCCATCGACACGCATTGCGGCATCTTGAGGATGAGGTGAAAAATCAATTTTCAACAAACAGTTTTTTACGGTTTATGAGGGCTCCTTCTCCCCAGCTATGGCTGGTGCGCGTGCGGAAGGAATTTGAGCCGCTTGTGCAATCCGCATTGACTCCCTCGCTGTTCGAAAAAAACCCCCTGTTCACGACGTTATCCGCCCGGCTTTTTTTCGCGTCGGGGAATCCATCGGCCGGTCCGGATATTCTGATCAAGCGTATCCGGGCGCAGAAAGCCGCCGATTATGTGCGCCGTCTGGTGTGGTGCCAGGGCAAGCGGGAATTTCTCAGTTCCTGCGCTTTAATCGAGATGGGGCTGCGGTGCCCTGCGCCGGTGGGCTACGCCATCAACATCGTTCCCTCCAGCCGCTTTGATTCCCTGTTTATCAGCGCATTCCTGCCGGATGCCATTCCCCTCTCCCGACAGATTATCGACATGAACAAACCCGACCGCCTTGCCTGCCTGAAAATGGCGGCGCGGGATATTGGTTTCATGTTCTCCCGCCGGGTCTTTCACAAGGACCTGCAACTGAATAATATTCTCCTGAACCCTGCCGATCCTGCACAACTGCACTGGATAGATAATGATCTGAAAAAAATCGGCAGGCGTCGTTGGGCCAAACAACCGAAAGCCGTCCTTGAACAAATAACAAGGAATGTTCAGTTTTGTTCGATTGATGAAAAAGATTTCTTTATAAAGGAAATTGTTTCATCATGGGCAATCCAAAAAGAAGAGGATGACGGACAGCCGTCCTGAAAAACAGCCATCGTTCATTTTTGATCATGAGGCGTTACGGTAATCACCTTTTGGGCATTCCTGAACTTTTCCCGCGACACCATTTTCCTGAGGCCGGCGATCGTTTTGATGCCGTAATCGCTGGTCAGCATGTTGACCAGCCAGGAAGGCAATTCACCTCCGGGATCGCCGAGGACCTGATAGATCACTTCCGTCTTATCCTCACCTTTCGGCGCCAGCGTGCATTCAATGATCAAAAGCGGCATCCGCACGATATCCTTATTTTGCCTGAATGTTGTTTTCAGTCCTTTCGCACGGCAATACACGGCCCCCGTTTTCCTATCGACAGACCATACGGATTTGACGACAGCGTCACGGTCGCTGACGGGGAAAGGCATGTCGGTGACGCTGTGGAAATAGACGGCATCTCCTGCACTTTTCATCTCCGGGGTATTGATCAGGGCCGCCTCTTTGCATAAAAACATATACTGCGGCATGATGGAAATATCGCGGATAACGGCCTCGACCACCGCGACCGGAGCATTCACAACACCGACCGCCCTTATTTCATCAACAGAACTCTTCGCTGTCGGACGCGTAAAACCCGCAATGCCGTCCGATTCTCCGACTTTCTTCCAGCCGTCGTCGGCTGCAGACCACGCCGGCCCGGTACTCGCCGCCACCATCAAAATCGCCAGTACAAACCGTCTGCAAAATGCTGTCATAGTTATTTCCGCTTCACGCAATCATTCTTTCCCGCCATTCTATCCGAGAATTCTATAGGTTTTTAATCTCCTGAGCAAATAAAATATCTGTCTGTAATCCATTAAAGAAAGAAGTCTGAACAAGATTTGCGGTCTCAAATAAAATTTCCGGAAGGCCTTGGATTGCGCCTGCATCAATTGTTCTTTGGTCATTCCCTCCGGAAGATATTCCGGTTGGCGAAAACTCTCTTTTGACCAGTTCGGCGTGAATTTGCCCCGCAGACTATCCCACAGCTCCGACCCGGGCAGAACATCCAGGATGACGAATTGCGCTCTTGACAATCCCGACCTTAAGGCAAAACGGATATTGTCTTCCATCGAGGCCGCCGTTTCTCCCGGCAGCCCGAAAATGAAAAAACCCTGCGTGGAAATGCCGGCTTTGCCGGTCATATCGATGGCGCGTTGGATGGTTTCGACCGACTCCCTTTTCTTGATTTTTTCCAGAATGGACGAATTAACGGATTCGATGCCGTAAGCGATGTAATAGCATCCGCTTTGCTTCATCAAAACAATAAGATCTTCCGATATGTGATCGGCGCGGACGCCGTTCGGGCAGGCCCAGTGTATCTTGATGTTTTTTTCAATCAGGAGACGGCAAAACTTTTTAACGTTATCGGCGTTCAGCGTGAAATTATCATCTTCGAAATGAACTTCGCTGATGTTGAAATTTTTCATCAGATAATCGATTTCGGCAACGACATTTTCCGGTGTTCTGAATCTGATGGTTCTGTCGCAGAATCGGGGAGCGGCGCAAAAGGTGCACTCAAAGGGACACCCCCGGCTGGTGACCATAACACCTACGGGAAAGCCCCGGACAACCGCGCCGTGCGGGGCGCGGGGATATTCCCGCGGATCAATCTGTTCCCAATCGGGGAAAGGCAGATCATCGAGATTGTCCACCACGGACGCTTTGATGATCTCCTGCTGTTCGCTTTTGAGGTTTTCCAGCGAATACACCCCCCGAATACTCTTGTTGCAAAATTTACTTTCGGCCAATTCAAGCAGCGGAATTTCCCCTTCGCCGCAAACGACAAAATCGGCCTGCGACTCCAACAGCGTGCGGTACGGCAGAAACGTAGGATGCTGACCGCCGATGACGGTTGTGATTTTATTTTTTGCAAGTTCGCGGGCCAACACGACCACTTCTTGATAAAACGCGGTGAGACAGGTAATGCCCACCGCATCGGGATTGAATTTCAGAATCCGGCGCATCAGCCGCGACGGGCTGAGATTCTCTTTCAGACCATCAATAATTTTTGTCTCGATGCCGGACTTTTTGAGATACGACGAGAGATACCCCAGGCCGATCGGCGGTGTTATGATATGGCTTTTATAGTTTGGTCGGACCAGTGCTATTTTCATGTCGAACGCTTCAGATGTCTCAGTTTATATAACTGTATAATCAGTTTTATTCCCAACCCGCCAAACCGAAACAGAGCAATCGACGATTGGCCGGCATTGCGCGGATTGAAAGAAATTTCCTGCCATAAGATTTTTTCTCCTTCCCGGGTCAGCATTACGGACAGAAGCACATTGGGAATAAAGAAATTGTCGGGAATTAGCGGCAGGTACAGGCGCAAACGTTCAGCCTTCATTAAACGGAAAGGGGCGTTGGCATCCTTTAACGAAACATTGAACAGAAGCGCCAGCACTCCTTTCAGGATCCGCGAAATGAAAACCCTGGCCGGGCCATCCGCCCGTCTTGCGCGCCAACCGATAATAAAATCGCAGGTGTCCCGTTTTTCCCAGAACTTCCAGAATTCGCCGGATTGCGTCTGACCGTCGGCGTCGGTTTGAAAAACCCAATCCGCTCCTTCATCGACGGCAAATTTATAGGCAGCCAGACACGTCGGTCCGTGACCGGAATTGGTTTTGTTGATGACCGTCAGGTTCGGATGGCTGGTTTTGATGCTCTCCAGAATGGCAGATGTCTCGTCCGTGCTGCCGTCGTTCAATACAATCAATCTGCTGCCGTGGCCGACAGAAGCGACAACCGCATGCCATTCCTGAACTACCTTTTCTATTATCCCCGCTTCGTTGTAGGCCGGCATGACAACATAGAGTTTATTCATGATCATCCTGTTTTCATAAGACTAAAAATCCATTACGGCATGTGCAGCATTTTTTTAAATGACGGGTCCACCGTACGGCCCGTCAACTCCGCCATCCGCACATCCTGAGCAGCCTGTTCCACGCGACCGAGCCGGTAAAAAACAAAGGCCCTGTTTAAATAGTTGTTCGGATTATACGGATTGAGTTTTATGGCCGTGTTAAAATCAGCGAGCGCTTTTTCAAACTGATTCATCCTGGCAAAAATCAGCCCCCGATTGCCCAGCACGCTGGAGAGATGGGTATCAATCATGCTCCCACCGGCATCGTAGGCCCCTCTCAGCGCCAAATAGCGGTTATAGTCCAGAAGGGCTTTGTTCAAATCATCCGTTATCACATAGGCAAGGCCTCTATTTTGATACGCCAGAAGACTCTGCGGATTGAGATCAATCGCCGTCGTATAGTCGTGTATAGCATCATTGTGCCGGTTTTGCACACACCGGTCATTGCCGCGGTTAAGATAAGCCGCGGATATTTTGCTGGGATATTTTTCAATTACGTATGTCCAGAGTGTTTCGCTGTTTTGCCAGACCGGAATATATTTGATTGTCAGGACGCTGAAGATAACCAGGATCGCGACCGCGATGACGGCCAGAGGACGGCGCCAGGAAGGTTTTTGCTCCGCTAATTTCTGCATACTGAAGGACACGGTAAAGGCAAGTCCGACATAAGCCATGTAGATATACCGATCGTTCAGATAGCCCGTATCGCCTGCCAGAAAAGGCATCAAAAGAAAAAGGATGTTGAACGTAAAGAAAAGCAAGCCGAACGTAATGAATTTGTACTGACGCCAGACGAAAACAGCCCAGAGAAAAATCATAACGGCTGAGATCGCGCCGATCCAGTGGCCCGCATGCAGCACCTCCGGAGCGGGGTACAGCGTAGATGTCACATAGGGAATAAAAAACTTCAGGATATAGATCGTATAAGCATAGCCGGCCAGCACCGTCTGTTCAAAGAAATTAAAAGCATTGACGATCGCCTTGCTGTCTATGGTTTTATAAACATTTTGAAAGAAAAACGTTGTCCCCAGCAAACCAACCAGCAAAGCCATGGCGAAGAAAATTAATTTTTCCATTACCGCTTTCCCGTTCATCTTTCTTCCGAAATACCAGTCCAGCAAAACCAGCGAGAAGGGAAGCGCAACCGCCTGCCCCTTGGAAAGCAGCGACAAAAAAAATAAGCAAAAGGTTAGCAAAAAATAACCTGCTTTGCCGGAAGCAATGTAACGAATATAAGCGAGCAAAGCCGACAAATAAAAAAATCCATAGAGGACATCTTTACGTTCGGTGATCCATGCGACGGACTCCACCCGCATCGGATGAATGCCGAAAAGCAAGGCACCGACACCGCTCCACCAGACAGAGAGACCCATCCTGCGGAAAAGAAGCAGAACGAGCCCCGTACAAAGAAGATGGAGAATGAGATTGTCGAAGTGATAAAGGAAAGGTCTGTCTCCGACCAGTTTCCATTCCAAAGCGAAAGAAGAAATAACCAGAGGATTATACGTGTTATAGTCGGCCGGCTTGGTGAATATGTCGATAAACCGTGCTTCACGAACCAGGGGATTTTCGTAAACCAATAGATTGTCGTCCCAGTTGGTCCAATCCAGTTTCAGGCTGCCGGAAAAGACAAGCGCCGTCACGGCAAGGACTCCAAAAAATATAAGACATTTGCGCTTATCCATTTTACAGCGATCCCCTTTTATCCCGGATGAACTCGATATCGTTAGACTTATACCATATGCGCAAGGACATCACCCGTCAAAGTAACATTATTTTTAAAGTGCAATAACTTATTTTGCTTCTTTATCCGGATAGATTTCATGACCAGCCGTCAGGCGCTCAGGTGCAAAAACAAAGAGATACCCGCCTCCCATCCACGGGATTTCAACAGGCCACGGTTTGGCGAATATGGTCAGGTATCCGGGAATATCCAGTTTTTTAAAGGACAGAATGACCGCTTTTTTCTCTTCAATGGATTTCACCTGCCGGGATATATTATCGACGCCGTGGATGGGTACGGGAGAGATCTGGACCCTGGGCAAATCATTCATTACAAAAGCAACCACATCTCTTGTGTAATTGACGATATAACAACATTTTTTATAGGGTTTTATAACATCAAATACTTCTTCGTAAAAGCTATTGTATTCTTTTGTTAAAATTTTACCTTTCAGTATCGGGACGCTGCTGTTTTGGATACCTCGGCCGAAGAGAACGTTCCTTTGCCAGGGATAATACGCTGATGTCGTCTGTTTGAAAAACAATGTTGAGAGCAATACCGCCGCAATGATCAACCCCGCTGCCGGGATCAGGTATTTGAGCGGTTTTCCGATCTTATCAAAACAATAACCTGCCGCCAACACACAGACGCCGATACCCAGAGAAGCGCCGTTCACCAGACGGAATGTTTCATAAACATGGATGGAATTAAGATAACCGAAAACGGCGACCAGACAAGCGGCCAACAGGGCACCATCTTGATATGCCGGTTCGCGAAGCCTGCCGAAAACGTTTTGACGAATTTCTTTGATCGCAAAAAAAAGACAGACCAGCAACACCGGCGTAAATATTTTGCCGCGAAAGTCCGATGCCAGACTGTTTTCCATCTGAAACAGGCAAGCCAGGAAGTTAAAATACGTATTGACATTATCTCCCTCACCGATGACCCTGACAATCGTCGTATTTTGAAGGAAAAAATCATCCAACGCGGAACGCAGAAAAAGATATGAACAAAAAGCCACCAAAGGGATGAAGAACCCGGCGCTGACCAGTCCGATTTTTTCCATCACGAATTTCTTTTTTCCCGGGGTAACGAAATATTCTGCACAAAGCAAAACGGCAAAAGGCGGAACAACGGCAATAACGGACGAATACCGCGCCAGAACCGACATGCTTAAAAAAAATCCCGCCAGCAGGCCGTAATATTTGCTTTCGGAATATTTCAGAAAATAGACAAGCGCCAGCAATTCAAACATATACATAAAATAATTAGGCGCGGGATAAATTGCATAAGGGTGAATCAGGAAAATCAGCAGCACGGAAAGGCAGGCGAGACCCTTCTTCATCAATCTGAGAAAAATACGATAAGAAAGGAATAAGGACACGGAATAAAACAGGCCCGTGACAATGCCCAGACTCACCAGCCTCTCACCAAACAACATCAACGAAATGCTCTGAATCCATGTATAAATATAGCCGTAAAAGATAATGACTTCGGAATGCGGGATGGCTCCTCTTTTCAAATCCAGCGCGGCAATATAGGCCCAGCCCCAGTGCAAATTGTCCACATTCACTCTGGCTTCTATGATGCTGCAGACAAAACTGATCAGGCATATGCCAAGAGCCAGAAAATCAAATCCGTTGAATGCGTCAAAAGAGAAAAACCCTTTATTGACACCTTGGGGGCGGCTTGACTTACTTTCGTAAACGGATAATACCGAAACGCTCATCATGGCTTTTGAGGCAACCTCTTCTTATGGTTCGGTTTTGTCCCGGGATACAAAGAGAGATGTTTATCAGACCGTTCAATTCCGCCTTGACAAATCACCATTCCCGTTGTTTTTTAAAAGATATTTTAAAACGTTTGAATTATTTAATTTTTCGCAGATGATTGCAACATTTTTTTAGATGACCTTTATCAATGAATAAGGTAATGAAGAATCATCCACTTAAAAACGGGGGATGAACATCAATAATTCAAATCTCCATAAGGAAAAAATAAAGTATTCATTGCTGCTGTTGTCTCAACGATATAACTACAATCGCTGGATATACAACAACATACAACGTTTTATCGGAAATAACGTTCTGGAAGTCGGTGCGGGAATCGGCAATCTCACGGACTTTATCCTTTCCAAAAACAAACTTACGCTGATCGACATCCATCAACCCTATGTGGATTATTTAAAGGCGAAATACTCTTTTTGCGACAGCGCGGCCTTCACGGTCCTCCAAACGGATATTCAAAACATTCAATCATCGCCCGTCTCCGGCATGACGTTCGACACCGTGATTTGCCTGAATATTCTCGAGCACCTCGAAAACGACCGGACGGCCGTTGAAAACATGAGTCATCTTTTACAGCCGAAAGGGAAACTCATCATCCTTGTCCCCGCCCTGAAGACGCTTTACGGCTCGATGGATATTTCTTTTGATCACCGGCGGCGCTATAATAAAAAAGATTTAAGATCGCTCATCCAGGATCAAAATCTGGACGTGTTGAAACTTTACTATATGAACTTTCCGGGCATGATCGGCTGGTTCGTTAACGGACGCGTACTGAAAAAACAGGAACTGCCGGCGGGACAGACCAAATTATTTGATCAACTGGTGCCGTTTTTCAGCTTTGCGGAAAACATAGTCAAGCCGCCGCTGGGACAGTCGCTGATTCTTATTGCCCGGAAAACGTGATTTGCACACAATAAAACAATTCCGATGATTCGACCTATGCATTTTGTATTTGTTCATCCGCCGCGAAAAATACCGGGCGGCAATATCTGGCGTCTGATCAATTCCGTCAATCCGCCTCTCGGATTGGCGTTGCTGGCCGCGCTATGGGACAGGGAGGGGCAAACGTCGACAATCATCGACGCAGCGGCTTTGCAGTTGACCATTCCGGAAATCGTCGATCAGATAGATCCCTCGGCGGATTTTGTCGGCATCACGGCAACCACGCCTGAAATATCGTCTGCCATGACGCTCGCCCGGGACATCCGCAACAGACTGCCTCAAACCAGAATCATCCTGGGCGGCGCACATCCGACTGTTTTTCATCGGGAACTCGTCAAAGATAATATCTGCGATATGGCGGTGCGCGGCGAAGGCGAGGAGGCGATCACGAAACTGGCCCGAAACACACCTTTGCATCTTATTCCCAACCTGACCTGGAGAAATACGCAGGGCAAGATCATTGTAAATCCGGCGGCGGCAAGTTATGCGGATCTGGACAGCCTGCCTTTTCCCGCCTATGAAAAACTCCCGATGAACCTCTATCATTCAGCGCTGGGGGCGGCTCAATATCAACCTTCCATCGGCATGGTCACATCCCGTGGCTGCCCCGGAAAATGCACATTCTGCTTTTCCGAAATGTTCGGTCCGCAAGTCAGATTTATGTCGCCATTGCGCGTTATTGAACATATCGAAGTGTTGCAGAAAAAATACGGCATCAGAGAGATTTCCTTCTATGACGACACATTCACCGCAAATAAAAAAAATGTCGCCGTATTGTGCCGGTTGATGCTGGAGAAAAAAATCAATCTCAGCTGGTCATGTTTTGCACGCGTGGATACCGTCACACCGGACTTGCTGCAGTTGATGAAAAAAGCGGGCTGCCATCAAATCATGTATGGTTTTGAAACCACGGACGAAGATATTCTAAAAAACATCAACAAGCGAATCACCGCGGAGCAATTTCAGAACGCCATCAAATGGACAAGAGCGGCAAAGATGAACATCCGCGGCGCTTTTATGCTCGGCAATCCGGGAGAAACGGAAGCCAGCATGCAAAGAACTATCGCTTTTGCTAAAAACGCACGAATTCATTTTGCCGTTTTCAATATCACGACTCCATATCCGGGCACCGCCATGTATAAAGAATTCTTACGCAATAATTCCCTTCTACATTATAATTGGGATCTGTATAATCTGGCAGAACCCGTGTTGGACTTAGACACCGTATCGGACAACGTCGTCAGACAATATTATTATAAAAGCTACCGTGATTTCTATCTGCGGCCGATCTTTATTTTTCGGCATATCCGCAGGATACGCACTCTTTCCGAACTGTTGATGCACATTAAAGCAGTACTAAAAATAATTCCCCTTCTCTATAGAAATATTTTTTCAAAATAAATTTCAGGTTATAAATTAAAAATCTTTTCTGCAAAAAAACAGCAGCGAACATTCCGGAAAAGTCTTGCTGATATTCCCGGAAGCCAAAGCAGCTATACAGTTCAACCATAATTTCATTGACAAAAAACGGCATTCTCCCTATATATTCACAACACTCAACTGGAAATAACACTCTATCACAAAGCATCATCAGCCAGGCAATGCGCCATGGGACAGATAACCGATATGCCCGGGACCGAATTAGTTTTTTAACCGCTGTATTGAAACATCAAGCACAGCCGTCGGAACATTTATTTCATGAAATTATGTAAACTTATAAAATTTCCGGATCATTTTAAGGTTGACATCTCTTGCTTTCACGCGTTTTTGTTAAGTTGTCTGATTGCACTGATTTCCATCATGAACTCTAATGGCGGTATTCTGTATGAAGAAATGTATACTCGTCTGCCCTATTATTTGTCAGATATTCCATTATTGCAGAAGTTGTTCGACAGTCAAATGCTGGATGACGGTTTATACCGTGCACGGGAATTAAGCTATTTATTTGACTTTATCGACGTTAAATTTGTTGAACTCTGCATAGAGCACGGTTACCCGCATTTTTTATCTTTAACACATTATCTTCTGTGTATCGCAACAGGTTGTATAATTTGGTCCTTTTGCGTGAAAATATTAAACCTCAGTCCTTTAACAGGGATCGGCTGGCTTGTACTGTTTTGGACTTCTCCAAGCGTCTATTTCAGCGGATATTTTATTAACAGGACAGGAAAAGTTATGGTCATGTTTCTGACGTCAATTATATTTTATTTCCTGTGTAAAGCGGTTGTTCTTGCAAAGGAAGAAAATAGCTTTCCTATCTCAAAAATTGATTGGTTTCTGTATTCCATATCAATGCTGATCATAACGTTTCTGGATGAGCAGGGAGTATTCCTCTGTATGGTGTTTTTTACACTCCTGCTTATATGGCACCTGATTATCCGCCAGAAGGAATTTGCCATTATGATTTTCGTTTGTCTGGCAACCATTATTCTTCACGGATTGTATCGATTTTTTATCGCTCCGCACTTCATATTTGCTCTCAACGGATACCGGCCGGATTTTTCTTATCAGATATTGCCGATGATACTATATGTCGAAAATTTAGCGCAGTATCTGCAGGCGGGATTCTTTTTATATCTTGACACATTCCGATTTTTAATCGGCAATCCTCCCCTGCCCATCGGCTTTATTCTCCTCATATTGCTTATTTTTTCTCCAATCTATTTCATGTACGCTAACCGTCAGAGGTCCGACAACTATCGAAAGTGTTTCGGTCTGGCGCTGGGAGGATTTTTAATAACGAATGTATTGCTGGTCATCATGAATTCATTCATGCTGCTAAAACATCCGCCACTAATGTGGCCGGAAGCCAGAAGAGTATTCTATTGGTTGCCGACAACAGTTATTCTTGTAATGACACTTTCTGTGTGGACCCGTCTTTTCCATAAGTCCGCTGTTTTCAAATTTTGCATCGTTTTTTCAATCTGTCTTGCCGTTGTTGGAAATATTGTGGCGCTTCCCAAACACAAGGCCATTATCATGAGGCAAGAAAGTTACGTTCACTCTAACATTCAATCAAGCTCAGATTTATTAAAGGCACTTAAAAACCTTTACGCACTGACGGATTCCGATGATCCTGTGATTGAAAAAAATCCTGTTTTTCAATTTTTTAAGCTTAAAAAGAAAGACTAGCGGAATAACCTTATCATGCACAATGGAAGGGGAGAAGCCTGCGATACGAGACAATATCCCCAGAGATAAGCAGACATGGAAAGTTTGATCTGAAAGTTCCGATGTGAAAATGACGTCTTTTCGTCAAGAGGATTGTTGATTAAAAAAGGTTTTAGATAAAAGAAGAATTTATCAATTCTTCTTAAACATGATCAATAGTCTTTTCAGAACAAAACCATGGCTATCGGCAGCAATTTATTTTGTTCTCCAACAAAAATCGGATCATCGTAAAATATTTATTCATTATTTCCATTGAATCTAATCTTTCTCAAAACTTCATGAGCAACGGATGCATGAACTGATTTTGAAGGATGCCCGTCATTTTTATTTATTATTCTTTCTTGCAGGGGAATATTTTTAACCAATCGAGAGACGTTGATAGTAGTTATTTTATGAACTTCAAAATAATTCACGATATCATTGACATATATAGAATTGCTGATTTCAATATCCTCGAGGACAGGAAACACTACCGCGATAAGTTGTATATGATTTTCTCGAGCGTAATTGATGAATAATTTAAGCTGCTCCTGGTGCTTTAATAACATATTATTATCCCGATATGTTTGTTGCATTAAAGAAAGAGCTGAAGACGTAAGTTCTTTATTGGGGAAAAGAAAATACATGTAATTAAGAAAATAAGAGCCTCTTACCGCAGGCTTTAGGAATGCATTCACATTTACGAAAGGTTTAAAACCTTCAAACGTTTTTAATTTTTCCGCCGCAACATGCGCAATATCATCGCCGAAGTATTGGAGCACTATGATTTCGGGCCTAATCTTTGTCATATAAATGACTTGTTGCATCAAATGAAACTCATCAGATGAATCCGCTCCCGGGTGTCCTATATTTATTACAGTATATTTATTTTCTTTTTTATTTAATTCTTTGCCAACAATATTGGAAAATCTTTCATCTACAGATTTCAATCCACTGCCCGCCGTAAATGAATCGCCTACAAATAAAATTACGTTATGATTGTAATTAGGCTCGTTGTCTCGAAAACCTAAAGAGTTGATCGGTTTATAATATTTGGCATACCACAATTTGGACGCTAAAGTATAATCAAAGAAATGCGTTCGTGGAACAAACATGAAGACAGTTTCCAGGATCATGAAAATAATAAAAAATGAAAATAAAGTTGTGGCAAAATTCGACAATGCATGATTGATCTTTGCATCGATGATAATAATTTTGAACAATTTGAAACTTTCAAGGACTATAAAAAACAGCAGAGCTAATCTGAAGTAAACAGCAATACCGGTAGAATAAACCACAGGCAAAACAAAAGTAACTATCAACAGGGCAATTATCAACAAACTTTTAAAAAATATTTTTTTCATAGTAACAAATTAGACTGCCCCCCCACCCGGATTGAACAAAATATGTTAGACTAGTTGGCAGGAACCAGATTCCCTTTATGGGAAAGAAAGGAACTTGCCATGAAACACTGCAGATCATTTGCTGTTGAACTCAAGCGCCAGCTCGTTGAAGAACTTTTAAGCGGTATGAGTACACCAGCGCAACTGATTCGCCGTCATGAGAAATCATCCGGCCTTCTTTATCACTGGAAAGAGCAATATGCCAAAGGACGGTTTAACAATGACCCCTCGAAGTAAGCCGCCCAAGGGTGTTATTCATCATTCGGATCGGAGCGCCCAGTATGCCTCCCATGATTCCGTAGAAGCGCTCTTGCAGCATGGCTTTCCGATCAGCATTGCGGGCAAAGGGAATCCCTACGATAATGCTACCACGGAAAGCTTTTTCAAAACGCTCAAGGTCGAAAAAGTTTACCTTTGGGAATACCGAACCCTGGAAGATGTTCAGATTCGGCTTCCCTTTTTCATCCAAGAATTTTATCACCGCAAACGTCTGCATTCCTCTCCTGGATACAAACCGCCGGTGGAATCTAAAGAACTTTTTTTATAAAAACCAAAAACCCGCGCCGATTGCTCTAACCCGATCTATCTAACCGCAGGGGCTCAATCCAGAGACTCTTCCAACCTATCTTGAGCGGCATGCAATCCGGAAGGATAACCTCATGCCCTTGCCGTCTGGCCTCCGATCCAAGCCAGGCAAGCGCCTGAAGAAGCAGATAATCATCCTGCTCATTCATGTAATGCCATATATATTTCGGTGGCCGAACAAATAATAATCGCATTACTTCCTGTCTTTGAACAGTTGCTTCAATATCAACATCGCTCCATTAAACATCATTTTCAAACCGATTGAACGTATCACAAAAAGATGCCGGAATATCATCTTTGGACGCAGATAAAACTTTACGTTTGCCATCCGATGCAGTTGCAAGAGCTCTTTTCCCGTCATGCCCTCAGGAATATAGGGAAGCGAGTCCGGATCGGGATTGAAGGTTGTAAAGCTTTCCCATTCCGGTTGTGATATTTTCCCCTGCTTCACCAAATCATCATAGAGTTCCGAACCGGGAAGCGGTATCGTTATCGCGAACTTTGCAAAATCAATGTCCAGCGATAGCGCAAAATCTATCGTCTGTTTTGCCGTTTCTTTTGTCTCGCCCGGAAGCCCGAGCATAAAAAAAGCGGAGATTTCGAGTCCCGCAGACCTTGCAGCAACGATCCCCCGCTTCACATTATCCGTTGTATACCCTTTACCCACACCGGCTAAAACTTCATTAACTCCGCTTTCAATGCCGAACAAGATTCGCTTACATCGCGCCAGTTTCATCTCCCGGCACATCTCCTCATCGACAATGTCCACTCGTGTCTCGCATGTCCACCACCATTTTTCAGGCATGTTTTTTGCCCTGATGGCCCGACATGTTGCAATCGCGTGTTTTTTATCAAGTGGAAAAATCGGATCAACAAATCCGATATGTCGGGCACCGAATTCCTTCACGAGCCATTCGATCTCATCGGCAATCGATTCCGGACTGCGTTTTCTGACCAGATTGCCCATATAACCCATCGCGCAGAACTTACACCGGAACGGACAGCCCCTGCTTCCCGAAATCGCCAAACAGGGCTTGGCGACTGTAACAAAAGGCAAAAAAGAATAATCTCTCCAGGGGAACAGTTCCCAAGCGGGGCGGGGAAGAGCGTCTAAATCTTCTATCGGATCGGATATCCCTGTAAAAACGATTCCTTCTTCGCCCTTATAGGATATCCCCTGAATTTTTGAAATATCGCTCTTGTTTAAAAATGCATCGATCAACCTTGGGAAAATAATCTCCCCCTCGCCATGCACGACCGCATCGCATGCTCCCCGATTGATAAGATTTTCAGCAAATAGCGACGCATGTAAATTTCCAAAAACAACTTTGACAGACGGCAGCCTTGTTTTAATGTAATGTCCTAAAGCTTCTGTTGAATTTGCGGTTGGCGTCAACATACTTATTCCGACGATATCAGCGCCAAAAGATTTGACAGATTCAACAATGTCTTCAAAAGGTTTCTTTTCCACAAAATTGTCGAGCATGAATACTTCATGACCGGCTTTTTGACAGCTCGAAGCGATGTACGCCAAACCGATACACGGCATGGGCTCCATTAACTTGTGATACTCTCCAAAAGCGGACAGAATGTCCATAGAAGGGTTTATTAAAAAGACTTTAGCCATCTTCACTTTTCCCCAACAGCCATAAAAATCCTGGCCCGTTCGGCAATCACGGAATGATTCCGGCAAAGATCCTCGGTTCGAATAATCATATCTACATATGTTGGATCATTCAGGCGCGAGTCGTCAATGGCTTGCCAGAATGCCCCATCCCCAAAATCGTGCGAACTGTCTATGGTAAGCTTCTTCACACCCGCATTCCGGACGAGTTCTTTAAAATCTTTTCGGTTACAATAATTGATCAAACGGTCCTTTTCAAGCAGAAGCGGATCTCTCGAAAGAACGTTCAGAAGCCTTTCTGGCCCTTCAACGCCCTGCGAGCATAATGCACCCAGGCATCCTTCAACGGATAAAAATATTTTTGCGTTTGGTTTCGCAACGCGCATCAAACGCTTAAGGGATTTTAGAGAATCGGCCGTGTAACAAATGGGTCCCGTCGCTATCACGACGTCAAAAGTATTTTCCCCCACGTTGTCCAAAAACGAAATATCCGCCCAGTGCATCTCAACATTATGAAGCCCGCGCTCTTCCAGATGACGCTGACATGCTTTCAACGACGGCAATGAAGGGTCAAACGCAACAACCTTCTTGAATCGTTCAGCCAAAAGGGTGGTAAATCTTCCAACACCGCAACCAGCGTCAAGAACTATAGATTCCCTTGGTATTGGATCAAGGTAATTTTCAAGGCGATGAAGATATAGTTTGGTCGAAAGACTCTTGAGGTGATAAAAAGAAGAGACCGGATTGAGGAAATCCATATCAAAGGATTGATTTTTGAAATATCGTTCCAATCCTAAAACACTGTGCAGTCCCGGCCCGATAGCTGATGCCCGTTTTTTATCTTTGTCTTTCCCGTATAACAGAGGAACTATTCCCTCAGCCTGCCAAGCCTTTTTTGTCAATATCACTGCTCCTTATCCGTTTCCAAGAGCTCGTTTTGTCACACTTTACAACAATAAATCATAGGAGATGAAATAATCAATGTGCAAAGGCAATTTTATAAGAAAGGTTTTAACAATACTTGGACGTCTTGCGCTTTTCCCTGTTAAATCAACAGGAGACACAGCGCCCTCCGTTCTTTTTTAAAAAAAAGATTTCTCCCCACCTGGAGACGTAAAACAAGGGCACAACTACATTAATGGGGTTTCGGCCTTGGCTTGGGAGAGGGTCTCCACACCTGTATTTTCCCCCTCCTTATGGTTTTATTTCTATATAAAAATAAAGGCCGAGTCAATACATATTATGAGAAACATTAGCCATTTTCATCATCATCTGCAACCAAAAGCAAAACTTAAAAAATCACAGAGGGGAAATGACATAATATCAAGCTTTTTTTACACATAGAAACTATTCCGGGCACCTATCATTTTCTTCAAACAAGCGCTCAATGTATGAGTGTTGTATTGATTTAAAAACCAAAAGGAATTCCTTACTATTGACTTATATTGGTTTTTTGCTATAAAAACAAAAACTATGAATTGGGATTTTCATAATATTCTTTTCTACCCGCCGATAACCGGAACCACTATTTTATCGGTTGATCTGCCGCCGCATTTCAGAGTAATTGCATACTTGATTGCAGGTATTGTCTTACTCCTGGGAACATCATTTTTTTTTGCAAAAAAATATTCTCTGCTTAACGCTTTCAGAAAAGCTATCATTATCGCGTTTTTCTCCTCTGCGCTTTTCTACGCAATTTATACGGACATAGGGTGGAGTACATGGCTGAAAACCGATATTAAGAAGTACTGGGGTCTCTCAACAGAAGAGAAGTCTATTAAAATGTATAACGGCTTGTATGTATTCTCTATGGAAGCAAAAAAGCTGATCCATGATGACTACATAATATATTCTTCCTATTTTCAAGAACCGAGACTTTTTCAATATTATCTACTGCCGCTGAACAAACGTTCGGATAATCACTACCGGCTTGAAAAGGCACCGTACATTGTCGTACTTAAAGACACCGAATCCCAATATGATCTTGCTGAACGCGTTTTCACGCGAGGTGAAATCACCATCAAAAACGTAGAGTTGATTTCAATGTTCGCACATGACGCTTATATACTAAAAAGATTATGATGCTATCCACAGCCATCGCCATATTTTTACCAACCTTACTTGGTTTTCTCATTATCACCATAATCCTCAGAAACGATAAAGAAACTTTCTTTGGCGAACGCATCGGCCTTTCTTTCCCTCTTGGCGCCGGCATTTTGACACTGCAAATATTTTTGTTGGGACTCATGCGGATTCCACTGACATTGTTTAATTCCTTAATGCCTGTGTTTTTCGAACTGATGTTACTTTCATTCTGGATATGGAAAAATAAGATTGTTTTAATTCCCTCGATTTCAGACCCAGGTTTGAGTTTATTTCTGGAGATCAAGTCCCCTCGAAACCATGGGTTAAAGAAATGTTTATTTGCTCTGCTTATCATATGGATCATTGCAAAACTTGTTTCTGTATTTATCTTAACAGGACTCAGGCCGATTTTTGCCTGGGATGCATGGGCAAACTGGTCTGCGGGAGCAAAAATCTTCTTCTACTCAAAGAGCTTGCTGCTTGATGCTCCTGCACTGGAATTCTTTGGCGGTAATGCAGTGGATAGAATCCTGTACTATCCACTGCACAACACCTTACTGCAGTTATGGATGAGCCTTTGGATGGGAAAGTTTGATGATGTATTTGTGAAGTTCTTCAGCCCGGTTTATTGTCTCAGTATGATTATCTGTTTATATTACATCGCCATTCGTGAAATCGGCAAGCTCTATGCCCTCGCACTGCTCGCCATCTTTCTGAGTTCACCGCTTTTATCCTATCATTCCATCGAGATGTATAGCGATCAAATGCTCGGGGTTTATTTGTTGTTCGCATCCTTATCTTTTTTGAAAGCCATAAGGCAAAACCTCTCTTTCTGTATACTGGCCGGAGCATACGCAACGATAGCTGTTTTTACTAAAAACGAGGCCTTGTTCTTTGTTTTGCCCTTCCTTTTATCGGCCATCGTATATTTTAGGCATGATTTAAATAAAAGCCGCGGAAAATATGTCAACCTGATTTCAATTTTAGCACCTTTTTTAGCACTACTTCCCTGGTTTTTATTTAAAGTCCATTATGGGCTGGGGTTTTTGGGACAGTCGCGATGGTTGCGATGGTCACATGAATTATATTTCGAATATTATGCGCATTCACCTGATACCTCATTGTGGTCTTTTTTTCAGCCGGACATGATTTTAGTTTATATATACAAAATGATATCGCTGGACAACTTTAATGTCATTTTCCTTTTCTTTCCGTTAATTATTCTGGCACATGGAAAAATATCAAAAGAGCTTTTGCATCTTCTTGTTCCCATTGCAGGTTATATGCTTTTCTTTCTTTTTCTCTACATCTTTACCGCATATTATATGGGACAATCGATGTGTCTCACCCGCAACATACTGACATTTTACCCGCTCTTCTTTTTTCTAACCATATTGCTTCTTAAGAAGGATGACACTGTACTTTCTTATCCGGCACCCATAACAAGATAATACCGTGTCGTCATTGTGATTCACGGGAAATTCTTTCGTATATCAAAATGCGGCATTATCAGATTTACTCGATAATTTATTTTTACTGAGGAATAACCCTATATTAACCGCGAAAGATCCCGCAATCTGAATCAAAAAAGGATAAGACGGCATTAGATGGCGATTCATATCGTCCAGACCGGCCAGCCATATGGAAAAAAATTGCCCCAGCACGAACACGATGCAAAACGACTGAGCCCAGGCAATTTTTTTGTATTTTACAGCGGCAACCATGATCAATACCGATTGCAGGGCAAGCAGCAGAAACAGATTTCCGTAGGCGGCCACGATAATATCAAAAGCTCTTTGGGCCATGTATTTGACATAAACAACTGTGCACCGGGCATGGCTGATGAACCGTATGATCCTTTCGGGAGAATAATTAACCCTGTCAGGAAAGACCGAACAGAAAATCATATCCTCCGTCGGCGGCAGGTCTTTCGGAAAGTTCCGATAACAGCGCTTGTAGTTATCGATAAAATGATTATTGATCGAAAAAGGAGCGGCATAATAATTGATATGTCGCGTTCTGTCGATGACGGCCATGAATTCCTCATCTTTCCCGTATTCGTAAGCCCCGCTTATACTTAAATGAGCAATCGTATTGTTCAGCGCGATGTTACTCAAAACAAACTGGCCGTTGAACTTTTTATTCATTCCGCAATATCCGAGCACACCCGCAGCCGTGAAGCACAATCCCAGCAATCCCCAATAGAGGATTTTTCTTTCGTCGCGCAGTAGAAAAAAACGGCACAACAGAAAAAGAAGCATGACCGCTATCAGGATCAAATACGTCGGCTTCAGCATGATCAGGAAAAACGGGAAAATGCCGATCGCCAGCGCGGCGGACCGTTTCGGTTTTTCAAGAAACCGGACAAGCAGGGACAGCATAAAGACCGATCCGGCAAAGCACAGGCTCTCCGGATTGAGATGGACATTCTGAATCAGGATGGGATGCCAGCAGCCGTAAAAGAGCGTTGCAATCATGCCCACATAAACATTGCCGATGACGCGTTTGGAAACGAAATAGAACGGGATGATAGACAAGAACGACAGGGCCTGCTGAAAAAAAATGAGATTGCGGACCAGATGATCTCCGGAAACATATTGGAAGAATTTGATCACATACGGATAAAGCGGCGTGCGGTACAGGTCAACGCCTCCCCTGAACAAATCCACGGCGTAGAAATACGAAACGCTGTCCGAATTATACTGCACCATTCCGGGATTCAGGAACCCGAAGTAATAAATTCTATACAGAAGACAAACCACAAGAATCACGCCTAAAAAGGCGTAATCAGGAATGCTGGCTATTTTCCCTTTCAACCGGTTATTCTCTGTCATCACGTTGTGTTCCACGAAGATAATCGAATATCCATTTTTTTATTACCGATTGCAATAAAAAAATCTCTTAATCATCCATTATCCATCCCTCGTCGCTGCGCTCCTGGGATAGTTCCGTCAGCGCTTTAATCTGCGCTTCGCTTGATTTCAGCGGACGTCACTACCATTTCCCATTGACATCAATCAGCAAGTTCCCTATGCTCTTCTCAAAAAAACGGGGAGCTCAAAATGGCACACAGACTCAACGGTAAAAATACGATCATCACCGGAGCAGCCAATGGAATCGGTCGCGCCTCCGCAGTGCTTTTCGCCCGTGAAGGGGCCAACCTTGTCCTTGCCGATATCAGCGAAACCGGGCTTCGGCAGGTTGAGGACGAAATCAAAGGGATGGGAGGAAACGTCGTTATCCGCAAAACCGACGTTGCATCGGAAGAAGAAATCCAAGCGCTGATCAATCTGGCCCTGGAAAAATTCAATACGATTGACATCCTGGTCAACAACGCCGGCATCGGCGGCGGGCTGGACGCGCTTGAAGATCAGAAGCCCGAGGAATGGCATCTCGTTTATGATATCAATGTCATGGGGCCGGTGTATGCCACCAAGCACATCATCGCTCATATGAAAGAACGTCGCCGGGGATCGATCATCAATATCGCATCAGTGGCCGGTCTGCTCTCCGGCGCCGGCGGCAATGCCTACAGCGCCAGCAAGGCCGCTTTAATCAACTTCACGAAAACGTCCGCCTGCGAAGTCGGGGCCTTCAACGTCCGCATCAACGCCATCTGCCCGGGACTTATTGAAACCGGCATGACCCAGCCCTTTTTCGATTGGGCCCGCAGCACCGGCAAGGAAAATCAGCT
>JAGOMJ010000081.1 GCA_017993615.1 Smithella sp. | reverse complement strand
AGGAATCTTAATGCTTTCATTTCACAGTTACAAACTGAGAGCTTTGCATAACTTTTTCTTTGGGCCATTCCCGTGGAGACAGGCCATGGCGCCCTCTGGTTAGATCCATCCTCTGTCATCCCCGAGTGGTCCTATCGGGGATCCATTTTCTGGATACCGGCCTGCGCCGGTATGACAAAATTGACGAATTGACGTGGTTTTGCAAAGTCTCAAACCTTTTTCAAGACTTCTCGCATTCGCTCGAAGTGACAACCCTAATTTTAACGTCCCAACTCGGTGTCATTAGAACAGTTTGATCGTGACACCGGCGACTACGGCAATATTCATCAGGATCTGCGTAATATCCTTGATTTCCCGCAGCCAGGCAATCCTTTCAATCTTTTCCGGAACAACAATGGTATCGCCCGGTTCGATATCCTTGACGCCGGCGCCGTACGCCGTCATTTCCCAGCGCGAGCGGGAAGAATTCCAACCGATGAAATTCTTGGAAAGCCGTCGGGCGCCGCCGTCTACTTTGAGGATGTAGACATTGGACGCATCCGCATAATAGGAGTATCCGCCGGACGCATCGATGTAATCCTGATGGCTGAGATTTTCGGAATACAGATGGCTGCTCTGCGACATCACGGAGCCGACCACATTCACCACGCTGTTTCTTTCCGGAACATACAGCGTGTCGCCGTCTTCCAGCTCAAAATCATACTCCGTGTTTCGGAGTTTTCCGGCATCCGCCACATAAACCGTCATGCGGCCGGTGGCCCTGGTCTTGCGCAGCGTGTCGACAAATTTTTTCTTTTGCTCCAACTCGCCCTGTTTGGCGGCAATTTCCTCTTTTGAAACAGCGGTGGCAAACTGTTCCGCCCCGCCGGATAATAATTCACGCTCCATGCGGTCGGCCATTTCTTTCAGACCCTGCTGCTGAAGCTCTTTCACCCGCACCCGCGTGAACTGAGCGCCGCGCAAATACGCATGCGGTGTAAAACCGCCGGCCCGTTCAACGATATCGGATAATCTTTCGCCTTTTCTGAACGGATACTTGCCGGGGAAAGCCATCTGGCCGGATAACGTGATAAACCGCACATTGTGATAATCGGCAATCTGTTTGACATGCAGCCGGTCGTTGGGCAGCAGCGTCACATTGTGCCCGGCGTCGCCTTCCAGCGCTTTTTTCAGATTGACTTTCCTGTGGGAAAGATCGCCCAGTCTTCCGTTCACAACGCTGACCGATGTAATTTCCGCTTCATCAAGATACGCGGACTCCAGAACATTGCCTGCCTTGAAAATCAGATCGCGCACAGTCATGTTTTCCGTAAACTGATACGTTCCCGGTTTGGTGACATCGCCCGTGACAAAAATATTTTTCCTTGGATTCTTTTCCAGGATCGAATGAATGACGATCCTGTCTTTATCCTGCAGCAGAAGATTATCTCTCGGATCGCCTTCCATCGCTCTGGCAACGTTGAAATACGTTGTTCTGAATTCATTGTTCGGATACTGGCGGATAATTTCGCCGCTTTCCATGCTGGCATTTGCGGTCAGGCCGCCGGCATTCAAAATGGCGTCTTTCACCTTCATGTTGCCGACCAGATCAATCCGGATTGCCACTTTCAACTTCTCATCCAGTTTGCCGAGCCTCAACGACAGATCTTTTCTGCCCGCTTTCTCCAGTTCAATTTGCAGTTGATTAATGATACCCGGCGTTACCCTGTTATCTTTTTCGATCTCCGCTTCAATTTCTTCTATTTTGGCCATTAAAAGATAGAAAATTTCATCCTTTTCCCTGGCTTTGTCCTTTTCGTAATCGAAACGCAATGTGTCTTTAATTTGCCTGATCTCGAACAGATTTTCGTTATACGGGTAATACTGATCGGGGAATGCAGCCCCGGGCTGACCGGGAACCTGAACACCATACGGAGCGGGGGCAGTCTGGCCGTATTGACCGGGCAATGCAACCCCGGGCTGACCGGAAACCTGGGAGCCGTACGAACCGGCCGTCGGCTGTCCATATTGGCCCGAAGGCGAAACTGCAGGCTGACGGGGCGCTGCGACATTGTACTGACCGGGCGCCGCAGTACCCGGCTGCGCGGGCGCCGGAGCGCTGTAGGTACCGGAAGCAGGTTGACCGTACTGGACGGAACCGGGAACGGCCGGAGCGCCGAACTGGCCCGGAACGGCCTGGCCGTAGGGACCGGGTGCGGCCTGTGCATATTGGCCCGCTCTCAGAGCTTTTTCCTGAGCCGTAGGTTCGAACCCGCGAACTTCTCCTTCCAGCGTGACGAAAGGCTGATCCTTGAATAACGACTGGTGAAAGACAAAAATCTGATCTTTGGGCGCCAGGTCATAATTGTACGCTTCGTCATTTTGCAAAATGAGTTTGCCCAGATTAAACGGAATCAGAACAGCTTCCCGGTTGGGCGGGTTTTCCCGTTTGATCAGCGCGTAATCCATGTGAGCTTCGCTCTGCAGATCCTCCGGCTGGTTGATCAGATCCCGGATCTTCATCCCGGGCGCAAAGGAATATTTCCCCGGACGTTTGACATTGCCCCTCAGATAAACGGCGTTGGCGTCCACATCCATAATGGAAAACACCTTGATCAAATCCGCATCCTGAAGCACGAAATCCCTCACCTTGGCGAGCGTCTTATCGTTGATATCGATGACAATCTGTTTTTCATTTTTAACGACCCGTTCCACCTGCATCTGCTGCGTGTAGGCGCTGGGAATGATGCCGCCGGCCAGTTCAAAAAGATGCTGCAAGTCGAATCTGTCTTTGAGTTCATAAATCGCCGGCCGTTTGACGTTGCCGGTAATGCCGACCAGCGGACCGGTGACGGGTACAAAAACCACATCGCCCGCCTGCAGGACGACATCTTTGGACTTGTCGCCTTTCAGGAAAAGATCATACAGGTCGAATTTGGTCACGACCCTGTTTTTTCTGCGCAGTTCCACGCGTCTCATCGAGCCGATGGCCGAAGGACCGCGCGCCAGCATGAGCGCATCGGTAATGGTTGCCAATGCGCCGATCGTATACGTGCCGGGACGTTCAACATCGCCCAGAACAAAAACGGGAATCGTCCGGGTGGACCCCATGGAAATATCAATATTCGTTCCTACAATCTGTTCGGCTTTCGCAATGAGGTGTTTGGACATTTCACCGAAGGTCATGCCCGCCACCTGCACGGGACCGATATCGGGAATCGTGATTTTGCCGTCCCGGTCCACCACGAGCGTGAGTTGGGCGCTCATCCGCCCCCATAAAAGGATATTCACTTCATCGCCCGGCCCGATCATATAATCCAGAGGAACCGGAATATCCTGGCGTTCCGTTAACACCTTGACTTCCGTACCGTGAAAAAAATCGTAACCGAAAGGCTTCAGATCGGTTAACACATCCTGATATTCGCCGATCTTTCTTATCCGGTTGAATACCGATACTTCTTTGGGCGCTTCAACCGCCGTCCGGCTGTCCAGGTAGCCTTCCGGCCGCTGCATCTGCTGCTCTTCAGGCGCGTTGGGCATTTTATACATTTTGCCCGTCCGGACACCTTCCTGTTTTTCAAAGGCTTCCTTGCCCTTGCGGATCTCTTCCGGTGTCAGATTGATGCCGGCTTTCTGCAGACTGGATTGAATGGCCCGCTGATCATTGAGATTCAGAGACGATGAACCGGCCGTCTGTGCCCGGCCAATGCCCGCCCCCGCAAGACCGACTGCGATACAGAATAAACACAGCACAAGGAATGTAAAAAATCGTTGACTACGCATGATGCCCTCCGGCAGAATTTTCTTTGATTTTTCTTATGTATTCTTTGAACAATACCGCAAAAATACCGATAAACACCGACACCATAAAAGCGACAACGGCCATCTGCGCCCGTTTGGGTTTGCTCTTTTTGTCGGGCGCCATCGGCGGATCCAACACCTTGAACGCAAACCCTTCTTTGACTTCCGCCATCATCGTGGTTTCAATTTTATCGGCGATGAGGTTGTAAATTTTTTGTTGAACAATGGGATCGCTGGTTTGGGTCAGTTGCTGCTCCAGATATTCCCGGTTCGTCGTGGCAATCCTCTTTGCTTCCATGCTCATATGGTCATTCAATGTAAGAACAAAATAGTTGGCGATGCGGGCGGCCATGTCCGGATCAGGAAAATCGACGGAGATGGTAATGATGTCTTCCTTCATATCATAATTGATTTTGACGATACCATTCAAAACACGGATGCCGTCCCATGTACCGGGAACTCCCGGTTCTTTTTTAACGGTTTTTGGCGCCGGTCTTAATTTGGCAATGAAGGCCAGAGGGTTAAGACTGACACCCGGCTTTTTCCATGATTTCGTATTTTCATCCCACTGGTCTTTAAACAATACCGGCAGCAGTTGATGGGTTTCAATCACCTCTTTTTTCAAAATATTGGACTCCAGAAGAGCGACAATTTCCGTAGAGGATGCCGAAGACGGCATGGCAATTCCGGCCAGGCTGGCCAGGCCGCCGAACTGGCTGGCCAGCGAGGCAAGTCTCCCGCCGCTTTGCGACTGGGATGACGGCTTGATCACCGCCCGGGCCGTGTAAATATTTGTCATAAAAAGAGATAAAATGATCGTCGCCAGGGTGAAGGCGCAGACAATCCAGATGATCAACTTTCGCCCCTTCCAGATTGTTCGGGCCAGTTCCAGAAGATCGATTTCATCTTCATTTACATCAACGCTCTCGACGGGTTCTGATCTTTTTGTTTCGTCGCTCATATGGACCTTTCCTGAATATTCCGGTTATTTTAAAAAGAAAGATTTCTCGCCCCTGCCAATCCCGGCAAATTTTGGATCGGCGAAATTGTTGCTCAAAAAGTCATAAAAATCAATTACGCAAAGGCTTCTTTGCATAACATGAAGTCATGCCGTAAGCAACTGAAATTCAGAACCGCTCGTCATTCCGGCGTGGGC
>JAGOMJ010000037.1 GCA_017993615.1 Smithella sp. | reverse complement strand
ATTCTGGGAGCCGGCACCATGGGACAGCAGATCGGTTTTTTATGTGCCATGCACGGCTATAACGTGACCATGTATGATATTTCGGAAGACATTCTGAAAGCCTCTGTCGCGCGGATGGAAAAACTCGGTTCATTATGGTTTGTCCGGATCAACAGGATTACGCCGGAGCAGCTCAAGGAAATCATGAGCCGTATCACAGCAACGTCTGATGCAAAAACAGCGGCCAGGAATGCCGACCTGATCAGTGAATCCGTTCCGGAAGATCCGAAACTCAAAGGCAAGATTTTCGCTCAATTCAACACACTCTGCCCGAAAAGGACTATTTTTACCACGAACACCTCGCTGCTTATGCCGTCAAAATTTGCTGAAGCCACCGGCAGGCCGGGAAAATTTGCCGCGTTGCATTTTCATGATGTGCGAACAACCAATGTGGTGGATGTTATGCCTCATCCGGGAACGGATAAAGCCGTGACCACACTGGTTCACGATTTTGCCGTCAGCATCGGCCAGATTCCCATCATGCTGCATCGCGAGAGTAACGGGTATGTGTTTAACGCGATGCTTTCCAATCTTTTCATGACAGCCTTAAACCTGGTTACGAAGGATGTGGCAAGTATTGAAGATGTTGATCGCGCCTGGATGGGCATTACCATGATGCCCCTTGGACCGTTCGGCATCATGGATCAGGTCGGTTTAAAAACGGTTTGGACCATCACGGATTACTGGGCGGATAAAATGAAAGATCCCCAATCCAAGGCCAATGCAAATTTCTTAAAATCTTATGTCGAAAGAGGAGAACTGGGCGCCAAAACGAAAAAAGGTTTTTATTCCTATCCCAGACCGGCGTACAGTCATCCGGAATTTCTGACGGGACAGATCAAAAGTTGATATCGGTACGGGAGGGTTGATATGGATCCGTTTCAAGACGTTCATCATCCCGATATTGAATCCGTCCTTCAGGTTTCACGGTCAATATTTCATTGACTCTCTTTCTTGTTTTTTTTATAATCATCACAGGGCCGTTTTAAGAGGTCAATACAACGAGGAGGAAGCAAAATGGCAGAAGACGATGATGTTTTGACGACGGATGATAATGAAAGTCCTGTTAGCGGTTACCTTTCCATTGTATTGACAATCATTGGATTGGTGATGCTTTTGCTTATTAAAATACTGGGCATTACGTCCTCCGATGAGACCGGCTGGTCCATTGAATTTGTATTGTATCTTTTTATCAGTATGACTTTTGCTATTGCCGGCGGATTCCTCGGTTTTCTGGGATTATCAGAAGACAACAATAAAAAAATATTTCCGATTATCGGTTTGATTGTCGCGGCAATATACGTCGTTTCGCTCGGGTATGTTATAGCCACGTCTATTTCGTAAATGCTTCTGAAAACAATAACGTTTCTAATCCGCTGCTGCTTGAATTTTTATTGCAGGTCGCAGCGGATTCTTTTCTGCAGACAATCCCCTGATCTTTCATAAATATCCTGTGCCGGTTATCGAGGCAACAGGCATGTTTCCCGGCCGGCCATACGGAGGCGGAAAATCTGATAAACGGGGATTGATCTTTAATCCAACCGTCACGAGACGGTCTAGCGGTTTGTGATTTCCACCACCAAAACGGTATTGTCCTCGGCATCGGCTGCCGGAATATGTTTTTCCTCCACCCGGCCGATGGTCGATAATTGCCTCAACAAGTCTTTTATGTTGTGACGGTTGAGTTCACCCGTCAAGAAGGCTTTATCCCGCATGATTGTCGCGGTGATATTTTTTGCTTCGCATTGTCTAAATATTTGTTCTGCTTCCCGCACGGCCACTTCAAGATCCGTAACCTTCAATACAATGCCGGGTTTTATATGTGAATCTTGCGCCCGTGGCGCGACGCTTGCCTTCAGGGCTGTCCCCGAAACGTGACGGTCTTTTGTCTGTGCAGATTCCACACTGAATTGTTCCGGCACCTGTGCGGGAGCGATTTTATTTGAATCATCCCGCCCGTCGGAAGCCTTCAGTTCATTGACATCCGTTTCATGGGCATCCGTCACCCGGTGCACTTCTTTTTTACGGACAGATTCCCGTGGTTTGTCTTTCTGGCTGATAGTGTTTGGTTCCGGCTGTGTTCGTTCAGCGAGGGCTGTGTTTTCTTTGGTTTCCGGCGACTGATCTTGCTGAGTCTGAAGCACCGGCGCCGGTACGGATGAAGGAACAACTTCCTGAAAACGGTTTTCCCCCGCCCGGTAGAGGTAAACGGCAAGCACGGCAATGCAGACCGTGGCAAATATCTGAACGGGAATTTTTATCTGCAGGGGATAGAATAATTTATAAAGAAAACTTTTCTTTCCGGCTTCCTCGCGCACCCGGGCCATGATTTTTTTCCGAAACCAGGGCGGCGGTTCGACCTCATGAAGGCTGTTCGTCAGTTCTTTCGTTTTGCGCAGCCGGGCAAGTGCCTCCGCGCATTGCGGACACGATCGCAGATGTTCGTCCACGGCTGCTTTATCTTCTTTGGAAAGCACATCGTCCAGATACAAAGACAGGTTGTTCTCAATATCCTTGCATTTTTTCATAAGTCACCAATAACCTTTTGCAGGCAATTTTTCAGCGCGTTGCGGGCCCTTGAAAGCCGTGATTTAACCGTTCCATCAGGCACCTTGAGGATGGCGCTTATTTCTTCATAAGAAAAGCCCTGAATGTCTCTCAATATCAGCACGTCCCGGTGTTCTGCATCCAGCGTGTTGATGCATTTCTGGACATACGCTTCTCTTTCGCGTTTTTCCATCTGTACGCCGGGATTACTCTCCTGACTCATCCCCTGATCGGAGAGTTGATCGGCGTTTCTTCCCCCGGTGGCGTCAATGGAAAATCCTTCGCGCCGGCTTCGGCCGCTCAACTGCTTTAAGCGGTTTTTGGAATAATTGACAACGATTCGATAGAGCCAGGTGGAAAATTTTGCTTCCGCCTTGAACTGCCGGATGGATTTGAAGGCCGCGACAAAGGCTTCCTGGGTTACATCACAGGCTTCATCGTAATCGCCGATCATCCGGTAAGCGATGTTGAGCATTTTCTTCTGATGCCTTTCCACCAGAACGTCAAAAGACTCTGTATCGCCTTTTTGACAAAGCGTGACATATTTCAGATCTTCATCTTTGGCGGTCTTTGCCCTGGTGTTTATTATATTAGACATCCATAGCAATGCTTTTGTTCCCCTTCTATGTGGCTCATACAGAGCTCATTGTACCGTGATCTTGCGTGGGAAGCCGGTTGTGTGCATTCGGATACGAGAGGCGGATCAGTAAAAAATCGCTTTGGATTCGAATTCCCTCAATTCCCTGAACGTGTTTTCACAGTCCTGCTTTCTCTGTTCCAGACGCGACTGCCTGGCGACAATTTCCGCCGGATGAAGTTGTTTGCCGGCGACATTCTGGTTCCAGTCCTGGATCATTTGATGGGCTTCCCGGCAGACGTCATTCATTTTTCTCCGCAGCAGTTCAAATCGTTTAATCTGAGCCGGCGAATCGAATTCAATGCCCTTGAAGTAAGAAGCATATTCCTTCATGCCCGGTTTGATGACGGTTCCGGATGTGGTTTCAATGGCGACTTTTTCCATCGGACCGACGGTGGCCACCACCCAGGCGTGATTGCTTCCCATTGCCAACTGCCGGAAATTCCACGCGGTGATACTTTCGTGCAGGGTTCCGCCCATTATCTTTGCTTCAATGCCGTTGGTCACCAGTTGATTCCAGACATCGATAGCCATGTCCAGACAAACGAATTCGCCCTCCAGGGTATACGTGTGCCCCTTGTGAAATTCCGCAGCAATTTGTTCCACCATTTTCATTTTGTCCGGTTTGGGTGACGCCTGCCGGGTTGGCAGGGGCGGTATGGCCTCCGGAGGAGGTGGCGCATCGGACGGTGTAAAAACCTGCACGGGTGGAAGAGCTGCGGGAGATTCCGCTGCCGCCGGTGCGGCGGAAACAGGTTTGGGAGTCGCCTGACGGGGAGGTTTTGTAAAATGATAAAAAATCAGTGCGGCCAATATGCCGATCGCCATCAGAATTATTACATAATATTTGCCACGGAGAACCCGTGATGAATTATTTTTTGGAGCCGGTGCCGACGGTATTTTATTCCCGCAGACCGGGCATTTGAAATTACCCCCGTGCAGCGTATGCGTAATGTCTTCGGACTTGAATTCGAAATGGCAATGCGGGCATTCAATCTGCATGATGCTTTTCATTTCCTTGTTACGCGTTATCCGACAATGTAAGTGCTGGTGCCGACGGCAATCAGCTCACCGCTGTCATTGACAAATTCCGTACGCGCGACAGCAACCTTGTGTCCCAGTCTTAAAAGATGGCCGGTAGCCAGGAAGTATGATCCTTTCCCCGGACGCATATAATCGATCCGCATATCAATGGTTCCCATGCCGGTCAGACGCTTGACGATTTTTTCCAAAGGCGCATCCTTCATTTCGTTAATGATGTGTATCTGCGCGATCACGCTGCCGGTAAAATCAAGAATGGTCGATATGACGCCGCCGTGTAAAATGTTTTTCTCAAAATTGCCGATCAGATCATCCCGCATGTCGATCCGGACGACCGCTTTGTCGGCCTTAATGGAATCGATCTTCAGACCGAGGTATTTATTAAACGGCATCTTTTCTTCATAGACGATTTTCAACTGCTCAAGAATGACATCTATCGGCACAGCATCCATGGTCACGGTTATCCTGAAAATTTTAATGTAGAGCCGCCTTTTATCACAGCCAGGCTTTTTGTAAAACAGTTTTGTTATCCATCAGCAGTTTCATGTAATCGCGTTCAAGGCGGATCATGTTCCTGTCCTTGCGACGCAGCCACTCGGCAAGCCAGGCGAAACGCAGCGCGATGATAAACTCGGTCAGATATCGCCAGCTGATTTGGGACATGATGCCTGACCTTTTCATTCTGTCGATAAAATGTCCGACCAGGCCGCCGGCAAGGCTTCGCGGGTTTTCCATGCCGATGCAGCCGATGAGATTGGCAACATCGTAGAGTTCGCTTTTCAACCCGCAGAATTCCCAGTCGATGACGCATCGGATACCGTCGGTTGACCAGATAATATTCAGAGGATGATAGTCGCCGTGACAAAAGGCCACCGGCAGTTCTTCATAAACGGGCAGAAAATCCTTTTCCAGAAAATCGACCACGCTGCCGATGTCGTTTTTGATGTCTTTGTTGTAAAGATTGATTTCACGGACCAATTTGTAAATGTAATTCCTCAGGGAGAACACGCCGCGGGAGCCGGCCAGTGTCATCTTTTGCGATTTGCGACGCAGGGCGATCAGAAAGTCAGCCAGAACAATGCCGCGCCACGGCTCAAAAACATATTTTTCACGGTCCAGTTCCACGCCGGGGACAAAAGGCGAAAGTTGCCAGAAATTATTCTGGTGTTCGAGAAGATAATTGCCTCTCTCATCGGTTAGATAGGGATTGATTTGAGGGAGTTTCTTCGCGGCCAGCAAATCGAGAATTGCTGCAATCTGTTTTCTTCCTGCCGCCGATTGCGATGCAATTTGTTCCAGGACGAAGAATCTTTTGTCTGTATCTTCCAGAACCACACGAAACGCGGAACGTTCCGGACTTCCCTGAACAGGAATTTTACGATGGATTGTTTTCAGGCGAACCTGCCACAGGCCGGCCACGGCTTTCAGTGTTTCTCTGCCGAAAAGGGAGTGCTCTTTTCCGGCAACAACGCGTCTCTTCGATGTTGTTGCCGCTGTGGACGACTTTCTTGGCGCATGTTTTTTCAGGGCGGACACTTTTTTGTCTTTGGGCTGTCTTTTGATTTTTATTTCCAGTCGCATCGCCGCGCTTCTTTCCATCGCCGTACCGGTGACCAGTAATTCCACCGGCCGGCGGGAGCGGGTATATTTGGCGGCTTTGCCCTGATGATGAGCGGCCAGACGTTTTTCAATGTTATTGGTGATGCCCGTATACAGGCTTCCGTCGCAACAGCGCAGAATATAAACAACCCAGGTTTTGCTGTTTTTCTTAACGTTGATACTCATGACCTGTATTTTCTACAACAGCGGGAAGGACATTGCCATAGAAATTTACAGGCGTATTTCCGAATATTCGCTTGTTTATGAGGATTAAAAGATAATCCTTGCTATTTATGAATAATACCTGTACAAGGCCTCACAGTGATCGCGATAGTTATTGACCTCCCTTCCTTTCTACTTCAGAAATTTCGGCAGGAAAATCCGGCTAATCGTAACAGAATCCAACTTTAGCGCTAGATTTGCAGCCTGTTTTGGGCTTGTCATCATGGCGCACGGCGATGTGTTTTTAAACAACCGCGACGAATAGACCTGGGTTCAAATGTCACAAATACTGAAAAAAGAAGGAAAAAGAAAAAATGAGTTTTGAGAAGTTCGAGTTAGATGCGAAAATACTGGCCGGCGTGCAGGCGTGCGGCTACAATGTGCCGACACCCATCCAGTTACAATCCATCCCGCCGATTATGGAAGGCCGCGATGTGATGGGCCTGGCCCAGACCGGTACGGGAAAAACAGCGGCTTTTGTGCTGCCGATTTTGCAGCGGCTGATGCAGGGGGCACGCGGTCATGTCCGCGCGCTGATTATTGCCCCGACTCGCGAGTTGAGCGAGCAAACCCATACGGCCATTATGCAACTGGGACGAAAAACCAAATTGCGTAGTGTCTCCATTTACGGCGGCGTGAATATCAACGGCCAGATCAACAAACTGCGGAATAATGTGGAAATCATCTCCGCCTGTCCCGGTCGTCTGCTGGACCACATCAACCGCGGCACCGTGGATTTATCCCGGATAGAAGTGCTGGTTCTGGATGAAGCCGACCATATGTTTGATATGGGCTTCCTGCCGGATATTAGAAAAATCGTCAAACATCTTCCCGCGCAGCGTCAGACCTTGCTGTTTTCCGCAACCATGCCGGACGACATCCGGTCGCTGGCCAACGATCTCTTGATCAATCCGGTAAATATTAAAATCGGCCACACGGCACCGGTCGAAACCGTGTCGCATAAATTTTATCCGGTGCAGATGAGCTCTAAAACGGATCTGCTGAAAGATATTCTTGATAAAACAGATATGGATTCGGTTCTGATTTTTACGCGAACCAAATCGCGCGCGAAAAGCGTGGCCCTGCAACTGGGCAAATCGGGATACAAAGTGACGTCGCTGCACGGCAATTTGACGCAGCAGAAACGTCAGCATGCGCTCGACGGCTTCCGCGACGGCCGTTATGAAATCATGGTCGCCACCGACATCGCCGCCCGCGGCATTGATGTGAACAGCATTTCCCATGTGATCAATTATGATATGCCCTCAACGACCGATGCCTACACGCATCGCATCGGCCGGACGGGACGCGCCGCCAAAACCGGCGATGCCTTTACCTTTGTAACCGGAGAGGATCGCGGCCTGGCCCAATCGCTGGAAAGGGTGCTTGGCAAAAAGCTGCACTACCAGAATGTTGACGGATTAACAATGAGCTTGCCCGTTGACGATAGAGTTTCCGCCAGCCGTAATAGCAGGGGAAGGAACATGAAGCCTCATAACGATAGGAAGAAGTTTTCTCCCAAAGCGCGGGCCAACAGCAGATTGAATCGGCGTTCTTTCGATTCTTCCAACCGCAGTCAGTGGGCGCATTAATTCAATCAAAAAACACCATCGGGTGATCACTCTTTAAAATATTTATTTTAGAAGTTATCACCCGATGGTGAAAGACTGTTAATTTTCGTTCTCTATCGTCGGGCTTTCCCGCTGATTTCCCGTATGCGCACACGAATAATCAGAGTTTTTTTCATTACCTTTTCCGAAAAATCTCCGGCATCACTTCCATACTGACGCATAATGCATTCCAGCGCGGCTTTTTTGCCCTCCACGTCGTTTATGATTTCTGCCGTGCCTGAACCAATCACACTTTCGTATTTTGCACTCCATGCGCAGGGCTGTGCTGCATCAAGGATTTCATGAAGGATATCAAATTCGAATCCGACGCGATTATTTCTTTTCAGGATATCGATTTTTCTTCCTTCGGGTGCGGCATGAAAATAGAGGCAAAAGCCGTCATAGCCGAAGTTGAGGGGAATAATATAAGGTTGATCCTCGTCGGACATGGCCAGACGGCACACCCGACAACGACGGATGATCCCGTCAATATCTTTCCTGTCCTTTATTGCTCTTTCTTTTTTTCGCATTTTCAATCTGACCTGATCGGGGCCGATGATGATTTGTCCGGCAATTATTTGTAGCCGGTGGCTTTAAAAAACGTATAGCAGAAGACGCCGTCCGGTTCGGCAGTGCGATATAAATCGCGGATACCCTGATCGAAAACGTTTTTCCCGATGATCCCCGCGTCGATTGCCTCTGCACGCACGCCCTCAATCATGGCGGTGAACGTTTTTTTGATGAATCCGTCCACTAGTTGCGGCTTGCCGGAATCCACATAAACCATGCGGGGAGATACGCAAACAGATCGGAAACCCGCCTGATTCAGCAACGGATGCAATGCTCTGCCGATGTTGGCGTTACCTCCGGCGCGCCGCTGCAGTTCCACCTGACTCTCAATGGCCTTGTGCGCTGCCGCGATGTCCGGATAAAAATACGCCGAGCCGTGGTCTCCTTCAATAACGGTGACCGTACCGTTTTTCTTTAAGTACCTTTTAAGGATGATCAACGCTTCAACGGGCTGCGGCAGATGTTCAAGAACAAAACAGAGAAAGATGTGATCAAACGATTGCGATGCAAAGGATAAATTAAAAATATCGGCCTGTTCGAAATGAACATTTTGAATGCCGGCCGCTTCGGTTTTTCTTCTGGCTTCATCAATGGAGGCCGCGGAAATGTCGATCGAAGTGATCAACGCGCCGGGACTGTTTTTCGCCAGGGTGATGGTCTGTGCGCCGACGCCGCAACCGGCTTCCAGCACCGTACTGCCCGGCGCATAAGCGGTGTCGACATGCAGCAATTCTACCAGAGTGGAGGCTTGATCCTGAAGTCTTATGTTCTCTACCGGATCATAACCGTGAATGTATGATTTTTTTATGCTCGCTTTTACAGGATAAAAAAGATGTTTCGTCATGTCCGCCCGGTTAATCATCCTTTACAGGCGAGCGGCATTAAAGGTGTCGCAGGCGCCGATATTGCCCTGTTCGAAGCCGCGTTTAAACCAGGTGACGCGCTGCGCGGAACTGCCGTGCGTAAAGCCGTCCGGCACCACGTAACCCTGCGTCTGTTTCTGGATGCGGTCATCCCCGACGGCGCTGGCGGCATTCAATCCTTCTTCAATATCGCCGGCTTCCAGAATATTTCTTTTCTTGTCGGCCTGATGCGCCCACATGCCCGCGAGGCAATCCGCCTGCAACTCCAGCTTAACGTTTAATTTATTCGCTTCGGATTTGCTTGTGCGCGACTGGAGCTCATGCACTTTCTGGATAATGCCCAACTGGGTCTGAACATGATGGCCTATTTCATGGGCGATGACGTACGCCTGGGCGAAATCACCGGATGCGCCGAAACGTGAATGCAGCTCTTCGAAAAATGCCAGGTCGAGGTAAACCTTGTGATCGGCCGGACAATAAAAAGGTCCTGTGGCCGATCCGGCCATGCCGCATGCGGATTCAACGGCCTCGGAAAACAATACAAGTTTCGGTTCTTCATAGGTGCGTCCCGCCTGCTGAAAAACATCGTTCCAGACATCCTCCGTTTCCGCCAGCACCACCGCGACAAAATTGCGCGCATTGTCATTGGCGGCTGTGGTTGCGCTTTGTTCAACAGAAATTGAAGAAGACTGCGTATTCTGCTCAACGACCTGCAATATTGAACTCGGATCAACGCCCATGAACATGCTGATGACCACGATGGCCACCAGACCGAGTCCGCCGATGCCGCCGACCTTTGCGCCGCGGGAAATCGACATTCCTCGGCGGTCTTCCACGTTGTCACTTTGTCTTTCGCCCCTCCAGCGCATTGTTTTCTCCTTTTTAGGGTTACATCAGGAATAATATGATTACGGCCCGGACGGCCGGAATCGACCCTTATGCTTCAGTTGTCAGTATAGAAACAAGGTTTTCGGCTGTCAAGATAATTCATCTTCGTTGATTTTATTGGAGAAAATAGTCATCCATCAATCCGATGCGGACATGATTATGCTTTAAGAAATGTATCCGGATTTGTTCAGTAAGGGGGTGACGCGCAGACCGCGGAAATACGACCGCGATCTGCACGCAGCCTTTGTTCTAATGCAGTCTTTCTTCGGACAAAAACAGGTGATCTGTTTCGATTTCCACCAGCGCTTCAAAAAGCTGCCGGATCCGCGGATGATCCGCTTCGGCGGCTGACTTTCTGTAGAATTCGATAGCCCGTGTTTCCCTTGCGTGGGACTCTTTCAGATTTCCAACATTCTCCGTATGGCAGGTCTCGTTTCCCGGAGGAAGGGATGCCAGTTTGAGAATCTTTTTCCAAATGGAGGCATGTTCCGCTTCAATTTTGCCCAGCGCCTTGAACAAAACCTTTCCTTCGGGATCATCCGTTTTGCCTGCGGCGCATGAATAAAATGTCGCGTTGCTAATTTCCACCTTGAGCGCATGTTCGGCATTGGCCCGATCTTTTGCGCTCAGAGGCACATCAAAATTCACGACCGCATCTTTTGCCTCCATAATATATTCCATGTGAGCGCCGCAGAACGGGCAGTTCGCCGGAGGACTGGCGCCGATATACGCGTCGCCGCATATTATGCATCGGTATAGTTTAACCATGTGTTCTCCTTTTAAGATAATGATGCAGCGTTAACTTATGCTTTCCACAAGCCGTGAAGATTGCAGTATTCGCGCGCTGTAATGCTGATTGCTTCGATGGGGAAAACCGCCTCGGGCGCCTGGCCGGGCGCTAAATACTGGCGGTAAATTTTGCCGTCTGCGATAACTTCAATCCATTCAATGTAGTGCTTTTCTTCCATGGGATGCGCCACGCTGCCAACGGTCACCTTGAAACCGCCGGCCACTTTTTCCACCATGGGGACATGTTTTTCCTTGGCTGCATCCGTCGTGTTTTCCGTCATGAGTTTCATGGGCTGATCGCAACACACAAGCTTTCCCACGCCCGCGTGAAGTATTTCTACGATATTGCCGCATACGTTACATTTGTAGACTTCGTTTCTGTTAGCCATCATAAACCTCCTTGTTTTATTATGATTAATCTACTTTCTTAAACATCTTTCCCTTGGCGCCGCAGACCGGACAGGTTTCCGGCGCTTCGTTTTCCACGGTATAACCGCAGACCGGACAAACATAATAGCTGTATGTTTCCTGTGAACCGTCCAGATGATCCAGCGCTTTCTGATAGAGGGCGGCGTGAATTTTTTCCACTTCGTTGGCAAAGTTGAAAGACCGCTCCGCTTCTTTATGACCTTCGGCTTTGGCCGCTTCAATCATGGCCGGATACATGCTTTTGAATTCGTGGGTTTCTCCGGCAATGGCTTCCTGAAGATTTTCTTTTGTGGAACGGATGCCTTTCATCGCCCTCAAATGGGCGTGGGCGTGAACGGTCTCCGCTTCCGCCGCCGCCCGAAATAATTTTGCCGCCTGGGCAAATCCTTCCTGATCGGCCTTGGCTGCAAACGCCAGATATTTCCGATTGGCCTGTGATTCTCCTGCGAAAGCTTCCTTTAATGCTTCTTCTGTTTTGGACATTTTCATATGCTCCTTCGTTTTTTTTTATGAATCAATTTAAAATTTGTCGGTAAGGCATCACACTCCGAATTCAGCGACGTCTGTATGGCTGCCGCTGAATCCGGGGAATGATCAATTTATGCCAGGTCAAAACGGTCCAGATTCATGACCTTGTTCCAGGCCGCCACAAAGTCGTCCAGGAACTTCTCCTGCGAATCTTTACAGGCATAGACCTCCGCCACAGCCCGAAGCTGTGAGTTCGACCCGAAAATCAGATCAACGCGGGTGCCGGTCCATTTGAGCTCGCCGGTCTTGCGGTCGCGCCCTTCAAATACATCCGCATCTTTCGACACCTTCCACTCCGTGCCCATGTCGAGTAAATTCACGAAGAAATCGTTGGTGAGCGTTCCCGGACGCGAGGTGAAAACTCCATGCGGAGAACCGCCGAAATTGGCGCCCAGCAAACGCAGGCCGCCGATCAGCACGGTCATTTCCGGCGCCGTTAGCGTGAGAAGCTGAGCCTTGTCCACCAGCATCTCTTCGGGCAATACGGTGTATTTGGCCTTCTGATAGTTGCGGAATCCGTCGGCTTTTGGTTCCAGCACGCCAAACGAAGCTACATCGGTCTGCTTCTGTGAAGCGTCCATGCGACCCGGTGTGAAAGGAACCGTAATTTTGTAACCGGCATTCTTCGCCGCCTGCTCGACACCGGCGCAGCCGGCCAGAACGATCAGATCGGCAAGCGATACCTTCTTGTCGCCTTTCTGGTCTTTGTTGAACGCTTTCTGGATGCGCTCCAGCGTTTTGAGCACGCCGGCCAGACGTTCCGGTTCATTCACCTCCCAATTCTTCTGCGGAGCCAGGCGGATGCGGGCGCCGTTGGCGCCGCCGCGCATGTCGGAGCCGCGGAACGTGGAGGCTGACGCCCAGGCCGTCGAAACAAGTTCCGATATGGACAGACCTGAAGCTAAAATCTTGCTTTTCAAGGAATTGGCATCCGCTTTGTTAATCAGCTTATGGTTGACGGCGGGAATGGGGTCCTGCCATATCAGCACTTCTTTGGGGACCTCCGGACCGAGATAGCGCGAACGCGGACCCATGTCGCGATGGGTCAGCTTGAACCAGGCGCGGGCAAAAGCGTCGGCAAATTCTTTCGGATTGGCAAGGTATCGCCGCGCAATCGGCCCATAAATCGGGTCGAAACGCAGCGAGAGATCCGCCGTGGTCATCATCGGGCGGCGCTTCTTGGACGGGTCATGAGCGTCTGCGACCATGTCTTCGTCTTCGACGTTCTTGGCCAGCCACTGATTGGCGCCGGCCGGGCTCTTGACCAGTTCCCACTCGTATTTGAACAGCACTTTCAGATAGCCCATATCCCAGGTCGTCGGATTCGGTTTCCATGCCCCTTCAAGACCGCTGGAGATCGTATCGCCGCCCTTGCCGCTTTTATAACTGCTTCCCCAGCCAAGACCCTGCGCTTCAAGGGGAGCCGCTTCCGGTTCTGGTCCCACATGGGTCGCAGGACCGGCGCCGTGGCACTTGCCGAAGGTATGGCCGCCGGCAACCAGCGCGACGGTTTCTTCATCGTTCATAGCCATGCGCGCAAAGGTTTCGCGCACGTCACGGCCGGAGGCGATCGGATCGGGATTGCCGTCCGGGCCTTCGGGGTTCACATAGATCAGCCCCATCTGCACGGCCGCCAGAGGATTTTCAAGATCGCGCTCGCCCGAATATCGGCTCTTGGGCTTGTCGCTGGTCGCCAGCCATTCCTCTTCGCTGCCCCAGTAGATGTCTTCTTCCGGTTCCCAGACGTCCACGCGCCCGCCGGCAAAACCGAAGGTTTTAAATCCCATCGATTCCAAGGCGCAGTTGCCGGCCAGAATCATCAGGTCGGCCCAGGAGATTTTTTTGCCGTATTTCTGCTTGATCGGCCACAGAAGCCTTCGCGCCTTGTCGAGGTTCACGTTATCGGGCCAGGAATTTAGCGGGGCCAGTCGCTGATTGCCTGTTCCCGCGCCGCCGCGGCCGTCACCCATGCGGTAGGTGCCTGCACTATGCCAGGCCATCCGGATGAAAAGTCCGCCGTAATGGCCCCAGTCGGCCGGCCACCAGTCCTGCGAATCGGTCATCAGCGTGATGAGATCTTTCTTCACGGCCTTTAGGTCTAGTTTCTTGAATTCTTTGGCGTAGTCAAATGCTTCGCCCATGGGGTTGCTCTTCTTGTTCTGCTGATGCAGGATCTTGAGGTTCAATTGATTCGGCCACCAGTCCCGGTTCGATTTGCCGCCGCCGGAAATGGGTTTTTTCATCATGCCTGTTACCGGGCATTTGCTTTCTTCGGTCATCTGATTTCCTCCTTTCTTTCAGTGATAGGGGTTAAAAAACCTTATTCCTTTTGCCTTGTTGTTTTCTCAGTAATCTGGAATGATTCTGAATTAGAATAAAAACCGGTCATCGTCATTCTTTTACCGTTTGTTTAAAATACCGCGGGACTGCGCAATAAGAAAATTCAGTCTGAGCGCTTCAGGCAATCCCTGCAATACCCGTGAAACTCCAGTCGTGTTTCGGTTACGACAAAACCCGATTTCCGGGCAATGTCCCTGGGTTCAAGCGAGGCGGGAATGGCGTAGTCAAAAATCTTCCCGCAGCGGTTGCAGATGAGATTCACATGATCCGAAAGGTCCACATCATAGCGGTTTTCCATCCGGTCGAATTCCAATTGTCGGATCAGACCGTTTTCAGAAAACTCCTTAAGCGTCGCATAAACGGTGGACAAACTGATACGACGCGCTTTCTTACTCGCTGCCTCATAAATCAAAGTAGCGCCGGGGTGAGCTTCGCTATGCTCCACCAGCGCATCAATAATTGCCAGACGCTGCGGGGTTATCTTGAGACCTTTTTCCTTTAATTGGCCGATCAGGCCGTCTTTATATATCATAAGTATTCTGGAATCATTCCGGTTTATGGAAAGATACAATCATGCCTATAAATTGTCAAGACATATTTTTTCATGGTTGACCGGCGGGATTGACAAACGAACTTATCAATTATATGAAACAAATAATAATTATTGAGAGATTTCATATGCCGGTTTATTTACAAGTAATCCTGCTGGTTGCCATCTTTATCGCCACTGTGATCATTTTTCTTTACATTGGCGGCCTGGCTGTGCGGCGGGCCAGTTTTCAGATTATTGCCGAAATGGAAGAAGCCAGAGCCTTTAAAGAGGGAAGGGCGATTAAGATTCAGGACGAGCGGAAGAACTTCTTCCGCGTGGGGACCAAAAATATCCGCCCCCGGGCGCTGAATCTGCTCATCGCTGATGGTCTGGTGATTAAAACCAACAACGGGAAATATTATCTGGACAAAGAAAAACTCGCCCAAGCCAAAGCTCAATTAAGTTCAAAAACATAAAATGAACATTTCTTCTTAAGCTTATCTTTTATACTTCCGTTGTTCATACTGCTTAATGGGCTCTTCGAGAGGTGGAAAAATCTCGTGAAATCCCTTGTGAAGATTTGTAGCAATCTTCGTGATGAAATTGGCAGTACGGTGGGCGGTTTCTTTAGTTTCACGTAATGCCTGTTTTAAGCGCACGCTATCGCCACTGTCAGTAATGTACTTTTCGTCAGCTTCACCACCCTTGTGCTCATAAACGTGCCTACGATGAAACATTAGAGTACCAAAAGATACATCCTCGCTATCGATACTACTGAGAACGTCTATGTCAAATACTTTGCGAAACATCTCGGAAACTGTCCCGATGTTGTGGAAGTGGGATTTCTCTATCCAAGCTTTACGGGCTGGAGTTAATGGCACTCTGGTTAGGAGCTGCTTTGCGTAGTGGCCGGCGAACGAGTCGAAAATAGCGACGGTTTCTTTAACACACGTTTCATATGGACCACCAGCATTGATTCTATCTCTGATTTGCTGAATATTTTTTTCCAACTCCTGCAAATCATTTCTTGTTCCACATGAGCTACAGTAAGCATACGTTCCAAGGACGTCATTAACTTTACCACAGGCATTGCATGTAAATAGGTTTTGCTGACGTTCTTCTGCATAGTAGAAAGCTGGCTTCTCGCAGTCTTTACCAGCCGCTTCAGCCACCGAATCCATATCGATTATGTGTTCGCCAGACTGACCAGAAGCAAGAGCGTTACTAAGTACTTCACAGTATTGCCTAACATATCGTTGTTGGGCATCAGTAAGGAAATGGTAGTACTCATCGGCCGTAAAGGCACAATACGGACAGATCTTGCCACCAAGACCTGCTCGCCAATAACCATTACATGAGGGGCATTGGTGGCCAAACATGCCTGTGCTGTCTGATGAGATAAATACTGGAAAACAGTCCGGCAACGGAGGTGGATTCCAAGGAGTGCCGATTCCACCCATCTTAATGTCATGAACGGCAACGCCTTGCGGAATGGCATAAACAGCAAACAATGCCGCAGGGGTTGGTCTTGAATGAGTCAATCCAACATTGTAGGCGATCCGGCCATCAGCGTCGATCTTGATGTTAAAATTAACCTTTCCTCCTGTATGTGTAATTTCCTCAAGTTCTGTCTTTCTATTCAATATTTCCCCCCACGGTTTGGTGTAAATGTGATCAAACTTTCTCACTCCGTCTTTGTCGGCACACAACAATTAATATGCGTACTTCATTTATTTTGATATTGTGGATGCTAAAAAATAACACAACTTTTTATTTTTCAAAAGAAAAAATCCTATGTTTTAGGGCTGTTCAAAAATGCTCAGATGCAAGGCGTGCAAGAATCGTATCGCGAGGCGTATATGAACATACGTTGAGCGGTGCAGTTTGCAGCACAACGCCGCAGATGGACGTTTTTTAGCGGCCCTGGAGTTCGTGTTTTTTCATCATAATCAACACTGCCGAAATCGCGCCTTCGGTCATGCCCGGAATGCGCTCCATCTGGCCAAGCGTCTGCGGGGCGATTTTGGTGAGCTTTAATTTTAATTCGTTGGAAAGGCCGGGCACGGAGTTGTAGTCAAAGTCAGGCGGGATTTTCTTTTTTTCCTGATCTTTTAATTTCTTAACGGCGTCGAACTGCCGCTTGATGTAGCCTTCGTATTTGGTTTCGATTTCAATCTGCTGTTTGACAAAAGCATCCAGTTCCGGTTCCCAGCCGGGAAAAATGGAAAGGTTGTCGTATGACAATTCATGTCGTTTCAAAAGGCCGTGGAGCGTTGTGTGATTGCTCAACGGCGGAGAATTGAGTGTTGCGAGTTTTTCGTTTGTTTCCGCAGTCGGTTTGACCGGCGATGCCTTGAGCTGCTCAATACCATTCTCTATTTTTTTTATTTTATCCTGAAGTTCCAGATAATGCGTTTTGTCAATTAACCCCAGTTCGCAACCCTTGCCCATCAGGCGAATGGTTGCATTGTCTTCGCGTAAAATCAGGCGGTATTCGGCGCGTGAGGTAAACATGCGGTAAGGTTCATCCACGCCGCGGGTAACAAGATCATCGATCATCACCGCCATGTAGGCCTCGGAACGATCCAATAGAAAAGCAGGGGCTCCCTGAACGGCGCAGGCAGCGTTGATTCCCGCCCAGAGACCCTGTGCCGCGGCCTCTTCATAACCCGATGTGCCGTTGATCTGACCGGCCAGATACAGGCCATCAACTAGTTTTGTTTCCAGCGTGGGTTTGAGCTGTGTCGGCTGAACATAATCGTATTCAATGGCATAGGCCGGTCGCATGATTTGCGCCTGCTCCAGTCCTTTAACGCTGCGAACAATTTTATATTGCATTTCCAGCGGCAGACAGTTGCCCAGACCTTTGGCGTAAACTTCCTGCGTGTCAAGTCCCTCATGCTCCAGCACCACGGGGTGGCTCTGGCGTTCGCCAAAACGCATGACCTTGTCCTCCAGCGATGGACAGTAGCGGGCGCTTACTCCCTTGATAATACCGGAATAAAGAGGAGAATGCTGAATGTTTTCGCGTATCACGCGATGCGTTTCAGCGGATGTGGCGGAAAAATACGACGGTAGCCGCTCGGTGCGCAGTTTTTCGGTTGTGAAGGAAAAGGGCCGGGGATCGGGATCGCTGTCCTGCCGTTCCAAGCGGGAAAAATCAATGGAAGAGGCGCGAAGCCTGGGCGGCGTTCCCGTTTTCATGCGGCCGATATCGAAGCCAAGCTCTTTAAGATGGTTGGCCAATCCGATGGACGCCAGTTCACCGGCGCGTCCCGATGGAGTTTGCGAAGGGCCGACGTGCACCAGCCCGTTTAAGAAGGTGCCGGTTGTAATAATAATTTTTTTAGCTCCGTAAAAATGCTCGCTCTGATCCAGCACGCCTATGACTTTTCCGTCTTCAATCACCAGTTTTTCAATCATGGCCTGCCGGACATAAAGGTTAGGTTGGTTTTCGACCACGGCCTTCATCGTCAGACGGTAGAGTTGCTTGTCGCACTGCATGCGGGAGGAATGCACCGCCGGACCTTTGGAGGCATTGAGCAGGCGAAAATGCACGGCGGTTTTATCGGTGATCTTGCCCATCTCGCCGCCGAGGGCGTCAATTTCCTTGACCAGTTGACCTTTGGCCAGTCCCCCGATGGCCGGATTGCAGGACATCAACGCGATGGAATCCAGATTGATGTTGAACAGAATCGTCCGGCAACCCATGCGCGCGCAGGCCAGCGCCGCTTCGCAGCCGGCATGTCCGCCGCCGACAATCGCAACATCATAATTGTCTGTTAAGTTCGTCATTCTTTCAATCAAACACTTGCTCTTGTTTTAAATCAATAGTAAACACGAACAGGTCATGCCGTTGCAAAACGGTATCCAGTATTTTCATTAAGTTCTGGATACCGGCCTTCGCCGGTATGACGCCATTGATGGTACTTTCTATTCATGACAAGTTTTTTACGGCATAGAATGTAAAAAAACAACATAAAAAAGAGGTTGCTTTGCCCAAACCGGATTTTTGGAAGAATAACAAAAACTACTACGACCTGAAAAGTTACTGGCGCAATCTGTTCGGCTGCAGCGTGCACAAGCTGCAAATTGACGCAGGATTTACCTGTCCGAACCGTGACGGTCATGTGGCCATGGGCGGCTGTATCTATTGTGACGGCAGAGGTTCAAAGTTGCGTCAGGCTGGTGAGTTGCCGTCGGTTACCGAGCAGATTGCGAGCGGAAAAAAATATTATACAAAACAGGCCGGAAAGTTCATCGCTTATTTTCAGACATTTACGAATACTTATGCTCCGGTGGAGAAACTGCGCGCGCTCTATGATGAAGCGCTCAATCAGGAAGACGTTATCGGGCTTTCCATCGGCACCAGGCCGGATTGTATCGGCCCTCATGTTGTGGAGTTGCTAAGCGGATACGCGCAAAAGTATCATGTCTGGGTCGAGCTGGGGCTGCAATCTGTTCATGATAAAACATTAACGTTGATCAACCGCGGTCACAGTTTTCAGCAATTTGAGGATGCTGTAAATGCTCTGGCCGGACACGGCCTGAATATTTGTGTGCACATCATCATCGGTCTGCCGGGCGAAAGCGACGAAGATGTGCTGGCCACGGCCAAAACGCTTGCAGCCATGCCGATTCATGGCATCAAAATCCATTCCCTGCTGGCCCTGGACGGAACGGCTCTTGGTGAAATGTACAAGAAAGGACGCATCAACATGATCACCAAAGAAAAATATGTCTCTCTGGTGGCCGATGTTCTGGAGGTGCTGCCGCCGCAAACCGTGATTCAGCGCCTCACCGCGGATGGTTACCGCGATATTTTCCTTGCACCCGACTGGGCAATGAACAAACTGGACGTGTTAAACTCAATCGATAAAGAACTGATACGGCGTGATTCTTATCAGGGGAAAAAGTACCGGACAAATCGCGCTGAATCACTTGATTGATATTTCCTTAGTTCGAACCGCTTCAACCCTTCAATAAGCGCTATGGCTTATCTTTTTTTGACCGTTTGGAATTCAGATAAAATCCATAACCGATAAAAATCAAAATAAATACTAACGACGGGGGGAAGAAGGCGACAATCAAGATGCAGACGAAAGCGATGACAAGCATTCCTGAATACGGGTGATCTTCCAATGCATCCAACATCGGATTAAACAATCGATCTATCATTCGCTCTTTTTCTTCCATTGTTCCGAAATCCTTTTGTTTATGCATGGTTGTTTGTGCAATGTCTTATTGACATCATAGCATAATTCTTGATCTTTTAAAGAGGCAAATATTCCAAAACGACAGGAAGGAGTGTCCGTTGGTGAGGCTTGAAATGAAAATAAAAGTCCATGCCGCTAATTTATCAAACGGAACAAACTGATGATCAATGAAAATATCAGTAAAATTAAGTATAGAATGGTAAATATCTCGGCGGCCCTGAAGTCTTTGATTTTCTTCGCCATTAAATCATTTAACTTTCCGTCCTTGTAGATCCACCAGAGAAATGTCACAGAAAAAATTATTATAATAATCCACAAAATTGCATTGTTCATTTCATTATTCTTCCATGTACGGTTTTACATGAGCATCCCATTCGGCTTCAGATTTGCACGTCTTTTCTAACACATTACACGTAATCGTTTTGCCGTTTTTTTGGGAACGGACCGCCCCGTATATTTTATTTCCCTTCATCTCTCTCAAAACCTTTAAGGGTTTTTTTGTATAGTTTAATAAAATGAAACATTTATCCAGTCTCGTGTTGTAATGGCTCTGATGGGTAAATGGATCTCTGAAAAATTTTTTTTCGTCAACCCTGACCCATGCGTCACAATCTTTTTCGCATTTCATCTTTAATGCATGGAGTTGCTCCTGTCGCTCGGACGTTACGCAAATGTCATGGTATATTTCTTCCGGCTTGCTTCCGGGGATGATGCCCGTCCATTCGCTATTATTATATGTTTCTTCATATAAGACGCTTTCATTGTCGTCATAATTTACCAGCTTTTCTATTTTACTCTGTTTGTTTCTGCAATCCATTTTTAACAAAATCGTCTGGTGATCGAGTTTCTGGTATTTGATTGATTTCTTGGGATCCGATTCTCTGAAATGTTCAATCAAATATTTTCTTTCATCGTCGGCAATGGTTCTGTAAGTCCATACAGATATGCTGTCGGCCGATTGAATTAAATTTATTTTATTATAGTAAAAATCATCGCTTAAATGTTTCCAGACTTTCGGGTCGGGCTGCTCCGAAAAACAAACGGGAGGTGATGACACAATGGACGCTGCGATGAAAACAACGAGAGATGATAAAAACATTTTTTTCATGATAGGAATCTCCGAACAATTCATAGCCGACTTATTTCATAACAAGTTGAAAGTATCATAACACTGTTCCTTAATTTAAAAAAAGAGAAATATCAACCGCGTTAACTGGATCTGGAAATCTTGCACGGTGGCTGATAGGAACGATTTTGGAATATCGGGTGATAAAAAACAAGAGAGAAAGGATGAATGACCGGAAAACAGCGCGGCAGCGGTATTATGGGTCTTCTGTATACATGGCTTCGATGATATCTTTGTATTGCGCAGAGATGGATTTTCGTTTTACTTTCATGGTCGGAGTAACTTCACCGTCTTCCGTGTAGAGTTTCTTGTCGAGCAAATGGAATTTGCGGATGTTTTCCACGCGCGCGATTTGCCTGTTGGCCTTTTCCACCTCGTCGGAAATAAGTCTGATCACTTCCTCCGCACGGGTTAGGCTCGCAAACGTTGTGTATTGGATCTTATGGTCCTGTGCGTATTTGACGACGTTTTCTTCATCAATGACAATTAAAGCGGTGATGTACTTGCGCCGATCGCCGATAACCACCGCGTCTGTAATATAGGGCGAGAATTTCAACAGATTTTCGATATACTGCGGCGCGATATTTTTGCCGCCTGCGGTGATGATCAAATCTTTCTTACGATCGGTGATTTTGAGATAACCTTCCGCATCGATTTCGCCGACGTCGCCGGTATGGAACCATCCGCCTTCCAGCGCTTCCGCCGTGGCTTCCGGTTCCTTGAAGTATCCCTGAAAAATTCCACCGTGTTTGATCAGGATTTCACCGTCTTCGGCAATTTTCACTTCGGAATCCGGCAGTGCGCGACCCACGGTTCCCACTTTGAAATGTTCCTCGTCGGACATGTGCGTAATGCCGGTCGTTTCCGTCAGCCCGTAACCTTCACGGATCGGAATGCCGATGCTCTGGAAGAATTTCAGTACCTCATGGGAGATGGGGGCCGCTCCGGAAAATCCCAGCCGCACCTTGTCAAATCCCAGGCGTTGTTTAAGTTTCCAGAAAACGCTGAAATACGCCAATTGATAACCAAGGAATAAATACCAGGGGATCGGTTTCCCGGCCAGTTTGAAACCGTTGTATGTTGTTCCGATCTTAAAGGCCAGATTAAAAACAGTGCGTTTTAACCACGTGGCATCGGCCATTTTCAGGACAATACCGGAATGATACTTTTCCCAGATGCGCGGGACCGCATGAAAGAGGGTCGGAGAAACATCGCGCAGGTCGTTCATGACCGTGTCGGTGTTTTCGGTAAAATTGACGATATGCCCCGTTGTGAGATGCATCATCAAGTCGAATATCTGTTCATAGACGTGATTGAGCGGCAGAAAGGAAATGGTTTCATCATCGACGCTCAGTTTGGTAATTTTCTGGCTTTGACGCGCAATCCATAAATAATTTTGATGGGAGATTTGCGCGCCCTTGGGCGGACCGGTTGTCCCCGATGTATAAATGATGGAAGCGGTATCTTCGCTCTCTCGTCCGGCAACAATCTTTTCATACAGACCCGGTCTTTCCTTATCGATCTTTTCCCCAAGCTCCAGAAGCTTTTCAAAACTCATCAGCATGGGATCGTCAAAATGCTTGAGGCCTTCCATATCCCAGACGATTATTTTTTTCAGGCGCGGTGTTCTTTCGCGAAATGCCAGAGCCTTATCGAATTGTTCTTCATCTTCGCAGAAAAAAACCACCGATTCGGAATGCCCGACAACATATTCGCATTCCGCCGTAGGATTGGTCGTGTACACGCCGACAAAGATACCGCCCAGCGACATGACCCCCATGGCCGAAAAAAGCCACTCGGGTTTATTCTCGCCGACAATGGCCACGTGATCGAAGGGCTTGACGCCCAGCGCGTACAATCCCACCGCCACTTTCTTCACGTTTTCATAATACTGTCTCCAGCTAATGTCGTGCCAGATGCCGTAATCCTTCATGCGCATGGCAACCCTGTCCGGCTGTTTGTCGACCAGCCATTTCAGCCCCTGAGGAAGAGTTTTGATGTCGTTTTCAGTCATATGTATACCTCAGCGGAAACGCACTTTGCGGCGATAACGTTTGAAGCCTTTGACCGATGTTTCCGTGGCAATGCCCAGATAAAATTCTTTGACGTCGTCGTCTTCTCTTAAAATTTCCGGTCTGTCCGCACGGACAATGCGCCCGTTTTCCATGAGAAAAGCGTAATGCGAATATTTGAGTGCCATGTTTACGTTTTGTTCCACAAGAAAGATCGTTACGCCCTTCTGATTGATGTTTTGAATGATACTGAAAATCTCTTTGGTCAATAAGGGCGAAAGTCCCAGCGACGGTTCGTCCAACATGAGCAGTTTCGGGCGGCTCATCAGCGCCCGTCCGATAGCCAGCATCTGCTGTTCGCCGCCGCTCAAATGTCCGGCCTGCTGATTTTTGCGCTCGCTTAATATGGGAAACTGTTTGAGAATCCCGTCAATGTCATCCTGGATGCCTTTTCTGTCTTTGCGCGTATAGGCGCCCATGAGAATGTTTTCCATCACAGTGAGCTCGGGAAAGACCTCGCGTCCTTCCGGCACATAGCTGATACCCAGCCGGACAATTTCCTCCGTGTCCATTCGGTCGATCCTTTTACCCAGAAATTCAATAGATCCTTTTTCCGGCTGATCGTCATCCAAAAGGTGCATGATGGTTTTGAGGGTGGTGGTTTTGCCCGCTCCGTTACTGCCGAGAAGCGCCACAATGGAGCCTTCTTTGATTTCGAACGAAATGCCGTGCAGTGCCCGAATCAAGTCGTACCAGGTTTCGATATTTTTAACCGAGAGCATTATTCCTCCTCTCCCAGATACGCGGCAATGACTTCGGGGTTCTTTTGCACGTCCTGAGGCGTTCCCTCGATGATTTTCACGCCCTGGTTGATCGCCAGAATCCTGTCGGAAATGCCCATCACCATATTCATGTCATGCTCGATCAGCAGAATGGTGACTTTGTAATCTTCCTGAATATCCTTGATCCAGATGCGCAGATCGTCTTTTTCTTCCGTGTTCATGCCGGCGGACGGTTCGTCCAGCAGCAGAACTTTCGGTTCCAACGCCAGCGCTCGTCCGAGTTCCACGAGTTTGCGTTTGCCGTAGGGAAGGCTGGAAACAAAAAGATCTCGCAGGGACTGGAGATCAAGAAAGTCGATAATGTGTTCCACGATTTCCCGGTGTTTGAGCTCTTCTTTCGCGGCGAAAGAACGTTTCCCCCACATGAAAGCGCCACTCGTGATTCCTGTCTTCATATGGATGTGGCGTCCCAACATCAGGTTATCCATGACAGTGGCGTTACCGAAAAGCTGTATGTTCTGGAACGTGCGCGCCACACCTTTGCGGGCAATGGTGTCCGGACGCAGGCCGACAAGGTTTTCATTATCCAGAAAAACTTCCCCGGCATGAGGTTTGTAAATGCCGCTGATGATATTGAAAATCGTTGTTTTTCCGCTTCCGTTGGGACCGATGATCGAAAATATCTTATTGTACTCAACCTCAAAGCTGACATCGCTGACAGCCCGGATGCCGCCGAAGGAGATGTTCAGGTTTTCCACTTTAAAATGCGCCATACACTGCGAGCCTGCTGATCGTTATTGGCAACGAAAATATTTGGTGGGAGGCAGGGCATCCCCCGCCTCCGGCGATATTGGTATGTTACTTTTTCTTCCACGTTGCCAGTTCGTTAGATGTCCAGTCCTGAAGAATAATATAGCTGGAATTCGGACCGCATTTCAGAATCTGAATGGAATCGCAACCCTGATGCACTGTCGGGCTCCAGTTTACAACGGCGCCCAATCCCTGGAAATTCTTTGTTTTATTGAGTTCTCGCAGCAGGGCTTCCGTGCTCAGTTTCGGGCCGACCCGCTTGAGCGCATCCACCAACGGTTCCGCAAACATAATGCCGGCGGTGTAGAAAACGCCGAAACGCTCTTCAGGTGCGTATTTCTTGGCAGCCGCGCGATATTTATTCATCAGCGGATGATCCACATCGGTCGGCAGGCCGATTCCGCCGGTGATGACGCCTTCCCACAACCCACCGGTAATCTTGTTCATCAGCGGAAAATCCATCAACGTGTCGGAAGAAATCCATTGCGGTTTAAATCCGATGGTGGCGGCAGTTTTCAGCGCGATTGCCGCGGAGGTGGGATTGACCCACAGAAAAGTCACTTCCGCGCCGGAATTTTTCAGTCTCAACATCTGCGAGGAAAGATCTTTTTCGCCGGGTTCAACGGATATCTCTTCGACAAGTTTCATCTTATACGTATTCAGGCGAGCCTTGCAGCCCTTGAGGCCGCTCTTGCCATATGCGTCGTTCTGATACAGGAATCCGATTTTTTTGGCTTTCAGTTTTTCCACCGTATATTTGGTCAGAATGCTGGCCTCATCATCATAGAGAGTATACATGGCAAAGA
>JAGOMJ010000080.1:2290-5327 GCA_017993615.1 Smithella sp. | reverse complement strand
CGTCATACCGGCGAAGGCCGGTATCCAGTATTATTCATTCCTGGTTCCCGGCTTTCGCCGGGAAGACGAGGAGGTGACTCATTATTTATTTCTGGATTTACCCCCAATACCCTAAAGGGCACTATCCAATCCACGACGTGTCGGGATTGGGAATTATCCCCGAAGCGTAACGCATCGGGACAGCAGCGGTGTTTTTAACCTTGAACCTTGAACATTGAACTTTTTTTCACCATCACCCATCCTTGAGTTTCAGTTTTTTCAAAACCGGTATCAATGATCGGCGCAGATGTTCAACACGGCGTATCGTGTACGATTTCAAAAACCCTTTTTTCAGATCTTTGATCAAAATCAATTTGCCCATAAACGTATCGGAGCCGTATTCTCTAAGCGGAATTTCAAACCTGAGCATCCCGTCCAGGTCCGCTTCGGAAGAGGGGGCGCAGAAGTAAGCATGTTCGCCGTCTTCCGGCATCGTCCATTCGCGGACAGGTTCATCGATCACCATAAGTTTTGCGTGATGAAATTTCAGCATCTCCATCGCTTCGACAATATTGTGCCACAATTCATCCATATTTTTGGACTTGCTTGTTGCAATCTGCAGGGCAAGAAAGCTGCGCCGGTTCTGGCTGAAGCCCGCCACATCCGTGACATCCTGAAACCAGCCCTGGAACTTGTCCAAAGCCAGATACTCGAAATAACCCAGCTTGCGCACCAGAATAAGCATTCCCAAAAGAAGGCCGCCGAGAACAAGCCCTTCGAACGTTTGATCGCGCAAAATAATGATCATAATAGCCAGGATGCACAGCGCCATCGTGATGCCGTAAATCATGTAGACAACCCTTTGCGATGAAAGCCCCATCTTCATCATGATGTGATGAATATGCCCTTTATCCGGATGGAAGATCGGTTTGCCGAGCATAAAACGGCGGATCGGCGACAGAATGGAATCGAAAATCGGAATGCCGAGCGCCAGCAGAGGAATCAACATTAAAATGCCCACATGCGATTTTGCGGAACTGCGGATGGCCAGAATGGCCACTGTATAGCCGAGAAAATAACTCCCGCCGTCGCCCAGAAAAATGGTGGCCGGATTAAAATTATATTTCAAAAATCCCAGCACCGATCCGCCCAGCACGGCAAAATAAAATGCGGAAAGATAATCCTGGTGCATGAAAGTCGAAACTGTCATTACAATGCAGGTGAAAACAATCAGCCCGCCGGCCAGCCCGTCCAGCCCGTCGATCAGATTGATGGCGTTGATAAACAACAAAAACCAGAAGACCGTGATCGCGTAACTGCCGTACGTATTAAACTCGAAGCCGACGCCTCCGATCAAAAAACTATTGATTGTTGCGCCGCCCATAAAGGCGCATGTTGCCGCCAGGATTTGAACCAATAATTTCGTCCAGGGATTAAGACGCCGGAAATCGTCCCAGAGGCCGCAACTCAAAATCACAACGGCGCCCAGATGTCCCATGAAGGAACTGAAATTCAGCACGTATAAATCTCCCATGAACGGGTGGAAGAAATTGAACAGCATGCCCGTGATGGTGAAGGAAAGAAAAACAGCCAGGCCGCCGATGCGCGGTATCGGTTCGGTATGCATCTTGCGCTCCATGGGAATATCCATCGCGCCCAGCCGGATCCCCAGCGCTCGCACCGCAGGCGTTAAAACAAGAGAAAGAAACAAAGAACACACAAACAACAACAACAATGTCGAAAAAGCTTCCATACTGCCACACACCTACATCGAATCTTATACTTTTTCTGTTACATTTACGGCAAACATTGCCGCTTCAACTTTACCCCGGATTTTTTTTCACCGGGCGTGCGGAGGAACCGGCATACCCTTCGGGATGCGAAGACTGCCAGCGCCACGCATCGGTGCACATATCCGCCAAATTTCTTTTCGCCTTCCAGCCCAGCGCCTTGCGCGCCAGTTGAGTATCGGCATAAAGCGTTGCCACATCGCCGGGCCGCCGCCGGGCGATGCGATACGGTATTTTTTGACCGGACGATTTTTCAAACGCCCGGATCATCTCCAGAACGGAATACCCTTTGCCCGTTCCGAGATTCACAATCAGCGGCTTTTGTCCTTTGGGCGCCGCCGCCTTTTCTATTTTTTTCAATGCGGCAATATGGCCTTCCGCCAGATCCATAATATGAATATAGTCGCGGACGCCGGTGCCGTCAGGCGTCGGATAATCATTGCCGAAAACATTAATGTGCGGACGGCGGCCGACGGCCACCTGACTGAGAAACGGCATCAGATTATTCGGGATTCCCCGGGGGGACTCGCCGATCAGCCCGCTGAAATGCGCACCCACAGGATTGAAATAGCGCAAAAGAATAATCCGCCACGCGGGATCCGCCCGGTGACTATCCTGCAGAATCTGTTCGATCATCAGCTTGGTGCGGGCGTACGGATTGGTCGGGGCAGGCGGACAGTCTTCCGTCACCGGAATAATATTTGCTTCCCCGTAAACCGACGCGGACGAACTGAAAATAATTTTCTTCACCCGGTTGGCCGCCATGACCCGGCACAGCGACAGCGCGCCCATAATATTATTTTCGTAATAGAGCAGGGGAGCGTCAACCGATTCACCCACCGCCTTCAGACCGGCAAAATGAATGACCGAATCGATCCTGTGCTTTTCAAAAACCTTGTTGAGCGCGTTGGCGTTGCGCAGGTCCAGTTTATAAAAAGGCGGTTGCTTTCCCGTGATGCGGGCGATGCATTTGACAACCGACGCCTCGCTGTTGGAAAGATTATCCACGATGACCGGCCGATATCCGGCCTCCATCAACGACACCGCCGTATGGCTTCCGATGTATCCTGTACCTCCTGTGACCAGCACTTCCGTCATCAACATGATCCTTACAGATTTGACTTTGAATGTTTTAGATTATTTTAAAGCAATGAGTGTACATATCACATTTTAACAAGCAACATAACGTGTCTTTTTAAATAAAATATAAATATGTCATGTAGAGGAGCATCCTGGAATGACAGATTCTTTTGTCATTCCCGAATGGG
>JAGOMJ010000080.1:0-2190 GCA_017993615.1 Smithella sp. | reverse complement strand
CACGCCGGAATGACAGTGGTACGGTACACGCGGGAATGACAGTGGTACGGAGCATGAGGGAAGGACAGCGGTACTTTGAACCATGAACCATAAACCCGTTTTTTACTTAAAACGTAAAACGTAAAACTGAAAACTATTTTGCATGAACCATAAACTATTTATGATCCAAGTCGACTTTGAAAGGCGCTTTATCTTTTTTATCGATTTTACTCTGAATATAATCCTTCAACTTTCCGGCGGTCTCATCCGAAAGTTGCGCAAATTCCACCCCCGCCTCGTAATACTTATTTTCAATAATCATTCTTATCCAGACAATTTTCCCGGTAACGGTAATCGTTTTATCCGAGCCCGAATTCATGCGGTAATCAATTTTGACCCGCGTGCCGACCGGAAGGAACGCACTTCCGCGGATTTTCATACCCGACGACGAAATATTTTCGCTGTAATTGAAGGGAATTATTCTTTCGGAACATTGCGTTTCTTCGGAAACCACCGACACGGAAACCCAATTTAAAATTTTCAACCGCTCCTCTTTTCTTCTTTCCCGCATTCCAACGACTCCCTGTACGACAAATTGGATAAAATGTAATGATAAAGGCCCTGCGGAAGGTTGGTTCACGAACACAAAAATGGAGGAGATATCTTCTCCTGATTTCCCCCAGGAAAGGGCCATCCGCAGGGCACAATCCCCTGTTCCATTCACGATCACATGAAGAAAACTTTTAAAGCAATACGGCAAACAGAATAATATTTCAACAAGGCAGACACATGGAATTTTGATGATAAAACGTGTACAGAAAAATACACATTTATTTGATGCTTCTCACATAAGACCGGAGATTGCTTTTGGTTTTCCTGAGGTTGAGCTTCTTGCGGATGTTATTGCGGTGCGTCGCGATCGTGTTCACCGAGACGTTAAGAATGGAGGCAATTTCTTTTGTAATTTTTCCTTTGCGGATCAGATCGATAATCTGCATTTCCTGCGGCGTCATTTTTTTATGATACTCCCGCAGATCCGTCATAAAAGGCGAAAGCACGCTGCCGAGATTGGTTTCCAGAATGCTGATAAATTTTCTGCTGCGTTCATCCAGATGCATATTCTTGAGCTTGTCGATATAAGGCATCACCAGATCGTTGATGTTGGTTTGCAGCTTGTCCTCCAGCATCTTCTTGTCGTTGTTACTGTGATTAATCAGCACGCGCAGCGCGATATTGGCATCTTCCAGACTTTCGGCAAAGCGCTTCAGATCCTCTTCGGATTTCTTTTTATCCGTGATATCCATCGCCGTGCCCATCATACAGCGCTTGCCTTTATAATTGATGATTCTCGAATTAAACAAAAATGTTTTAAAGCTGCCGTCCTTGCAGACAATCTCGCCTTCGCCGGAACTTTCTCCTATATCAAATCCCGATTTTATCTTTTCCACGGTACTGCTGCGTTTATCGGGCGGTGCAAGATTCAGCGCCGACATCCGGCGCAAATCGTCGGATGTGTATCCGGTGATGCGGGTATAATTATCATTCCAGAGCTGGAACCTGAAATATTCATCAATCACATAAAACAACCCCGGCAGATTATTAATAATCGCCTTGTTTAAATTGTGTTCATTATGCAGAGCTTCTTCAATATTCTTAATGTGCGTAATATCCTGCGCCACCACAATGACATAATATTCATCGCCGATTTTGACCAGATCGCCCGAATCAAGGCAAGTGACCATTGAACCGTCCTTTAACCGGTGCTGGACTTCCAGGCCCCGGAAACAACCGTCCTTGGCAATACACGCCAGCGCTTTTTCGCGGATGTCCTGAGAAAATAACTGCAAATCCTGACTGGTCCTGCCGATAATCTCTTCCCGTGAATAGCCCGATCCCTGGCACAAAAAATCATTGACATTGCAGATCGTTCCGTCTTCCGGTTTAAAAACCGCAATCGCATTCGGCGACAGATTGAAGAGCTGGCGATAAATCTCATCGGCGGTGAGCGGCACCACCGGATTTTTTCGACCCGCAGGCGCTGCCCCTTTAACCGTTTTCCCTTTTTTGCCGGTTGTTTTGGTTTTCTGCAACTTATTCGGTTTCCCCTGTTTTGTTTTTCCCATAACGTCTTCTCCTAACCCCTTGTGTTTTCAAATAGTGTCATCCCCGAATGACTCCCTGTTTGTCATACCGGCGCAGGCCGGTATCCAG
>JAGOMJ010000079.1 GCA_017993615.1 Smithella sp. | reverse complement strand
TGCTGATACCAGGTGGCCGGATCGGCCAGAAATTCTTCCGTGTCCTTCAGCGACAGCAGATGCTGCCGCTCCACTTGCGCGAGCATATCGAAAAACGCAGCCTCTTTGGCATCCGCACATTGTTTTGCCAGTTTGGAATACAGGGCCACGCCGCGCGCTTCGAAATCAATCGCCGTGCGGACCGCCTTGAGTTCAGCTTCCGTGCCGGTAATGCGGGCGGACTTTTTCCCGGACATGCCCTGCAACACACTCCCGGCTGAAGACGGCTGCACTTTCAGGGGAATCGTGGCCGGCCATTTCTTTTTCTCCACCCATTTCGCATGGAGTTTTTTCAACATTTCGTAATGTTCTTTTTCCTCATCGGCAATCTGCTTGAACATGTTTTTCCCGGCCATGTTCCTGGTCTTCCGTGCCTGGGTCAGATAAAACTCACGCTCCTTTTCTTCGTTTTCCAAAGCAAAGGCCAGTGCGTTCATTCTTTTATCCATGAATACCCCCTTTGGCGGATGATCGTATTTGCGCGGCATTATAGAAGATGTTGCAAATTCAGGCAATACGTTTTTTCAGGCAGGTTATTTCAGGAAGCCCTGAATGATCCGGTTCACGGCCTGGTCATAGGTCAATCCCAGACTCATCAGTTTGGTCAGCTGATCATTCGCAATCTTGCCGATCGAAGCTTCATGAGTCAATTCCGCGTCGGGATGACCGGCCTTCAGCGACGGCATGGTCTCATTGGTTCCGTTGTCCATGATAATTGCGTCGCATTCAATGTGGCCGAAGCATTGGTTTTGCGCATCGATGGTCGCATAAAATATCTGTTTGGAATTGCCCTTCATCACGGAGCGTGAAATCATATTGGCCCGGCTTCCCGCGCCTTTCAAAACAATGGTATTGGTGGATACGGCCGTTTGTTCGCCGTCGGTCAGAACCCTCTCCGTAATCAAGAGCAGGCTGCCCGGCCCCAAAACCGCCTCATTGATGCGACTGGTTTCATCCACACCGCCGATTTGCGTCAATTCCATTTCCGCGTGCGCGCCTTCGGCCAGAAACACTCTGGTGGTTGGGTTCAGCGTCCGGCGGCCCGTGCCTTCTCCGGACGCGTAATGTTTTTCGACATACGTCACCTTCGCATTTTTCCCGACCTTGAACTCGTGAATCCCCGCGTGTCCTTCCGGTTCGGACGATCCGCAGTGAATCCCGCAGCCGGCAACAATCGTGACTTCGGCGTCATCGCCGATAATGAAGGCATTCTGCACGACGTCATACAGACCGGCCTGGCTTAAAATCACGGGAATATGAACCGACTCATTTTTCGTCCCCGGTTTGATTTTGATGATAATGCCGGTTTCATCTTCGTTGGTCTCAATATTGATGTTGGCCGACACGTGGCGGTCCAGCAGTTTGCCGTTTTTTCGTATATTGTAGGCGCCTTTCGGCAATTCCTCCAGTTCGGCGACGGTTTTCAACAATGCCCTATCGATAGCATCCAGCATCATGATCTCCTTCACAGCTGTTGCGATATGTACACACGCTCAAATCATCCAGAAGCGGCATGGCGCCCGCCAGGCTTCCGTTATAAACGATCTTGCCCTCGTTGATGATGATCACCGTATCCGCCGCCTCCAAAAAGGCTTTATTATGGCTGACCACGATAGTGGTGGTGCGATTTTCAGCCAGCTCCTTTTTCAGAAGACTCACCATCGGGCCGATCGTCCATAAATCGATTCCCGTGTCGGGCTCATCGTAAATCGCCAGTTTGGGGTTGGCGGCGATGGTTGTCGCCAGCTCAATTTTTTTGATTTCACCGCCGGATAGCCTGGCATCCACTTCCTTATCCAGAAAGGACAGGGGGCAAATGCCCACCCGGCCGAGAATCTCCAGCAGTTGGCCTTCGTCTTCAATGCCGGTGGCCACCGTCAGCAGATCGCGGAACGTAATGCCTTTAAAGCGGGCGGGCTGTTGAAAGCTGTAAGCGATGCCGGCTTTGGCCCTCTCCGTAATCGTCAGCGTGGAAATATTCCGTCCATTGAAAAAAATGTCGCCGCCGGTTACCGGGTTGATGCCCATGATTAACTTTGCCAATGTCGTCTTGCCGCTGCCGTTTGGCCCGGTGATCACATAAAATTTCCCGTCGTCAAACGTGAAATCAATCCCGTCAATAATGTTGCGCACACCGCCGCTTCCATCACTGTCGGTCACGGTGAAATACACTTTGTTTAGTTCCAGCATGGAATCTGCCTTTTCTCCTATCATTTTTACGTCTCCGCTATATGTCGCTTTGCGGATTCTGTCAATAGCCAGCTCGTGATCCGCTTCCATCAAAAACAAGCCCCCGGACGGATGGCTGCCGTTGTCAATGCTGAAAATGAATTCTCGGGTTATGAATCCCCTCTGAACGCAGAAGGGCGTCAGATAAAAAATAGAGCGGAGCAGATATTTAAAGAGCAGGGAACTTGCGTCCTCCTGCTCTTTAAATGTGGATAGCTGATCGATATTACTTCTTGGCTGCTTTCTTCACGACTTTCTTTTTCGCCGCAGGTTTCTTTGCCGCAACTTTCTTCTTTGCCGCCGGTTTCTTTGCTGCGGCCTTCTTCACGACTTTCTTTTTCGCTGCCGGTTTCTTTGCTGCGGCCTTCTTCACGACTTTCTTTGCTGTTGCTGCCATTGGGTTAAGCCTCCTTTAATTGAGTTTACTTCTTCTTTTCAGAATCCGTAATCTTACAAATGCGGCTTAATATTACTTTATTTTTTTCTTTCGGTCAACAAAAACTATAATAAATATTTACTTTTTTTATTTTTTTTCAAAAAAGATTTTTTCGGATGAAAGGACTGTGAAAATAATTCTGGCAAGAGCGCCGCGGAAAAAACACGACGGAATGAAACCGTGAAACCCTTTGATGAAGAGGCTTTCAGGCTTTTCGGATCAGAGATATGTTTTCGCTCCGACGAAGCGCCGGGCATAGTAATCGGAGGACAGCGCGTCGATGCGGATTTTTTTCCCGCTGGACGGCGCATGAATAAACCTGCCGGCGCCGATGTAAATGCCCACATGCGAAACTTTTCCGCGTCCGCGCGTGTCGAAAAACACCAGATCACCTTTCTGCAGATCCTCCCGCGCAATCGAATCTCCCGCGTCATACTGCGTTCGTGAATGCCGCGGCAGATCCAGACCGTTGAGCTGATAGACCGTCATGGTCAGCCCGCTGCAGTCAAAGCCGCTGTTGGCGGAAATGCCGCCCCACAGATACGGCACGCCGATAAAATCGTGAGCGGTTTTCACCAGCGACTCCCGTAAATAATCCGTTCCGTACTGACTGCGTTTGGCCGCCGCGGAATCTTCCGGCAATACGATATAGTATTCTTCAATCACGCCCGCTTGCTTGAGCGACTGCGCTTGAAGCCGCGCCGACTCCTTCGTCGCGAAATTCCCGAATCGCACCTTGAACAACCCTTCGGCCGCCCTGAAATAGGTGGCGGGAAGACCCTGGTCTTTGAGCTTCTCCGTCAGACGCACGGCATTTTCCACCCGCGCGAAAGCGCCCGCCTGAATGGTGTATCCCATCGCCGCCAGCTGTTTTTTTTGCGGCCTGGGCGCGGCGGGATACACTTTTGCTTCGCGGCCCGCGCAGGCCTGCATCAGCAACCCCATCAGCAGAAGAACCGCCAGTCTGAAGCAGATTTTTTTCATCTTCCCTTTTCCACGCGACGCCGCGTTACACTTTCCAGCGGTTTTGCACAAATGCCATCGCTTCTTCCCTGTCATGAATTCTGTTTTCCAGCTGCTCTTCCTCCAACGCCCGCAGCATTTCCCCCATCCGTTTTCCCGAAGCGTACCCCATCGCCAGCAGATCATCTCCGGTCAGCAAACGCGGCGGATGCAGCTCTTCCGGCTCCGCCTTTCGCAGCTGCTCCTGACAGAACGCATAATGGTCCAGCATCCCGTGGCTGGCCAGACAATCCAGCCGGTGCAATTGCAGATGCAGATGAAAATTCGGCATCCGCAAAAATCGCTTCAAGCGGGCGGGCCGCATTTTCTGTACGTTCATAAAAGCCATGTGCCGGCCAATCAGGTCCAGAACGTTTTCCCGGAGGGTTCGTGAGAACCGCAGCCGACGCATCACATCGTCAGCAATGGATTCTCCCAGCTTCACGTGCCCGTAAAAATGCACGCCGTTTTCGTCTTCCGTCCTTGTGACGGGCTTGCCGACGTCGTGCAAAAGCGCTCCCCAGGCCAGCGCCGCATCCGCTTCGGGTTTGCTTTCCCCCGACAGAATCTCGATCATGATCAGCGTATGCCGCCAGACATCGCCTTCCGGATGAAAACGGGGCGGCTGCTCGACCCCCCTCATCCGGTCCACTTCCGGCAGAATTTGTTTCAGCAGGCCCGTCTCGGCCATCCATTCCAACCCCCTGCGCGCTCCGCCCCTTGTGAGGATTTTATTCAATTCCTCCTGCACGCGCTCGGCGCTGATTTCCCGGATTTTCGCCGCATGGCGCGCAATTGCGTCCCGGACGCCGTCATCCAGATAAAAATCCAGATTGGCGGCAAAGCGGATTGCCCGCAGCATTCTTAAATGGTCTTCATTGAAACGAACCCCCGGATCGCCGATCGTGCGGATCATTTTCTTTCCGATATCGGCGCGGCCGCCTACGTAGTCGATGATGGCGTTCGTTTCAGGATCCATCAACAGGCCGTTAATCGTAAAATCCCGCCGCAGGACGTCTTCCCTGGCCGATGAAAAGCGCACCTGCGTGGGGCGGCGTCCGTCTTCGTACCCCTCGTCGCTGCGAAAAGTAGCCACTTCGTAGGAAAAACCGCCCTCGCGGACCACCACCACGCCGAATTTGGCGCCCACGGCAACGGTTCGTTCAAAAAGACGGATGACCTGATCCGGCAGGGCGGATGTGGCGATGTCGTAGTCGCCGGGAGACACGCCGCGAACAAAATCCCGAACGCAGCCTCCGACAAAATAGGCTTCAAAACCCGCCCGCTGCAGACCTTCGACAACCCGCTTCGCGCCGCGATGTTTTTCGATGGAATGATCGTCCGCCGTCCGGATCAATCTTGCTTCCTCGTGATGACCTGGTTTATTTCTTTCCCAGTTTGATCGCGCAGAATTCACCGCACATGGTGCAGCCTTCCTCATTCGCGCTTTTGCTTTTTTCCAGGAGCGCGGATGTTTTTTCCGGATCGATGGACATTTCCACCTGCCCCTGCCAGTCAAAGTTCCTGCGACACTCGGACATTTTCCGGTCCCGCTCAAAAGCACCCGGAACGCCTTTGGCAATATCGGCAATATGCGCCGCGATCCGCGCGGCCATCACGCCGT
>JAGOMJ010000036.1 GCA_017993615.1 Smithella sp. | reverse complement strand
TTATCCACCTGTTCCTGATCCTGAACCACCACAACGGGTGAGTTGATCCTTTTGATTGAAAACGCCAGTTCGTCGGCAATGGATGATGTAAACAAATTCAGCGTTGTTGCCCCCAGGACATGCGCGGCCAGTTCCGAAAAGAGCCATTCCGGATGATTATGGACGACCATGCACAGATTTTCACCGCGCCTGAGATTCAGTGCTGCCAATCCGGCCGCCGTCATCCGAACATAGCGACCGTAATCCGCCCAGGTGTATTTCTGCCAGATACCGTATGCCTTTTCCCGGATAGCCGTTTTTGCATCACCGTACACGGCGGCATTTTCCATTAACACCTGCGGCAATGTCAGATTGCGTTTCGTGATATGTGATGTTCCCTTGCTCAAAATTAAAACGCCTTAAAATATTTACATTGCTTCGGACTCGCCGAGATAAGCCTTTATAACTTCAGGATTTGCGCTGATTTCTTCAGCGTTTCCTTCACCCAGCTTCTCTCCGAAATTCAAAACCATGATCCGCTGGGAAATACTCATGACGATGGACATATCATGTTCAACCAGGATCATCGTCAAGCCCCATTGCTGATTCAGCTCCAGAAGGAAGCGCACCATATCCTCCTTCTCTTCCATGTTCATGCCGGCAAACGGCTCATCCAGGACCAGCAGCTTCGGCTCCAAAGCCAGCGCGCGTCCCAGTTCAACTCTCTTCTGCATGCCGTAAGGCAGAGAACCGACCGCCTGCTTCCGGATGGATTGCATTTCCAGAAAATCGATGATCTCTTCAAGGACCTGCCGGTGACGGATTTCTTCATCCCGGACTGATTTGGAAAAGAGAAATGATTTTATGAAACTGTACCGGCAATGAATATGCCTCGCCAGTGTCATATTGGCCAGAACGGTCATGCCCGGAAAAAGCTCGATATTCTGAAAAGTCCTGCCGATGCCCACGCCGACAAGTTCGTGCGTATGCAGACGGGTGATCTCTTTCCCGTTGAAGACGATTTTACCCTGCTGAGCGCGGTAAAAACCGGTGATGCAGTTGAGCAGGCTCGTTTTCCCCGCTCCGTTGGGACCGATAATCGCCATCAATTCACCGGTATGAACCTGCAGATCAACATCTTTGACGGCAACAACACCGCCGAAACTCAGGCGCAGGTTCTGAATAGCCAGTTCGGCTTTCTTGTTCTCTTCCCGCCGGTTGATCATAATCGACGGCCGGCTGCGAAACGCTTTCATTCAAACCTCTTCTTTAGAAAACGGCGTGATCAGAATCAAGGTTCTGATCACGCCTGGTGCCATCATGATTTATTTACTGCCCAGCAGCTTGATTTTATCTCTGCCGGGAACGTAGAAATTCGTCAGCGGAATATACGTTCCGTCTTCCTTCACTTTAACCATCCGCGCAGTAAACGAAGCGCCATGATTGTCTTTTGTATAGGTAATGGCCGGAACCAAACCGCCGAAATCTTCGTTTCTGAATGATTCCATCGCCGCATTGATTGTTGCCGGATTAATGTTTTTACTTTTCTCATAAGCACGCATAAAGGCACGTTCCATAATCATGCCGACAACAACGCCTTCCCAGTAGGACGCATCAAATTTGCTGACGGTTTTATACCGTTTCCACAGTTCTTGCATGACGGCCATTCCCTTGGACTTGTCGGAAGGCAATCCTCCGGGAAACTGAATGACCAGCCGGTCGCGAATCAGTCCCTTGCCCATTTTGAAAAAGTCGGGATCCGTCGATGTCCAGGTGCCCAGGAATACCGGATTGTAATTGATGCGGTCGGCGCTTTTGAACGCCGTGATAATTGCGGACGGAAGCATTTGCATAAAAATATACTGCGCGCCCGCCTTCTGCAGACGGAGAAGTTCCGTATTCAGATCAACCGTTTTCGGAGGAAATTCCTCAACGGCGACCAGATTGATGCCCAGTTGTTTCGCGTATGCTTTGCTCGGCGCATGGATGGAACGGCCGTAGGCGTTGTTGTAGGTTAGAAGACCGACTTTGGGAGCATCTTTCCCTTTATGAATGGACTTAATATACTCAAAAACCGCATGGCAATCCATCTTGTAACTTCCGAATGGCAGGTACATATAATCAACGGGTTTTTCCAAAATCTCCCAACTGGTGGAATAATTGATGGCTGGAACCTTGTATCTCTGGATGATCGGCTTAGCCGCCAGGCCTTCGCCGGCTCCCCATGTGGCAATCATATCCACTTTGTCCTGCAGAACGAATTTATTTACCGCGGCCTGCGCTTCCGGTACTTTGTAAGCGGTATCCACCGTGATCATTTCAATTTTGTTTCCATAAACGCCGCCTTTCACCTCGTTGACGTAACGGAAATAATCGCGCTGTCCCTTTTCGTGAAACTGCCCCCAGGTTGAAGCCGGACCGGTCAAATTGATCGCCGCTCCGACCTTGATGGTTTTGGCCTGCAAGCTTCCGGCGCCGGCGATCAAAAAAACTGCTGATAAAATCGCTATTAAAATTCTGCTTTTCATTTTTATTCCCCTCCCCTTCTTTCTTTTTTTAAAACGGCCGTCCTGATGACGGCAAAAAAAAACCGTGGGCTTTTTATCTGCCCACGGTTCATTACCACTTACGGATGGTCATGATACTATCAGGCAGACTTTACGTATAAAGCTAAAAAAGAAAAAAAAGACTGCCTTTTTAAAAAAATAAATCCTTAACATATTCATTAAACTCCCAATGTGGAGTCATATAGAGCAAACGCTATTGAAAAGTCAAGCAAAAAGAAGGCTTCGGTATAATTTTTCTTAATACCACCATTTACGATTCCACACCCAGTTTTTCGATACGATGCCGCAGGGAATCAAACGTAACATTTAAAAGCTCGGCGGCTTTCTTCTTCGATCCCTTTGTTTTCTGCAATGCCTTTTCAATGATTGTTTTCTCGATTTTGTCCAGTTCCGCGTTCAAATCAATGCCCTGGTCTGAAATATCCACATCGAATTTTGGGGCTCCGAAAGTCAGGCTTTCCGGCAGAATGATGTTGGAGCTTTCCATGGCAACGCCGCGTTCGATGATATTCTGCAGTTCGCGGATATTGCCCGGAAAGTCGTAATTCAATAAAAGCTCCACCGCGTACGAAGAAATGGTTCTGATTTCTTTCCCGAACATTTTTGAGTATTTCTCGATGAAGGTATCAATCAGCAGCGGGATATCCTCCCGTCTTTCCCTCAGCGGAGGGATCAAGATCGGTATAACGTTCAGGCGATAATAAAGGTCTTCGCGAAAGTCCCCTTTCTTCACCCTTTCCTGAAGATTTTTATTGGTCGCGGAAATAATGCGCACATCCACTTTAATGTCTTCCGCACCGCCGATGCGACGGAATGTCTTTTCCTGAACCACCCGCAGCAATTTGACCTGCAGAGACGGCGATAGTTCTCCGATTTCATCGAGAAAAATCGTTCCGCCGCGGGCCATTTCAAAATACCCCTGCCGGTCGGCATAAGCTCCCGTAAAAGACCCTTTCATGTATCCGAAGAGCTCGCTTTCCAGAAGATTTTCCGGTATGCCGCCGCTGTTGATCGCGACAAACGGCATTTTAGACCGGGAAGAATTTTCATGAATGGCGCGGGCAACCAGTTCCTTGCCCGTCCCGCTTTCCCCGAGAATCAGAATGTTCGCCGGCGTGTCGGAAACCTTTTTAATCGTGTTGAATATTTTGAGCATTTCCCGGCTTGTGCCGATCATGCCGCAAAAGGCATGGTTTGATTCCGTGGCGCCGGTGCATTTTTGCTCCGCGGGATCGTCGCTGATCAGGCCTTTATTCATCAACGCGGCACGCACAACCTTTTTGAGTTCGTCGAGACTGCGTCCCTTTTCCACATAATCGTACGCGCCTTCTTTCATCGCGTTGATCGCCGTCTCTCCGGAAGCATAGGCGGTGATGAGAATAACGATGGTCTCCGGCCTCTGATCCTTGACGCTTTTGAGAAATTCAATTCCGTCGATCTTAGGCATCTTTAAATCGGTGATCACCATATCGAAATTTTTTTTCCGGCATAAATCGACTGCTTTCACGGGATCGCCGATGCTGGTGACATCATACCCTTCTTTCTGCAGCATGATTTCAAGCATTTCCCTCATGCCCTGATCATCATCAACAATCAAAATCTTTGCCATATCGACCTCATTGTCTCAACAACGCATTGTCAAATTCTAAATCACAAATTTTCATCCTTTTCAACCGGCAACAGTAAACGGCACCGGGTTCCTTTGCCTTCCGTGCTTTCTATTTCAATTTTTCCCTTATAGCCTTCAACCAGATGATTGACGATGGCCAGCCCTAAACCGGTCCCCCTTGTTTTTTTGGTAAAGAAAGGCTCGAATATTTTATTTAAATCCTCTTCTTTGATACCGCATCCGGTATCGGATACGACAATTTCCGCATATTTTTTCTTACCCGACGTCTGGACCACTCGGGTTCCAATGGACAGCAAACCGCCCTCTTCCATGGCCTCGACTGCATTGTTGATGATGTTATTCAAAACTTGTCTTATTTGCTCTTTGTTGGCATAAACGCTGACGTCTCCGGATAATATTTTTTTGATTTTTATTGTGTCGTTCCAGTCCTTGTCAATCTGGAGAGCTTCCTGAATGTCATCGATGATCCGGTTGATATCCACCATTTCCCGGGCTGCCGGAACGGTCCTGGCCAGCATCAAAAAATTCCGCACAAAATTTTCCAGTTGATCCTTGCCCCGCAGGACAATTTCCATGAGGCGCTTATTGGTTCCGTCCGGATTCAGTCCCTGCTTCAACAGCTCAATTGAACCGGTAATCGCCGCCAGCGGATTTCTGACCTCATGCGCCCAGCCTGCGGCCATCTCCCCGATTAAAGCCATATTTTTGTTTTTCTCCAGAGCCTTTTCCATTTGCTTGATTTGCGTAATATTTTGGAAAATCAGGATATTGCCTATCTGTTTTTCGGATTTTCCGATCAGCGGGGATACGGACACACCCAGATTGATTTTTTCTTTTTTTCTGCCTTGAATAATGATTTCAATTCTCGCCTTGGCTTGTTCGTCAATGGTTTCCTTGTTCAGATAGGGCAGAAATTCGGGAAAGATGTTTTGAATATTGAGCCCCTGAACCCTGGTGCGGGGAAACCCGGTGATTTCTTCAGCCGCCGTATTGAATGTTTTGATGATGTTATTCAGATTCACCGTCATGACCCCGCTGTAAACCGATTCCACAATGCTTCGGAAAAGCAAATCCAGTTGATTGAATTCCGATTCCTTTTCCTCCAGCAGGCTGGAGGTCTTTTTTTCCTGTTCGATAATGAAGCTGGCCAGAAAAGCCAGAACATAAAAAGAAGTGATGCGCACGACAAGGTTAGTCAGCGCATCGGCCGCGTTCATGTCGTAATCCAGTTTAATGAGAGACTGGCTCGGCATCAATTTATAAAACTCGAGGTTCAGAAATATCCCGTAAAATATACTGGAAATGGAGGCGACAATCAGGCCTCCTTTCCGTCCCAGAAAGAGCGCTGAATAAATAATGATCAGCGTATAAAAAAGGGAGTAATCAATCTGGGTGTTGCCGAACATGAAAATCAGAAACGTAACGGTAACAATATCGATCGCTATCTGCAGGTATAAATTATAGAGGTAATTGATCTTGAGTTTGTACAAAACGATGTACAGAGAGGAAAATAAATAAATAACAACAACGATGAAGTAAAAAACGTTAATCGCGGCATAGGGGATGCCGAACAACTGCCTACGGGTATCGATAAAAACAGTAATTGCAAGCAGAAGCGTGGTAATCGCTATCCTGGAGATGATTAACGATAAAATCCTGCGTTTATTCTTCCCGTTTGCGGACTCGTCCCTATTCGATGTCGTCATGCAGATTCCTCAAAAAAAACATTTGCGAAATATATTATAATATTTTAGCACTTTTCGCTAATATATTTCATGCATGCGGTTGAAAGTCAAAAACGATTATGCGCCGACCGTTGATTCTTCTCTTGATCGCCATGATTGCGGGCATCCTTGCCGGCAGTTATTGGATCATTCCGTTTTACAGCTTGTGCGCCGCTGCCGTTGTCACCCTGATCCTTATCCTGGTCAGTCTCCGGAAAAAATGGCTGCCGGCCGGTTTTGTCTTTATCTTTCTGGCCGTCTTTCTTTTGGGCTTTTTCAACATCCAAAAGGCGTTTCACTTTCCCGAAAGCCGGCCCCACATTCTTTCTTATGCGAACGAGGGAAAAATCACCGTTGAAGGCTTTGTTTCTGAAAGTCCCGTCGCCTATGCCGATAAAAATGTTCTCATCGTGCAACCTCTGCGCATTCTAAAAGATAAAACATATCGTCCGGTCTTCGGGGCTGTCCGTCTGTCCATTCCCTCCGGCCTGACCTTTTACTTAGGAGACTTCATCCGTTTTCAGTCGTCTTTAAGGAAAATAGAGAATTTCAACAATCCGGGAGCGTTGAACTACAAGCGCCTGATGAACCTGCAGGGCATTTATATTTCCGGATATATCCACGACGCCTCTGATATCATTCTGTTGAGAAAACAACCTTCGTTCGGCGTTCATAGAATGATCGAATCCTTCCGGCTTTATCTCAAACGCATCATCGGCAACCATGCCCCGATGCCGGAAAAAAGCATTATCGAAGCGATGACGCTCGGCAATCAAAATGAAATCCCGTCCGTTATCAGGGACAATTTCAGCAAGACCGGAACGTCGCATATTCTTTCCATTTCCGGCCTGCACGTCGGCATGGTGGCCGCTTCTTTTTTTGTGCTGATTTTTCTGATTTTAAAATCATCGGAATACCTGATGCTCAAATTCAACATCGTCAAAATTGCGGCAGGATTTTCTTTCGTGATCGTCCTGCTGTATGCCGTTATCGCGGGCATGGGGGTTACGGTAATGCGGGCGACGTTCATGGCATTCGTTTTTCTGCTCGCGCTGATCTTCGGAAGGCAAAAAGATCTTTACAATACCTTGGCGATTGCCGGTCTGATGATTCTGGCGGTTGCGCCCGAAGCGCTTTTTGATATTTCATTTCAGCTTTCCTTCGTTTCCGTTCTGGCCATCATCTATATCACGCCGCGACTGAACGGATTGATTCAGCATAAAAACCTCCCGCTTCCGTCATGGCTGCAAAGTCCCTTCCGGTATCTCTACATGACCATTATGGTCTGTATTGCCGCCACACTGGGCACGCTTCCTCTGACCGTATTTTATTTCGACCGTGTGTCGCTGGTGACGATTGCGGCTAATCTTATTGCCGTTCCTCTTCTGGGCACCCTGACCCTCGCCTTGGCCATGTTTTTTATTCTGAGCGCCTTTTTTTCCGAGGTCGTTGCCGGATTCTTTGTCCAACTGGCGGCCTTCGCCACCCGGATTTCAGTCAACATCATCAATCATCTTGCCGATTTTACCTGGTCGTCGGTTTCCCTGTCTAAACCGTCGCTGATGGAAATCGCCTTATTTTACTTATTGATTTTTTTTGCGGTGCAATGGATTGACGAAATCAGGAAGAAAAAAAATCGTTTACACTTTTCATCCAGCCGCTTTGCCTTCATCAATTATGCCTTGATTTTCATTGTTGTCATGATCGGCGCCAACGCAGCTTATCTGACACTCCGCGAGAGGATCTCCAATGACCTGACCGTAACGGTCATCGACGTCGGACAGGGCAACTCCGCACTTGTGCAGTTTCCGAAAGGTACAAACATGATGATTGACGGCGGCGGTTTTTCCAAAAGTTCTTTCGACGTTGGAAAAGGCATTGTCGCACCTTTTCTGCACAAGCAAAGAATACGGCGCATTGAAACGGTCGTTCTGAGCCATCCGCATCCCGATCACCTGCTGGGACTGATTTATATTCTGAACCACTTCAACGTCTCACAAATCTGGAAAACGGCATTACCCGTAAATCCGGACATCTACCCGGAATGGGAGAGCGCCGTTAAAACAAACCGGATCAAAACCCTTTTGCTTGGAGTAACCGCCGGCGAGAAAAACGTAAACGGCGTCCGGATTAAAATTCTCTGGCCCCCCGATCATGTCGATCCAGGCGGGAAGGCGCTTTCCCATAACGACGAAAACGATTTATCGATGGTGATGAAAATAACTTACGGCCATGTCAGTTTTTTGTTCCCCGGCGACATATCTTCGAAGGTGGAAAATATTCTTGTCCGCTCCGGCGCCGATTTAGGAAGCGATGTCCTGGTTGTGCCGCATCACGGATCCAATCATTCCAGCAGCAGCGATTTCATCCGGGCCGTCGGCTGCCGTTTTGCCGTTGTCAGCGCGGGACGATCGAACGTCTTCAGGCATCCCCATCCTGGTGTTGTGGAGAGATATCGCCGTGCCGGGGCATATCTCTTTCGCACGGACTGCGACGGTGCGGTAACCTTTAAAACTGACGGACATCATCTGCGCACGGAAACCTTTTTTCAAAAGACTGCCGACATTCCCGAAAAACAACAAATCCGTTGACTTTATAAATTATCAGCCTATAATTATTTTCAAGTAAATGATGTACTTATCTCGTTTTTTGTTTGTGCTTTCTTTTTTAGGACCTTGAGGAAACCCGTTCTTTGATCACATTGTGCCGGCGGCGTTCTTTGCTGAAAAACCTTCACATTACACAATCGACAAAAGGGATATTACGCCATGAAAAAAAAATCAAAGACCTCACAAAAAAGCATCCTTATAAACAAAAAAACGAGCAGCAAAACAAAATCCTCATCCAAATCTTCGCCGGCTTTAAAAAAGGAGGCATCAAACTCCTCAAAAAGCAAACCGGCCAAAACAGAATCGAAAAAATCTTTTTCTCTCGACCGGGATATTCATGAAGTCATCGCCCGTGAATGGCAAACGGCCTTTGATGCGGTGACCGATGCCATCTGTTTGCTTGACCGGAACCAGCGCATTTTGCGTTGCAATCGGGCCATGCAGGATATGTTTGCTGTTTCCGGAAAAAAAATCATCGGGAAATACTGCTGGGAAATTATTCACAAGACGGCAAAACCGGTCCCGGGATGCCCGATTGTCAAATCGTCGAGGTCCCGGAAACCGGAAAAGATGGAGCTTAAGACCAAAGGACGAACCTTTAACGTCACCGCTTATCCTGTTTTCGATGAAAAAAATACCGCCATCATCGGCTTTGTCCATATTATTAACGACGTTACCGAACTCAAACAGGCCTGGGAAATTGTCAAGGCCAGTGAAATGCGGCTTAAAGCGCAATATCAGGGAAGCCCCCTGGCAATATTCACCTGGCAGAAACAGGATAAAGACTTCGTCCTGATCGATTTCAATAAAATGGCCTTCGCCCTCTCCCAGGGTCTGGTTAAAAAATTTATCAACAAGACAGCGCGCCAGTTATACAAAAAACGACCGGATATTTTAAAGGACATACAGGACTGCTTTGCGAAAAAAACAACCATCAAAAAAGAATTATTCTCGGAACGCTTTATTCCCGGAACCTATATCAAGGCCTCTTACAGTTTTGTGCCCCCCGATCTGGTGATGGTCCATATTGAAGACATCTCCGAGCGAAAACAGGCAGAAGCTGCATTGCGCGAAAGCGAAAGTCTGTACAGAATGCTCACGGAAAAAATGAGCGACATTGTCTGGACGATGGATATGAGCATGAGAACAACGTATGTCAGCCCGTCCGTCAAGAAAGTGCTCGGCTTCACCCCGAAAGAAAGATTGCGCCAGACGGTTGAAGAGCAACTGACGCCTGAATCCTTAGCGGCAGCCGTAAACATCATGGATCGTGAACTTTCTGATGAAAAACAGGGGAAAAGCAATCCGGAAAAAAACGTCACGCTGACTCTTGAATATTATCACAAAAACGGCTCGACCCGCTGGCTGGAAACAACCGTCAGCGGGCTTCGAAATGAGCAGGGGAAACTGACCGGTCTTCATGGTTTGTCGAGAGACATCACGCAACGCAAACGCATGGAGGATGAGTTAATAGAAAGCGAAAAGAAATACCATTCCATTGTCGACAACAGCACGGATGCCATTTTGCTGACCATCCCCGACGGAGATGTCCTTTCGGCCAATGCCGCTGCCTGCAAAATGTTCGGCCGCACCGAAGAAGATATCCGCCGAGCCGGAAGACCCGGCGTTATGGATCTGAATGATCCGCGTTTGCCGGCCGCTCTTGAAGAACGCAAGCAAACCGGCCGGTTTAGGGGTGAATTGACCTTTGTGCGCAAAGACGGATCGAAATTCGAGGGAGAAATTTCCTCCGTGATTTTCACGGATCGCAAAGGCACCCCCTTGACGAGTATGATCATCCGCGATATTTCCGAGCGCAAGCAGGCGGAAGAGGCCCTGAAACAGCGCGATCTTTTATTCAAAAAATTATCCGCCCATGTGCCCGGAATGATCTACCAGTTTGTAAAAAAACCGGACGGGACGTATTGCCTGCCGTTTTCCACCGATGCAATTAGAACTATTTTCGGCTGTTTTCCGGAAGATGTCGCTCATGATTATTCTCCGATCTTACATGCCGTACATCCGGAAGACGTTGACGATTTTTTAAACTCCATCGAATATTCCACTCAACATATGACCGACTGGAAGCACGAATACCGGGTGCAGTTGCCCGACGGCACTGTTAAATGGATGCTGGGCCAATCAACACCTGAAAAGCTGCCCGACGGCACCATTGTCTGGCACGGGTTCAATGCGGATATCACCGATCAAAAAAACATTCAGGAAAGTCTCAAGGCAACGCAGGATAATTACCGCAGACTCTTTGAAGACCATTCGGCGGTCAAACTCATCATGGATCCCGAAACAGGAGCGATTCTGGATGCAAATTTCGCTGCAGCCAACTATTACGGCTGGACGCGGGAAGAAATGAAGCAGATGAAAATCTCGCAAATCAATATTCTTTCCCCTGACGAAATCAAGCACGAGATGGATAAGGTTATGCGGGAACATAAGGTCCATTTTGAATTCCGTCATCGCCGCGCCGACGGGTCCATCAGAGACGTCGAGGTATATTCCAGCAGGGTCAGAAGGAATGGCTCTTACGTTTTGCATTCTATTGTTCACGACGTAACCGAACGCAAACAGGCGGAAAGAGAATTAAAACAGGCTCAGGCCTATAACGAAGCCATTCTCAGCAGCATTCCGGGGGTTCTTTATCTGATCGATGAAAACGGACGTCTGGTACACTGGAACAAACAATTCGAAATCCTGACCGGCTATGACGCCCATGAAATCCAAGACAGTTTTGTTCTGGACTGGTTTAAGGACCGGCAAAACGATTTATTAAACATCAAGGCGGGCATCGATACCATCATGACCCGTGGATCGGCTTCCAACGTGGAGGCCAACCTTCAAACGAAAGACGGACGATTGATTCCCATGCTTTACACAGGGGTCAGATTCGATATCGGCGGTAAACATCATATCCTGGGTGTGGGTACCGACATCACCGAAAGAAAAGTTGCAGAAGAAAAACTGCTCCGGGAAGAAAAGCGTTTCCGTTCATTTGCCGAGCAATCCTCGGACATTATTGCGCTGGTGGATAAAAACGGCACGATGCTTTATGAAAATCCCGCCGTGGAAAAACTTCTCGGATATAAACAACAGGAACGAATCGGCCAGGATACCTTTCTGAATGTGCACCCCGATGATCTGGAGGTTTTAATGAACTGCTTCCAGATTCTGTTTACAGATAAAAATGCGCCCGTTCAAAAAACGGAAACTCGCATCCGCCATAAAGACGGGACCTGGCTCACCTTTGAAATATCGGGAAGCAATATTGTCAATCATGATGTTATCGAATTTATTACCGTCAGCCTTCATGACATCACCGAGCGGAAAAGAATTCAACAGGAATTACTGGAGTCGAGGAATTACGCTGAAAAACTGCTCAGAACGGCCAATGCATTGATCGTGGTTCTCGATACCGAAGGCAACGTCGTTTCATTGAATGAAGCCGGGGAAAAGATCACCGGCTACCGGGCCGGAGACATTGCCGGCTTAAACTGGTTTGAACTGATCGTTCCGAAAAACCGTTATCCCTATGTCTGGGAGGCATTCGAAAAATTGAGATTACGCGGCGATTTGCCGGAATCCATGGAAAATCCCATTGTGACAAAATCGGGCGAAGAACGCCTGATTTCATGGAGAAACAGCACGATTATTGAAAAAGGCGGGTTTGCCGGCATCTTAGCGTTCGGGATGGATGTAACGGAACGCAAGAAGATGGAGGAATCCCTGCAATCATGGATGCGGCGGTATGAACTGATTGTGGCGGCCTCCGGACAAGTGGCTTATGAATATACTTTATCCACCGGCCGGATTATCTGGGGCTCCAGTATCGCAAACGTCCTCGGATACGATATGGGAGAAATCAGCGGCGGCTTCGGACAATGGGAAATCCTCCTGCATCCTGACGACAGGGATGCAACGATTCAATCTCTGGAGGCAGCCGAAAAAGCCTGCGGCTTCTGGGAGTCGCAATACCGCATGAAACACAGAAAAGGGCATTATGTATGGATCAGGGATCGCGGTTTCTTTGTTCCTGATGCCGAGGGCAAAGCTTATTGCCAACTCGGCATGCTGGAAGATATCACCTCCCTCAAACAGGCCGAAGAAGAATTAAAACGGACCCTGTTAATGAACAAAGCCATTCTCGAAAGCGTTCCCGGCATTCTTTATCTCTATAACGACACCGGACATCTGGTGCAGTGGAACAGGCAGTTTGAAGTGTTAACAGGCTATTCCGGAGATGAACTACAGGGAAAATATGTTATGGATTGGTTCGGCGGCCTGGAACCCGATACATCAAACATTAAAAAAGGCATATCCGACGTTATGACCAAGGGATATTCTTCCGCCGAGGCACGTATGATCACTAAAAACGGGGATCATCTTTTTATGTTTTTTACCGGCGTCAAACTTACCGTCTCGGGCCAGGATTATCTTCTCGGCATTGGCTTAGATATCAGCGAACGCAAAAAAGCAGAGATGGAAATTGTCAGGCTGAACGAATCCCTGGAAGAAAAGGTTCAGGAGCGCACCAGAGAGCTGGAGGCGTTTTCTTATTCCGTATCGCATGACCTGCGGGCGCCGTTAAGAACAATCGAGGGATTCAGCCTTGCGCTGGTTGAGGACTACAGCGATAAGCTGGATAATCAGGCCAAAGATTATATCAGCCGAATCAGGAGAGCGACCGAAATCATGAGCGAGCTGATCGACGACATGCTGAAACTCTCCAGAATAACGCGCACGGAAATTGATAAAGCCGATATCAACCTCTCCAATATTGCGTTGACGGTCGTTGATGAACTTCGCAAAGCCCATCCCGACCGTCCCGTAAAGGTGACCATACCGGATTCCCTCACCGATTACGCCGATTCGAGATTAATAAAAATTGTACTTGAAAATCTCCTGGGCAACGCCTGGAAATTTACGGGCAAGAAGACGGACGCTGAAATTGAATTCGGCTCAACGCAGCAGAACGGGAAAAAAGTATATTTCGTTCGGGATAACGGCGCCGGTTTCGACATGGAGTATGTGGATAAAATTTTCGCTCCGTTCCAACGCTTGCACAACATCGAAGAATTTCCCGGAACGGGAATCGGGCTGGCCACGGTCAGGCGAATCATCAGCCGTCACGGAGGAACCGTCTGGGCGGAAAGCGTTCCCCATCAAGGCGCCACTTTTTATTTTACGCTGGGCTATCCCCCGCCTGCATAAAACACATTTGGAAGAAGGCCGTTGGATGACGGAAGACAAAAGATGATTGCATTGCATAAATTAAGGGAGAAACGAATATGAATGAAGTGCTTCGCGTCCTGATTGTGGATGATTCCGATGACGATACCAATCTGGTTTTACGGAAACTGCGCAGCGGAGGTTATCAGCCTGAATGGGAACGAGTGGATACGCATGACGCTATGAAAAACGCTCTGGAGAAAAAAACATGGGACGTGATCCTGTGCGATTACAAGATGCCCGGCTTCAGTGCGCCGGCCGCCCTGAAACTGGCTCAGGAAATCAATCCGAATATTCCCTTTATTGTCGTTTCCGGCGCCATCGGCGAGGAAACGGCCGTCGAGGTCATGAAGGCCGGCGCTCACGACTATGTCATGAAAGACAAGCTCGCCAAGCTTTCTGTCGCCGTGAAACGGGAAATCGCCGAAGCAAAAATCAGGCGGGATAAAAAAAGCATGGAAGACATGCTCAAAAGAAGCGAAAATAATTTCCGCAATTCGCTCGATGAATCTCCGCTGGGCGTACGTATTGTCACGTCCGACGGTGAGTTATTGTATGCCAACCGGGAAATTTTAAACATGTTCGGCTACGATAGCATCGATGAGTTGAAATCCATTTCCCATCTGCAGAGATATACGCCGGAAACCTTTGTCGAATACGAAAAACGGATTGAAATGAGAAAACACGGCGAATATGTTCCGCCGAATTATGAAGTCAGCATTGTCCGCAAGGACGGGACCATTCGCCACCTGGAGGTTTTCCGCAAGCAGGTTTTGTGGAACGGCCAAATGCAATTTCAAGCCCTTTACAACGATATCACCGAACGCAAGCAGGCCGAAAAAAACCTGCGGGAAAGCGAGAAGCGCTATCGCGTCGTTGTGGAAAACGCCAATGAAGCCATTTTGATCACGCAGAACATGAAAATCCTTTTTGCCAATACCGTGGCCATAAACAATACAGGCTATCCCATGGAAGAACTGACCTCCATGAATTTCAGCGATCTTATCCATCCGGACGATATCGGCATGGTCAGGGGTTATCACGACAGAAGAATCAAAGGCGATGCCATACCGTCTGTTTACTCTTTCAGGATCGTTTGCCGCGACAAATCCGTGAAATGGGTGGAGCTAAACACCACCGTAATCGAATGGGAGAAAAAGCGTGCCGCGCTGAATTTTTTAAAGGACATAACGGTCAGCAAACAACTCGAAGAGGAACGCTCCCAAAGTTTTATAAAAATCAAGAAAACGCTCGATGCAACCGTAAGCGCTATTGCCTCCATGGTGGAAACCCGGGATCCGTATACAACGGGTCATCAAAAACGGGTGTCGATTCTGGCCCGGGCCATTGCTGAGGAAATGGGATTATGCATGGACGTTGTGGAATTCATCGAGACGGCCGCAATTATTCACGACATCGGGAAATTATCCGTGCCTTCGGAGATCCTCAGTAAACCGACCAAGCTCACCAATCTTGAGTTTGAACTTATAAAAACACATTCCCAATCCGGTTACAACATTCTCAAGGATATTGAATTCCCCTGGCCTGTTGCCGATGCCATTTTGCAGCACCATGAAAGAATGAATGGAACCGGTTATCCCCAAAAGCTGCAAGGCTACGATATTCTTCTGGAATCGCGAATACTGGCCGTTGCCGACGTCGTCGAAGCCATTTCGTCCCACAGGCCTTACCGGCCCGGCCTGGGCATTGATTTTGCTCTGGAAGAAATCACCAAAAACAAAGGCGTGCTTTATGACGAAAACGTTGTGGATGCCTGCATAAAGCTCTTCCGCGAAAAGCACTTTGTTTTGAGTTAAGAAGCGCCTCCCGTCACACAAATGTATGCGTCCAGGATGCAATCGTTTGTGCGGTGCGAAAGCGTTGATTTCTTTCTCATTGCATCCATTGCCCCTTCCCCTGCTTCAACCTATTTTCTCGTTGCCAAGAAGACATGAATGTGTTAGTAATGCACCCTTAAAAATTTGGTTGGGATTATGGAAAAAATTACAGCAATTCGAGGTTTTAAAGATATCCTGCCGGACGATGCGCTTGCTTTCTGCAGAATCGAATCCCTGGCCCGAACAATTTTTGATTCTTTCGGTTTCCGGGAAATACGCGTCCCCATTCTGGAAAAAACAGAACTTTTCAAGCGAAGCATCGGCGAGACCACCGATATTGTCGAAAAGGAAATGTACACCTTCACCGACCGGGACAATGACCAGATCACCCTGCGACCGGAAGCCACCGCGTCGGTCATCCGGGCTTACATCGAACACAACATGTCCGCAAACGAATCCGTTACAAAGTTATTTACCTTCGGTCCGATGTTCCGCCGCGAAAGGCCGCAAAAAGGTCGATTCCGCCAGTTTAATCAAATCGATGTGGAAGTTTTCGGCGATGACAAACCCCAAACCGACGCGGAAGTGATTTTCATGTTGATGCATTTCCTGAACAGCGCGGGTTTGCGCAATCTGCAACTGGAAATCAATTCCCTGGGCTGCAGCGCCTGCCGTCCCGAATTTTCCAAGGCGGTGATCGATTTCCTGAAGGACAGGCAAAGCCGTCTGTGCCCGGATTGTCAGCGGCGCATTCACACCAATCCCCTGCGGGTCTTCGACTGCAAGGTTCCCTCCTGCGCCGAAACCCTTGCCGGTGCGCCTCAGATCATTGATTTCTTGTGTTCGGACTGCACGCAGCATTTCGCACAGGTTCAATCGTTTCTTGCCGATTTGCAGACACCGTTTGTCATCAACGCCAGAATGGTCCGCGGGCTGGATTACTACACCCGGACGGCCTTTGAAGTCACCACCGGCATCCTGGGCGCCCAGAACGCCGTTGCCGGCGGAGGGCGTTACAACGGCCTGGTCAGCTTTCTGGGGGGGCCGGACGTAACCGGAATAGGCTTTGCCGTCGGTTTTGAGCGTCTGGTCGCCTGCCTGCCGGAAAACCGGAAGGATACCTATACAACCGATCTTTTCATTGCGGCGCTGGGCGCGAATGCACAGCATATCGCCTTCGGTTTGACCAACCGGCTCAGAGTTTGCGGCTTATCCGCGGAGATGGATTACTCGGACAAGAGTCTCAAGTCCCAGATGAAACGAGCGGATAAGCTCAACAGCGCCTATGCTCTCATTTTCGGCGACAAGGAAATTGAAGAAAAACAGGTTGTCTTGCGCAACATGCAGACAAAACAACAGCAGGATATTCCCATGGATGGCCTGCATGAATCCATAATAAAAATCATCAAGGAGAGGTAAAAAGTTTTGGCTGAATTTTTAACGACTGATAAACGGACACACTACTGCGGAAATCTTGATGCTTCACTGATCGGCCAGGACGTCGTTTTGATGGGCTGGACGCATCGCCGGCGCGATCACGGCGGCGTTATTTTCGTCGATTTACGGGATCGCGAAGGCATGGTGCAGGTGGTTTTTAATCCCGATAACGCAAAAGCCCATAAGGAAGCCCATCGAATCCGTTCTGAATTTGTTCTGGCCGTCAAAGGTAAGGTGCGCAGGCGACCGGACGGCATGGAAAATCCGTCCCTGAAAAGCGGGGAAGTCGAAGTCCTCGTCTCCGATTTGGACATCATGAACGAGTCCAAAACGCCGCCCTTCTCCTTCGATGATGAAGAAATTTCTGAAAATATCCGTTTGAAATACCGTTATCTGGATTTGCGCCGTCCGGCGATACAAAAAAATCTTTTTCTGCGCAGCAGAATGGCGGCGGCGGCGCGGCGCTATTTCGAAGAAAACGGTTTTATTGAAGTGGAGACTCCGTTTCTGGGAAAAAGCACTCCGGAAGGAGCGCGCGATTATCTGGTGCCGAGCCGAATTTACAAGGGCATGTTTTACGCGCTGCCGCAGTCGCCGCAAATCTTCAAGCAGTTGCTGATGATTTCCGGTTTCGACCGTTATTACCAGATCGTCAAATGTTTCCGGGATGAGGATTTGCGCGCCGACCGGCAGCCGGAATTCACGCAGATTGACGTGGAAATGTCTTTCATTACCGAAGACGACATCATGCAGATGATGGAAGGGCTGATGAAAGCTATTTTCAAGAGCTGCCTGGATATCGACCTCGCCCTTCCCCTGCCCCGTCTGACGTATGCCGCTGCCGTCAGCCGCTACGGAAAAGACAATCCCGACGTGCGGTTCGGCATGGAAATTGTGGATTTGACGTCCATCGTCAAAGATTCCGGCTTTAAGCTTTTTGCGGAAGTCGCTTCTTCCGGCGGCGTCGTCAAAGCCATCAAAGCGAAACAGGCCTCCGTACTTTCCCGGAAAGACCTTGACGGCTTGAAAGATGTTGTGGCCGTTTACGGCGCCAACGGTTTGGCCTGGGCCAAGATCAACGCCGCCGACTGGACATCGCCTGTTTTTAAATATCTTAAGCCCGACGAAGTGCAGGCCATCGGTAATGCCCTGGACGCCAGGGAGGGCGATATTATCTTCTTCATCGCAGACAAACCCAAAGTTGCTTCCGATGCCCTGGGGAATTTGCGGCTTCATCTGGGCAAAAAACTGGGACTGATTGATCCCAAAGCGCTGGCCTTCACCTGGATTACGGAATTTCCCCTGATGGAATATTCGGAAACGGAAAAACGTTTTGTCTCCACACATCATCCGTTCACGTCGCCCTTTCTGGAGGATCTGCCGCTTTTAACCGCCGATCCGGGGAAGGTTCGCGCCAGGGCTTACGACCTTGTGCTCAACGGTTCGGAAATCGGCGGGGGCAGCATTCGTATCCACCACAAAGATGTTCAATCTCAGGTCTTCAGCGCACTGAAACTCAGCGACGAGGACGCCCGGCTGAAATTCGGTTTCCTGCTGGATGCCCTCGAATACGGAGCACCGCCTCACGGCGGTCTGGCGTTCGGTCTGGACAGGCTGACCATGATCATGACCGGGGCGGAATCGATCCGCGATGTCATTGCCTTCCCGAAAACCCAGAAAGCCGCCTGTTTGATGACCGATGCGCCGTCAAAAGTCAGCATTGAACAATTAATGGAGTTATCGATAAAAATCGTTTAAGCAAAATGCCCATACGCAGAATCAGCGCGTCTGTACCGTTCGTATGAGCCGCGCTGACTTACAAAACCAGGAATGAACACATTCAATACCGGAGATATACATGGCTAAAATAAAGAAGGAGAACAAACCGACGGCTGCGCAAAAAAGTAAAATCAAAAAAGCGGCATTGGTCGATGTGGACCAACCCAATTTGTACAAAGAGATATTCCCTTATTCGGAAGTCAGTAAAATTGTTTTCGACCATCAAACCGTTCCCATGGAACCGGCGCAGGAAATTTTCATTACGGATACGACCTTCCGCGACGGGCAGCAGTCCCGTCCTCCCTATACCGCCGAACAAATTGCCTCCATATTCCAGTTATTGAGCAGGCTGGGCGGGCCCAACGGGGTCATCCGTCAATCGGAATTTTTTCTCTACAGCAAGAAGGACAAAGATGCCGTGGAAAAATGCATGGCCCTCAATCTGCGTTATCCGGAAATCACCAGCTGGATCAGGGCATCCAAGGACGATGTTCCCCTGGTCAAGCAGTTCGGCCTGAAGGAAACGGGCATTCTGACTTCCGTCTCGGATTACCACATCTTTCTGAAACTCAACAAAAAACGAAGCCAGGCCATGAATGATTATCTGGGAATTGTCAAAACCATTCTGGACCTCGGCATTATTCCCCGTTGCCACTTTGAAGATGTCACCCGCGCCGACATTTACGGTTTTTGCATTCCTTTTGCCCAGCAGTTGATGAAGCTTCGGGAGGAAAGCGGCATCGACATCAAAATCAGGCTCTGCGACACGATGGGTTACGGTATCACCTATCCCGGCGCCGCCCTTCCCCGCAGCGTCGACAAGCTTGTCCATGCATTTATTCATGACGCCGGCGTTCCCGGCCATCTGCTGGAATGGCACGGACACAACGACTTTCACAAGGCCATGATCAATGCAACCACCGCCTGGCTTTTCGGTTGCAGCGCCGCCAATTCCACGCTGCTGGGTCTTGGCGAAAGAACCGGTAATCCCCCGATTGAAGGGTTAATTATAGAATATATCGCCCTGAAAGGAAGAAACGGTATCGACACCACCGTCATCACCGATATTGCGGACTATTTCGAAAAGGAAATCGGCGTGAAGATACCCCATAATTATCCGTTTGTCGGGTCGGGCTTCAATGTCACCAGCGCCGGTGTCCATGCCGACGGTCTCATCAAATGCGAAGAAATTTACAATATCTTTGATACGCGAAAAATTTTAAAACGACCGATCACCACGACCATCACGGACAAATCCGGCAACGCCGGTATTGCGTTCTGGATCAACCAGCGTTTTAATCTGGAAGGCAATAAAACGGTGGACAAGAGGCATCCCGGTGTTTCCAAAATTCACAAGTGGGTTATGGAACAGTATGAATCCGGACGCATTACTTCCATATCGCCTGAAGAAATGGAAAAGAAAGTCCGTCTTTACCTGCCGGAACGCTTCATGTCCGAGCTGGAAAAGATCAAATACATTGCAGAAAAAGCCGCTGTTGCCGCCGTTACGCACATCATTGAACAACCCTTGATGAAAACCATGGATACGGCAAAACAGGAACCTCTGATGCAGAAATTCGTCGACGAATATCCTTCCGTTCAATTTGCCTACGTTGTGGATATGAACGGCCGGAAAACGACACGAAATATTACCGATATCGCCGATCGCGCCAAATATGAAAATTACGGCGTGGGAACCGACCAGTCCGACAGGCAGTGGTTTATCAATCCCCTGCGCACCGGCGAGGTCTACGTCTCCGATTTCTTCATTTCCAAAATGACCGGTGTTTTATGCTTCACGGTTTCCGCCCCTATTTTTAATACTGACGATGAGATGGTGGGTATTTTCGGTGTGGATATTAAATTCGAAGACTGGGTCAAGAGAGCGGAAGATATGGAGGACATGGATCACATCGCGCTGCATGAAGAATACAAAGAAATGAAATCCAAAGCTAAGCATGGCCACCATTGATCATAACCGCGTCTTGTAAAGACGTGAAACATTGCTCCGGCGCGGCTCCGTCAGATAGAGATGTTTATCTTTCAAACAAAACGCAACGGCCTCGCGAACCGAACGCTTTCAGCCGGGCATTATTTGCGCCAGAAGGCAGGCATCAGCAGAACAATAATGGTGTAAATTTCCAGACGTCCCAGCAGCATCGACACAATCAGAATCCACTGGCCTGTCACGGGAATAACCGAATAATTGTCCATGGGGCCGACACTGCCCAACCCCGGCCCGACGTTACCTAAACAGGTTGCCATAGCGGTCAGCGCTGAAATGATATCCAGGCCGAGAGCCGCCAGTGCAATAGCTCCGATCATGAAAATGACCAGATAGAGAATAAAGAAGCCCCAAATGCTTCTCATGATTGTCTGGGAAACCGGCGTCCTGCCGAGTTTGACCATCGTCGTGGCATGAGGATGAATAATTCTGAATATTTCCAGATAACAATGCTTGACAAGCAGGATGATCCTCATGATCTTGATACCGCCCGCGGTTGACCCGGCCATCCCTCCCAGAAACATAAAGACAAAGAGTATCAATTGCGAAAAGACAGGCCATTGTTCAAAGTCTGCGGTTACAAATCCGGTGGTTGTCATGATGGAAACAACCTGGAATGATGCATAGCGTAAAGCATCCTGTATCCGGGGATAAACCGTCCCGTAAATATTGGCAGACACGACGAGAATGGCAATCACGGTGATGTAAAGGTAAACGCGAAATTCCGGATCCCGGAAAAATTGTTTCGGATGCCCGCTGACCAGTTTATAATGCAGCGAGAAGTTCACGCCTGCAATGAACATGAACAGGAGAATGACATAATCGATATAACTGCTCTGGTAATATCCGACACTGACGTTTTTCGTCGAAAATCCACCCGTCGGCATCGCAGCAAAACTGTGGCAGATGGAATCATAAAGCGGCATACCGCCCAGCAACAGTAAAATAATCAGAAAAAGCGTGAGAAAAATGTAAATTTTCCAGAGCAATTTGGCTGTGCTGGAAATCCGCGGCGTTAATTTGTCCACAACGGGACTCGGCGTCTCAGCCTTATAGAGTTCCATGCCGCCGATCCCCAGGAACGGAAGAATGGCGATGGATAACACGATAATCCCCATGCCGCCCATCCACTGCGTTTGAGCGCGCCAGAAAAGTACTGCGGGCGGCAAATGTTGCACGTCCTTGAGAATGCTCGCCCCGGTCGTTGTAAACCCGGAGACGGATTCGAAGTAAGCCATTGTAAAGTCCGGAATCGATCCCGAAAGGAGATACGGCAGCGTCCCGATAAACCCCGCGGCGATCCATCCAAAGGTGACAATGGCCAAGCCGTCCCGATGCGTCAAATGAAAATCTTTTTGACCCCTTGTAAAAAGATAGACAACGCCTCCCAGGCAACATGCAATCAGGATGGAAACAAAAAAAGCGAAGGCGCTGCCGTCTTGATACACAAGCGCTACAAACAGCGGCAGAAACATGGAAACGCCGAGATAGAATACCAGCAGTGCAATCATGTAGACGATTAAACCGGTTTTCATCAAAAGTACTCCAGCTTGACGGTAAGAAGTTTCTCCACTTTGTTGATGACTTTTTGCACGGCAAAGATAATCAGGTGGTCATGAGGAAGCACCACGGTACTGCCGGTGGGGATAACAATTGCATCCCCGCGTAAAATAGCGCCGATGATTGCGCCGGGAGGAAAGTCAACCTTCGATAAGGGAACATTGACAATATCGGATGTTTCTAAAGCTTCCGCTTCAATGGCCTCAGCCTGCTCTTCCCTTAAAGGAGCCACGGAAATGATTTTGCCCCGCCGGATGTACTGCAGAATGGCGCGGACGGCAGCCATGCGGGGATTGATGACCGTATCCAATCCGACGTTGGAGACGACATGCATGTAACTGAGTTTGCTGACCCTGGTGATGGTGCGTGCTGTTCCCAATTCCTTTGCCAAAAGCGAGATCAGGACATTGCTTTCTTCATCGTCGGTTACGGCAATCAGCATGTCCATTGCGCGGGCATTCTCTTCGATAAGCAAGTCCCGGTCACCGCCGTCTCCCTTGATCACAACGACTTTTTCAAGAAGCCTGTTGGCTTCCTTGCACTTGGCCCCGTCCTGATCAATCAATTTGACATTCAAACGTCTTTGATCGAGCGCTTTGGCCACGGCCATGCCCGTTCCTCCCGCTCCGACAATGATCACATTTCTCATCGGCTTGGCAGGCATGTGAAGACGGGAGAGTGTCTGGTCTAATTCCGATTTTTTGATGACAAAATAAACCAGGTCCATGGGTTGAATGGTATCATTGCCATTGGGAATAAGGATTTTATGTCCCCTGACGATTGCGCCAACCAGCAATTTTCCTTCCTGATTGCTCAGCTCGCTGAGTTTTTTACCCGCCAGCGGGGAATCCTCGAAAATCAGAAAGCTGACCAACTTGACGGCGCCCCCCAGAAAATCAATCACCTCCGATGCGCCCGGAATATCCATAAGGTTGAGAATGGTCTCGACCATCATGGACTGGGTATTGATGATCAGATCCACGCCCAGAAGATCTTTGCTGAATAATGATTTTTCCTGAAGGTATTCCTGATTTCTGACACGCGCTATTTTTACCGCATATCTGTTCAGGTTGCGCGCCAGCAGGCACGCAATGAGATTGACTTCGTCCATATCGGTTGCGGCCACAAGAAGTTGCGCATCCTGAATGCCTGCCTGCCGCAACATTTTGGGACTTGTGCCCGATCCAAGAAAAGCCTGGACATCAAGGTTTTCGTTGATCCGTCTGATCTTGCCCGGATCCTTGTCAATTAAGACAACGTCTCTTTTTTCATCGGAAAGTTTTTTGGCAATGTGGTATCCGACCTCTCCGGCGCCCACTATAATAACGCGCATATTTCCCCCCTCCACGTTACAACGGTATCAACTTATATAATGGACACCCCGGGAATTACAACATAAAAAGCTTGATAACGCCGCCCCAGATCATTCACTTTACGGACGGCTTTTTCGGATTCCAGAGTGACCAGGATGATAGGATTTTTAAAAACATATTGCTCTTTTTTGAATGTGCAATTTCTTAATAATCATCACATAACATCCACTGTTCAAAAGGCCGGTCCGCATCGTATTCTGAAAGAGGCGCGATTTCCCGGATAAACCGGGAGGGAGCCATATTGAGAACTCCTGAGGAACGCGTATAATCCAGGGCAGGATAGCATAAATAGAGTTGATCTTTGGCCCGGGTCACCGCCACATAGAAGAGCCTTCTTTCCTCTTCCTCGCCGTCCTGCTCTTTCAACGCCTTCTGCAACGGAATCATGCCATCCGCGCACCAGATCAGAAAAACATACGACCACTCCAGCCCCTTGGCCTGATGAATGGTGCTTAAGGCAACCTTGTCTTCATCGTCCTCTTCCCCGATGTTCTCTTCTTTGGCCATATTGGTCAGAAGCGCCAGTTCGTTGAGGAAGTCCTCCATCTGCAGAAACTGGGCGGAAAAATTTCCGAGCTGAATTAAATCTTCCTCTCTGGATGATGCATCGGAATAGTTATCCTGAAGATAAACCCGGTAGCCGCCTCTGTTTAACAACACATCGATAATCCTTTCCGGAATCCGTTCATTTTCAGGAAGATCGAGAAGCTGCCGGATCGTTTTCCGGCATTCTTCCAGACCGGGTTTTGCGGATTTGGACATCGCCTTGATGAAGTCCTCGCTCAAGACAGCATTCAGCGGATTGTCTTCCTTCTTCAGATAATGCCATATTTTATTGAAGGTGGCCTTGCCCACCTTGGGATACATGATCAGCAACCTACGCCAGGCCAGTTCGTCGCGGGGATTGACCAGAACCCTCATGTAGGACGTTACGTCTTTAATATGCGCCTGTTCAAAAAAACGAATGCCCGAACGCATATCGAAAGGAATGTCGCGCCGGACAAATTCCATCTGCATTTCCATCGAATGATAATGCGCCCGGTAAAGCACGGCGATTTCCCGGAGCGGCACGCCGCCCCGCATCAGTTCCGTAACCCGCTGGGCCACAAAATCCGCCTGTTTAACAACATTCTGCGCGGAAACAATCACCGGCCTCATGCCGTTTTTGCGCACAGCCTTGAGTTCCTTGGGAAATTGTTTTTCGTTATTGGTGATGCTTAAATTTGCCAGATGCAGTATTTCCGGCGTACTGCGATAGTTTGTTTCCAGCTTGAATATTTTGCAGTCCGGATAACGATGGGGGAAATTAATGATGTTGTTGAAATCGGCACCACGAAAGGAGTAAATACTCTGGGAATCGTCTCCGACCACCATCAGGTTTTTGTGCGTAGAGGCCAGCAGATCGATCAGATCCGCCTGAATAAGATTGGTATCCTGATATTCATCCACCAGGACATACTGAAACCGGCCGGAAAGATTTTTCAGAACATCAGCGTTTTCCTGAAGGAGCATGCGACAATTGCTTAATAAATCGTCAAAATCCATGACGGCCAGCTCCCTCTTCTTTTGTTCATAAAGAGAAGCAACTTGAATAATTTCATCCATCAGATGGAGAAAAAACGAGTATCGTGACATCAGAACATTTTCCACGGTAGTTTCCGTGTTGACAGACAGGCTGATGATGTCCCCTACGATATTACTCTTGGGGAACTTGCTTAATTTCGGGTCTATTTTTAATTCGGCCATACAGGTGGAAATGATCTGTCGGGCATCCTCACTGTCCACAATCGAAAAATTTGTTTTATAGCCAAGGTAATGCGCATGCCTTCTCAAAATCAGATGGGCAACATGGTGAAATGTGCCGCCCATGATATTTCTCGTCTCGGCGTGAATCAGGCTCTCCACCCGGCTGAGCATGGCATGAGAGGCCTTATTGGTGAAAGTGGCCAGTAAAATGTTTTCCTGCGCAACGCCGCTTTCCAGCAGGCGGGCGACTCGATAAGTAAGCGTTCGGGTTTTTCCGCTTCCGGCCCCGGCCAGAACCAGCAGCGGACCGCCCTCTTCCATGACCACACGATACTGTTCCGGATTCAGTTCTTTTGCATAATCAATCATCAACGCGTCTTTATAGTAAAAGGTTCAGATATTCAAGCGAATAACGGCAAAAGGTCCACATAATATGAACTTCCTCATATTTCTCTCGCCCTGTTCCCGCATTTCTCTGCGCACCGCATCCGACATACAATAGATTCGGCGCTAAACCCGATGCAAAAGAAGGATTCTGAGTTAAAAA
>JAGOMJ010000078.1 GCA_017993615.1 Smithella sp. | reverse complement strand
AGAAGCGAAGCGCACTAGAACTTGATGGTTGAACTATCCCGCTTTAGCGGGATTCCTGAATTTAAGAATCAACAACATCGCAGTAATATCTGGCTGGACGAATTACCCCAGGAGCGAAGCGACGTGGGGTAATGAGCCTTGACTATAATCTTAGAGCGAACTATCCCAGTCCCGCAGGGACGTGGGAAGTGACACTCGCTTGAAGCGCTAGTGGAATTATCCTAGGAGCGAAGTACCCTAAAGGGCATCTTCGACGACGTAGGAAATGAGACCCGCTTGGTGCGAAGCGGAGTGGGATTGTGAACTTCATTTTATAAACGCCTGCCACCGAATCTAGTAAGCCGAACTATCCTAGGAGTGCAGCGACATTAGGAAATGACCCTCGCCGGTAACAAGCCCCTATTCGGTGGGATGCATCTTGAATTTTGAATCCAGAACCGTTTTTTCTATTCACTATTCACCATCAACTGCCCTTCACATCTTTTGACTAAATCCTGCAAAATGTGGTAAAGCAATTTCAACGCATCACATCCTCCACTGGCCGCGAAGAATGTGATGTGAAAATATTTTTAACAGGACCACTGCCATCAACAAAATTTCCGGAAATACGACAGGATTAAAAGCGGCGCACATCAAACAACTGGAGCGCCTCGGATATAAAGGTATCCCGCCGGAAAACATCATTACGAATGATCTTGCCCGGCAGGTCTCTTCGCTGTCCCGTGAAATCAACCGGCAAATCGGCCTGCTGATCAGCCGCAAGGGCGAAATCAGCAAAGTTATTCTCGGCGATTACAAAAGCATATTCATTCCATCGCTGGACGGATTCCGTTCTTCTTCAGTGCGTTTTAAGGGACTGCGCCTCATTCACACACATTTAAACGGTGAAAATCTATCCGATGAAGATATGACGGACTTGTCCCATCTGCGCCTGGACCTCATCGGCGCGCTGGACGTCCGGGAAGACGGATCACCGGGCCTGTTGCACTGGGCGCACCTGGTTCCGGAAAATCCGGCGGGAGACTACTGGCTTTTCATGAAACCGGAGGAACCGCACCAGATCAAAATTAATTTTCTTTCCTTCATTCAGGCGCTGGAGGATGAGTTTGCAAAAAAACAGCAATCGCGTAAAATTGATGCAACGAATAAAGCCATTCTGCTGCGGGTTGAAAAAAATCCGCTGGCGGGCGCCGACGCATCGCTGGAAGAACTGGCTCAACTGGCGCATACCTGCGGTGTGGAGGTTTTCGATTCCATGATTCAGTACCGGCCCCAGCCCGATCCCAGGTTCATGGTGGGACGGGGCAAGCTGTCCGCGATCGATCTGCGCGCTTCGCAGATCGGCGCCAACATGCTCATCTTCGATCACGATCTGACACCCGCGCAGGCGCGTTCAATCAGCGACTTTACGGGCCTGAAAATCATCGACCGCACACAGCTCATTCTGGATATTTTTGCCCGGCGCGCCCACAGCCGGGAAGGGAAAATTCAGGTGGAACTGGCACAGCTCAAATACCGGCTGCCCCGGCTGACGCATGCCGACACGTCGCTGTCCCGGCTGGCCGGCGGCATCGGCGGCACCGGTCCCGGGGAAACCAAACTGGAAATCGACCGCCGCCGCGTCCGCGAGCGCATTCATCGTCTGGACAAAGATTTAAAGACCATCACAAAATCACGGCGTCAGCGCTATGGTCGCCGGGAAAAAACAGGATTGCCGATTATTTCCATCGTCGGTTATACCAACGCGGGCAAGTCCACATTGCTCAACACGCTGACGCAAAGTTCCGTCCTGGCGGAAGACAAACTGTTTGCGACACTCGACACGAAAAGCGCGCGTCTGCGTTTTCCCCGGGACACGGAAGCCATCATCACCGACACGGTGGGATTTATCCGCGATCTTCCGGAAGAATTATTCACCGCCTTCCGCGCGACGCTTGACGAACTGTTCGAAGCGGATATCCTGCTGCATGTCATTGACGCCAGCAACGCTCAGTTCGAGGATCAGATTGCGGCGGTGGAAAAAATTCTTACGGATCTGGAAATCCACGACAGGCCGACGATCCGGGTGCTGAACAAATCCGACCGTGTTGCCGACAAGGAGCTGCTGAAACATCTCTGCCGCAGGCTGGATGCGGTTGCCGTCTCGGCTCTGGATAAAAAAACGCTTTTCGCGCTGATGGAAAAAATAGAATCTGTTCTTCCCCGTAAAGACGACTTTTAACTTTGCCGATTTTGTGTTATTGGAATCCCGTGCAAATGATTTTTTGACTTTTGCGTTTTTTTGAGTATTTTGTATATATGAAATGTCCGGCATGGCAAAGACGGCCGGAGCCTGTTTGCAGCCTCCCCCATAATGCCAGAAAAGCTTGTCCTCCAAGCTCAATCGCTGAAAGGCAACCCCGGAACGTAAGGAATATCGCATGAACAGGGATTTTATTGAAATCCGCTGGCACGGACGCGGCGGACAGGGCGCCATCACAGCGGCGAAGGTCGTCGCAGGAGCGGCATTTGTCTCCGGCTATGAGGGCGTCGTCATGGCGCCGACATTCGGTACGGAGCGCCGGGGAGCGCCGGTGATGACATCGCTGAAAATATCCAGGGAAAAAATCTACGATTTGTCTCCCATCGAAACGCCGGACATTGTCGTCGTCCTCGATCATCTGCTTTTAGCCGAGGCGGATGTCACGCACGGCCTGAAAGCAGGAGGCATTATTGTTTTAAACACGCCGATGGCGCACGACACTTATGATTTTAAAAATTTTCGTCTGGCCACCGCGGATGTCACAGCCATTTCCGTGGAAGCGGGACTGTCTCACGGCATGATCAACACCGGTATCATCGGATCGCTGGAAAAGGCCACGACCCTGCTGGGCATGGACATATTGATCCAGGGCATTGAGGAGGAATTCCGCACACGCAAACCCCAGAAAAATTCGCTGGCGGCGAAAATCGCCTACGAGCGAACGGTGACGGGAGGCTGATCATGGGCACCAGAAATTACAGAAGAAAAACATCGCACAGCGAACACGGTCCCGGCGACGGCGGCAGAACCGGCTCCTGGCGGGTGGAACGTCCCGTGCTGGACCAAAGTCTCTGCATCCCCTGCAAGCGCAACAAGGAAGCCTGTTTTATCTGCTGGCTTTACTGCCCGGAAATCGTTATTTCGCGGACGATACCGCCGCAGTTCAATCTGGAATACTGCAAGGGCTGCGGCATCTGCGCCGAAGAATGTCCGACCAAAGCCATCACGATGGTGGACGAAGCACATTTCTCAGAACAAAAAAAGGACAAGGAGTAGCCGCCATGTACATGATCGAAAACGGAAATACCGCGGCGGCTCTCGGCGTCAAACTCTGCCGTGCCGGTGTCATCGCAGCTTATCCCATCACACCGCAGACGCCGCTGACGGAAAAGCTCTCCGAATATGTGGAACTGGGAGAAATGAAGGCTGAATATATTCCGGTGGAAAGCGAACATTCCGCGCTGGCGGTGTGCATCGCAGCATCATCCGCCGGCGCGCGCGTTTTTACCGCCACCAGCGCCAACGGTCTTTTGTACATGCACGAACAGATTCAGTGGGCCTCCGGCGCGCGACTGCCCATCGTGATGTGTGTGGTCAACCGCGCGGTAGGCGCCCCCTGGAATGTCTGGAACGACCAGCAGGATTCCATCTCTCAGCGCGACACCGGCTGGATTCAGATCTACTGCTGCGATCATCAGCAGATTATCGACACGGTGATCAAAGCCTACTGGCTGGCGGAAAAAATAAGCATTCCGATCATGGTCTGCTACGACGGATATATTTTATCCCATACCTACATGCCGTTTGATCTGCCCGATCAGGAAAAGGTCGATGCCTTCCTGCCGCCGTTTCAACCGGACTACGCCTTAAATCCCGACGAACCGGCCAACCTGAACACCGTCACCCTGCCGGATGTCCGGATCGACACCAAAGGCCAGTTGGCTCACGGTTATATGGAAATCCGGTATCTGCTGCAGGAGGAATTGAGAACAACGCTGCAAATCGCAGCCGATGCAGAAAAGCGATTTGCCGAAATATTCGGGCGGGGCGGGAATCCGTATATAGAACCCTACCGCTGCGACGATGCCGATTATGTCGCCGTCGGCCTGGGATCCATCACCTATCAATTGCGCGTCTGCGTGGACACATTGAGAAAAGAGGGCATAAAAGTCGGCGTGATGGGCGTTCGTTATTACCGTCCTTTTCCCGATGCCGTTATTGCCGGCGCATTAAAAGGGAAGAAGGGAATCATCGTTTTTGAAAAGGCGCTCAGCTACGGCTACGAGGGCGCGCTGGCGTCGGATCTGAAATCGGCGCTTTATGAACATCTGGCGGGAACCGGTTCCCTGCCGGCCGTGCAGAATTTGATTGCCGGCATCGGCGGCCGCGAAATTCATACCGATGATTTGACACAAAATCTCAGAGCGGCAACACAGGGCAGGATTTCCCGGGAACCGGCGTGGATTGGTCTGAAGATTTAGCACATCCGCAATAACAAACGCATCCCGGTGATGGAGGTCAGGAGAGGCAAATGCAGGCGAAGACAAACATTTTAAATTTACCGACTCAGGAATTTGTTCATCCGGGCACACGCGCCTGCACGGGTTGCGGACTTTCCATTGCCTACCGGGTCGGACTCAAGGCCCTCGGGAAGGATACGATTCTGGTTGTACCGCCCAGTTGCCTGACCGTTTTGCAGGGGCTTTTCCCCGTGGCGTCCACAAAACTGCCCTGCCTGAATGTAACGTTTGCTTCGACGGCGGCAGCGGCCACCGGTATCCTGGCAACGCTGAAAACCAAAGGGAACGACCATACCACCGTTGCCGGATGGGCGGGCGACGGCGGGACCAGCGACATCGGCCTGCAGGCCTTATCCGGCGCCGCGGAGCGCGGCGATAATTTTATTTATTTCTGCTACGATAATGAAGGCTACATGAACACCGGCGTGCAGCGCTCGGGCACAACACCGATCGGCGCGGTCACCGCCAACACGCCGTTCAAGGGCAAGCTGCAACAGAAAAAAGATGTTCCGGCGATCATGGCCGCACATAAACTCAGCTACGTGGCCGCCTGTTCGGCCGCTTATCCCCTGGATCTCTACGACAAGATCAAAAGCTGCCTTCATCTGCCGGGCACCAAATATTTTCACATTCATATCCCCTGCCCGCCCGGCTGGGGCTATGATCCGCGTTACGGTATCAAGATCGGCCGTCTGGCTGTGGAAACCGGCTATTATGATCTCTACGAGATCGTCAACGGCGAATTCCGATTAACCGCCGCATCCGAAAAGCTGATCGAAAAACGCAAACTGACCCCCGTGCGCGAATATTTCCGGGCGCAGTCGCGCTTCCGGATTCTTACCGACGA
>JAGOMJ010000035.1 GCA_017993615.1 Smithella sp. | reverse complement strand
AGCTTCCCAAGCTGGACGTCGCCGGTTCGAGCCCGGTCGCCCGCTCCAATGAAACTCCAATTTCGAAAGCGTAGCGCACTGAAATGGGTAATTTGAATTGTCCCGCCAATTCACGACTTGTCGGGATTGGCAGGATAAAGGGAATAATAAGGCGGATAATTTATAAATATCATTGATAAAAACGACTTTAATCTGCCTTAATATTTTACTTGCTTTGTCCATAGGGATGTGCTAGCAAAAACACGAAATCATCGATAAAGTGGTATTGATGAGTGGGCCCGTGCCCACTTTTTTATTTTCTGAGCGATTATGGACTTTGATGTTAAAGAGAAAATCCGGCTTTTAGCCGAGCCGGTTGTTGCTTCTGAAGGCATGGAATTGATTCACGTGGAATGCATAAAGATGCATACGCGCTGGATTATCCGTCTTTTTCTGGATAAGGAAGGCGGCATTACACTGGAAGATTGTACCAATATAAGCAATCAGTTAGGTGATATTTTTGACATTCGCGAAGTCGTGAACGGTTCTTATACGCTGGAGGTTTCGTCGCCCGGATTCGACCGGCCGATATCGCGCGATCAGGATTTTTTGAAATACCGGAATTCGCGCGTGGATGTAAAAACGGGCATCAAGATTGACGGTGTAAAAAATTTTCACGGCGTTTTGTTGGATTATATCGAAGAAAACGGCCGGAAACTTATTTTGGTGGAAGTTTCGGGCAAAGTTTACCGGATTCCGCGGCAGGAAATTTTAAAAGCCAATCTTGCCGATGAGAAGAAATAGATTTTTACAGGAATTAATGCCGGCAGGCTGAGATTCTAATATATCAGCGAAGAAAAAAGGGAGGAACTTTTAAATGTTGCCAGAACTTAAACGTCTGATCGAGCAGATGGGTAAGGACAGAGGAATAAGCAAGGAAATTATCGTCGAAGCCCTCGAAGCGGCAATGCTTACTGCTGCCAGTAAAAAATTCGGACAGAATGTGGAAATAGAAGCCCATTATAATGATGAGACCGGAGAAGTGGAGGTGTTCCAGTTCAAAACGGTCGTGGACAAGGTTTTGCATCCGGAAACACAAATTTCCAAAGAGGAAGCAAGGGCAACGCTCGATGAAGGAGCGGAACCCGGCGACAGTCTAGGCATGAAAATAGAAACCAGTCAGTTCGGACGGATTGCCGTTCAACTGGCCAAGCAGATCATCATTCAGAGAGTGAAAGACGCCGAATGCGACAATATCTATGATGAATACAAGGATAGGAGAGGCGAACTGGTCAACGGCTTTGTCCAGAGATTTGAAGGCGGCAGCATTGTCGTCAATCTCGGGCGCGCAGAAGGCATTGTGCCTCCTTCGGAACAGATTCATCGAGAAGCTTACAAACGCGGCGAACGAATCCGCGCCTATATCGTTGAAGTAAAAAAGAGCCCCAAGGGATTGCAGATCATTCTTTCCCGCACCCATCCTTCATTTTTGAAGGCGCTTTTCGAGGTGGAGGTTCCGGAGATTTCCGAAGGGTTGATTGATATTATCAATGTGGCGCGGGAACCCGGAAAAAGAGGCAAGATCGCGGTTAAATCCAAAGACAAGGATATTGATCCCGTCGGTGCCTGCGTGGGGATGCGGGGGTCCCGCGTGCAAAGCGTAGTACAGGAGTTGCGCGGCGAGAAAATCGATATCATTCCCTATAGCGAAGATCCGGCCAAATATGTCAGCAGTGCTCTTTCTCCCGCTAAAGTCAACCGTATTTTTATTGATGATGAAAACCGGACCATGACTGTGATTGTTCCGGATGATCAGCTTTCTCTGGCTATTGGCAAGAACGGCCAGAATGTCCGGCTGGCGGTCAAACTGACCGGATGGAATATTGACATGAAGAGCGAAACAATGGAGCAGGCTCAGGAGGAAGGAAAAAGCGGACAGAATGATCTGACCAAGATTACCGGCATCGGTCCGGCCATGGCGGAAAAACTGTTCAGCAAAGGCATAAAGAGTATCGCCATGGTGGCGGCGACGGAACCGGAATTGTTGTCTCAGATTCCGGGGATAGGCGAAAAGACGGCCCAGCAGTGGATTGAAACGGCCGGTAAAATTTTAAACGAGGAGATCGCTGGTTCCAAGAGTGATTCATCATCTGAAAATTAAGAAATTTTTCATGGAGATTGTTGCGCATGCCTAAAAAGCGGGTTTATGAATTGGCCAAAGAGCTTGGAATGGAGAGCAAGGTTCTGATCGCTCGTTTGGAAAAAATCGGCATTTCGGTTAAATCGGCGTCGGCTTCTCTGGAAGAGGCTGATGCGGAGCGGGCCAAGAAAGAGCTGACCGCCGGAGAACTTCGTGAAGTCGTGGAACAGAGGATCAAGACCACGGTTATCAGACGCCGCACGGTCGTGACCGCTGTGGAGAAACCGCCTGAAGAAGTCCCCCTTGAGGAAGCCAAACCTCCGGAAAAAGAACCTGCCGAAGACAAGCTTAAAAAAGCGCCTCCGGGAAAAACTGAAAAAGTTAAAAAGGAAAAGCCTGGGGAAGAGCCTGCTGTTCCTGCAGAGACGGTTTCGGAAAAAGCGGTGAAGGAGGTCGTTCCTCCGGCAGCGGTTGGACCGGCTGCCGCCGAAACGAAGGCTTCTTTGGAACAGAAAGCCGCGCCCCTTGAAAAGTCGGCAGAGGAAAAAGCTGTCAAACCGGAAACAAAGGAAGCGCCGGTTGCTCCTGTCAAGCCGACGATCATTACCAAACATAAAATTATCAGGCCGGAAACAGGAAAGGCGGTTCCCCCCAAAGTGCCGGCTGCCAAACCGGCGGAAAAAATATCACAACCGTCTGCGGAAAAGCCGAAGAAAAAAGGCAAATATCAGGTCGAGGTCTTGATCGAAGAAGAGAAGAAGATCCCGACCAAGAAAATCCTGGAAAAGAAGATCGAAAAGCGGCTCAAACGGCATGAAGAGGATCAGGAAGTTGTTTTTACCAAATGGCGTGAGGGGAAAAAGGCCGCGCCGACCAAGATGAAGAAAACGGAGATTACCGTTCCCAAGGCCATTAAACGACGGATCAAAATCGGCGAAACGATTACCGTTGGCGAACTGGCCAAACGCATGGGCATCAAGGTCAGCGAGATTATCAATAAGCTGATGTCCATGGGCGTGATGGCGACCATCAATCAGGCCATCGATTACGATACCGCCAGCATTGTTGCGGGTGAATTCAGTTTCCAGCTGGAATCCGCGGACGTGGAATTTGACGAATCCGTTCTGAAGGCTCCCTCCACACCGGAGAATCTCAAACCGCGTGCTCCGGTGGTGACCATCATGGGACATGTCGATCACGGCAAAACCTCCCTGCTGGATGCCATCCGGCAGACCAATGTTTCCGACGGTGAAACGGGAGGCATCACGCAGGCGATCGGCGCCTATCATGTGCATGTCAACGGCCGGGATATTGTGTTCCTGGATACCCCCGGTCACGAGGCGTTTACAGCGATGCGGGCCCGCGGAGCGCAGGTTACCGATATCGTTGTTCTGATCGTGGCCGCCGATGACGGCGTCATGAATCAGACCGTCGAGGCCATCAATCATGCCAGGGTTGCCGGCGTTCCGATTATCGTGGCGATTAATAAAATCGACAAGCCGGGTGCGGATCCTGAAAAAATAAAACAAGCGTTGACCGAACATAATTTGCTTTCCGAACAGTGGGGCGGGGATACGATTTTCTGTGAAGTGTCCGCCAAGAAAAAAATCAACATTGAAGAACTGCTGGAAATGATTCTCCTGCAGGCCGATGTCATGGAGCTGAAGGCCGATCCCGATCGCCCTGTTCGCGGCATTATCATAGAATCCAAACTGGACAAGGGGCGCGGTCCGGTTGCGACCGTCCTGATCCAGGAAGGTACGCTCAGGGAAGGCGATTCGTTTGTTTCCAAGACAGAATTCGGCCGTGTTCGCGCGCTGATTAATGATCAGGGACGGCGAATCAAGGAAGCCGGACCGTCCATGCCGGTGGAAGTGATCGGATTTTCCAGTGTGCCGCAGACGGGAGCGGAATTTTTCTGCGTCGACGATGAGAAGAAAGCGCGTGCGATTGCCGATTACTGGACCAGAAAGGCCCGGGAAAAGGAACTTTCGTCTCTGTCCAAGATCACCCTGGAACAGCTTTATCAGAGGATAAAAGAAGGAGCGAAGGAATTCAACGTTATTGTCAAGGCCGATGTGCAGGGGTCGATAGAAGCGATTTCCGACGCATTGAATAAACTTTCAACGGACGATATCAAACTGAAGATTATTCACAGTTCCACCGGGGCCATCAGCGAAACGGACGTGATGCTTGCGTCGGCTTCCCAGGCTATTATTATCGGTTTTAATGTGCGACCCGATGCGCGGGTGGTGGATGTTGCCCAGCGGGAAGGAGTGGAAATCAAGCTCTACGATATCATTTATAATGTGATTGCGGATGTGCGGGCGGCCATGGAAGGTCTTCTGGAACCTGAATACCGGGAGGTTGTTCAGGGCAGAGCGGAAGTGCGCGAACTTTTCAAGGTGCCGAAGGTCGGTACCATTGCCGGGTGTTATGTCACGGATGGAAAAATCATGCGCAGCAATAATCTCAAGCTTGTCCGTGACAGCGTGGTCGTTTTTGACGGCAAGATTCTGTCGCTGAAACGTTTTAAGGATGACGCCCGGGAAGTGCTGGCCGGTTTCGAATGCGGTATCGGCATCGAAGGATTTAATGATATTCATCCGGGAGATGTCATTGAGGCGTATGCGATAGAAACGTTGGAAAAGAAACTGGAACCGAATGCTGATAAGCGATAGTTTTTTTATATCCGAACGGTTCTAAAAAAATCGGGGCTCCCGAATGCTTCAGGTTTCCGGAGAATGCTTATGGTTGTCGGATACGGCATCATTAATCTCAGAATTCCGGAAAGCGGCTCTTTAAAAAGCAAGCGAAGCGTTTTGAACCGAATTTTAAAACGCGCACAAAATGAATTTAATGTTTCCATTGCGGAAACAGGCCATCTTGATAATTATAAGCTGGCCGAAATTTCTTTTGCGGTTGTCGGCAACGATTCCCGTTATATCAACGGGAAGGCGGATCATCTGCTGCGTTTTATCGATCATCTGCAGATTGCCGAGATTGTAAACTGCAAAATGGAAATTATGGTTGTTTCGAGTTTTCTGGAAACAGCCGACGGGGATATACAGAAGTACGATGAATTTTAAAAGAGCGGACAGGGTCGCCGAATTAATCCGGGCGGATATGTCCGAAATCATCATGAAGGACGTGAAAGACCCGCGTCTGCATTCGGTAACCATTACGGCGGTTAAGGTGTCGGATGATTTGCGCAATGCCAAGATTTATTTCGTGGAAATGGGCAAAGACGAATGCTCTGTTGAAATTAAAGCGGGACTGGCTCAGGCAAGCGGATTCATACGCCGGGAGCTGGGCAAGAAATTGCAGTTGCGTTTTGTGCCGGAACTGATGTTTATTCATGATACGTCTTTCGGTTACGGGAACCGTATCGAAAAATTGTTGGCACAGATCCACAGTCAGGAAAATGAAAATGATTCATGATATTATCCAAGCGATTCACGAAGGACAGAACTTTCTGATTACCGCCCATGTGCGGCTGGACGGAGATGCGCTCGGTTCGGAACTTGCCGTTTATCTGATGCTGAAAGAACTGGGCAAGAAGGCCGTTGTCTATAACAAGGATCGCACGCCGGAACGTTATCAGTTTCTGCCGGCCACGCACAACATTTCTCATACGTTAACGAATATCGAGCAGTACGATACCTGCATCGTGCTGGATTGCAGCGATTTGTCGAGGGTCGGCGATGAAGCGGAAAATATCAGAAAAATCAAGACGCTCATTAACATCGATCACCATGTTTCCAATAACGGATTTTGTGCTTTAAAAATGCTGGATGCCAAAGCCAGTTCCACCGGCGAACTCGTTTTCCGCCTGATGCAGGACATGCGCTTCAAAATGTCCAGAGACATCTGCACCAATCTGTATGCGGCCATCATTACCGATACCGGCAGTTTCCGCTATTCGAGCACGACAAAGGAGACGTTCATGGCGGCGGGGGTGCTGGTGGGGGAAGGGGCGAGTCCCCAGCGCATTGCGGAAAATATTTATGAAAGCGATTCTCCGGCCCGGCTCAAACTGATGGCCCGGGCACTGTCGACGTTATCGCTTGATCTGGAAAGCAAGGTCGGGTCCATGGTCGTTACCCAGAAAGATTTGCTGGAAACGGGCGCCGCCTGGGAGCACACGGAAGGATTTGTTGATATACCCCGCACGGTGAAGGGTATCGAAGTATCGGTTCTCTATACCCAGAGAGGGGAAAAAAATTTCAAGCTGAGTTTGCGTTCCAAAGCCAAGGTCGACGTGGAAAAAGTGGCCAAACGGTTCGGCGGCGGCGGCCATATTCATGCCTCGTCCTGCTGGATGGACGGCGATATTGAAACCATCAAATCGCAAATTATTCAGGCGGTCAGGGAATTGTAGTGTTAATGATGAACGGCGTTATTGTGATCGATAAACCGGCGGGGAAAACCTCGCACGATGTTGTTCTGGATGTGAGAAGAGCTCTGGGGATAAAAAAAGCCGGCCATACAGGAACGCTGGATCCCCTGGCTACGGGCGTGCTGCCTGTTTGCGTGAATGAAGCCACCAAACTGGCCGGTTTTCTGGCGGGCGACAAAAAAGAATACCGGGCCACGATGTTGCTGGGTGTGACAACGGACACCCTGGATATTGAGGGAAACATTACGGGACAATCCGATAAGGTTGTGTCTGAGGAAGAAATTCGATCGGTCATGATGCGGATGATCGGAACCATAAACCAGGTCCCGCCGGCGTATTCCGCGGTTAAACATTGCGGCAAGCCCCTGTATAAATGGGCAAGAAAAGGGGTTTCCCCGGATTTGAAGCCGAGGGAAATCAAAATTTTCAGCCTGCTTGTGGAGAATATTTCTTTTCCGTCGGTGAAGTTCCGTGTGGCCTGTTCAAAAGGGACGTATATCCGGTCTCTTTGTGCGGATATCGGGGAAGCGCTGGGAACAGGGGCCTGTCTGAGCGGGCTGCGCCGTTTGCAAAGCGGGATTTTTTCAGAGGCGATGGCCGTTAATCTAAATGATTATAAGTTCCCGGAAGCAAAAGAGAAACTGGCTGAAAAAATATTGCCGATGGCTGAGCTTCTGCCGCTTCTGGCCACCATTGAACTGGAAGATCAATGCGCGGTAAAACTGCGCAACGGCTGGCAGCCTTCGGTGGAAATGCTCAAGGAGCACGATCTTCCCTTGCTTAAAGCAGGAGATATGATAAAATTCGTCAGTCGCGGCAATCTTCTGGCTGTTGCGGAAATGCTGGCCCCGGTCAGCGAGCTGGCTGCTTTTGACGGAAAAAGGCAGGCGGCCAGAATTCTCCGGGTGTTTAATCAGCCGTGAATGAAGAACATAAAAACCAACATAAAAGATTATAAATTGTAAAAAGGAGGAAAACGCGTGTTAAGTTCGGAAAAGAGGAAAGAAGTCATTGATAATTATCGGCTGCATGAAAAGGATACGGGGTCTCCCGAGGTCCAGATCGCTCTTTTGAGCGCCAGAATCGAGTATTTGACGGAGCATTTCAAGGCGCATAAGAAAGATCATCATTCGCGCCGAGGTCTGCTGAAGCTGGTCGGCCAGAGAAGAAGGCTTCTCAATTATATCAAAGAAAATGACATCGAGAGATACAGAACCGTTATTAAACGTTTGAATCTCAGAAAGTAAAAGAATTATTCAAGGGCGGAAGGCATAAGGCAAGCTGACCGTAAGCGAATCGATCGTTGAACGGTTGTTGCTTTATGCGTTTCGCCCTTGAATTTGAAAAGACCAGCACTCACAAACAATTATGGAGGAAAATGAATGAGTAATGTATTCAGTGCGGATTTCGCCGGGCGGAACATTTCCCTGAAAGCGAATTATGTGGCCGCGCAGGCCGATGGGGCCGTTTTGGTTTACTACGGCGACACAGTTGTATTGGTTACAGCGGTTTCTCTGAAAAGCACGCGGGAAGGCGTGGATTTTCTGCCGCTGACGGTTGATTATCAGGAAATGACTTTTGCCGCAGGAAAAATTCCCGGCGGCTTTTTTAAACGGGAAGGACGTCCCAACGAAAGGGAAATTCTGACATCGCGCGTTATTGATCGCGCGATTCGTCCATTATTCCCCAAGGGATATTTTTCTGAAACACAGTTGGTGGCCACGCTTTTATCCGTGGACAAAGAAAACGATCCCGATGTTGCGTCCCTGATCGGCGCTTCCGCCGCTCTGGGGATATCTGACATTCCTTTCAAGGGGCCGATCGCCGGCGTGCGTGTCGGCCGGATAAACGGCGAATTTGTCGCCAATATGTGCCCGGAGAAGATGAAGGAAAGCGAGATGAGCCTTTTTCTGGTGGGACGAAAAGTGACACCCGGAACGTCCGGCCGTCCCTATGACGTGGAACTGGTCATGATGGAAGGTGAAGCCAAAGAGGTTCCGGAAGATATCATCGTCGATGCTATTAAATTCGGGCTGGAATCGATCCGGCCGGTTATTGACCTGCAGGATCAGATTCAGGCATCTATCGGCAAGGTTAAAAGGCCGGTTGAGGAGCCGGTTCCGGATGAAGAGCTTGTTGCTCGCGTGCGTGAAGAAGCCCTGCCCGGCTTGAAAGAGGGGTATGCCATGCCGCGCAAGCTGGAACGTTACAGCAAACTGGGCGACGTTCGCGCCGAGGTTATAAAAAATATCGGCGGAGACGACGCCGTCCTGAGTAAAAAAGTTGCCGGCATTATCGAGAACCTGGAATCCCGCATCCTGCGCGATATGATCATTCAGGACAAGAAAAGAATTGATGGCCGCTCTTCCGTTGATATTCGTCCGATTTCTTCCGAGGCCGGTGTGCTGCCGCGCGCCCACGGTTCCGCACTGTTCAGCCGGGGGGAAACACAGGCGCTGGCGGCGCTGACGCTGGGGACATCCGCCGATGAGCAGCGGATGGATTACGTCGGGGGAGAAGAGATCCGGACATTTTTATTGCACTACAACTTTCCTCCCTTCAGCGTGGGGGAGGCCAAGATGCTGCGCAGTCCCGGACGGAGGGAAATAGGACACGGAGCGCTGGCGCGCAAAGCTCTGGTGCCGGTTCTGCCGTCTCCGGAGGAATTTCCCTACACCATCCGGATTGTTTCGGAAATTTTGTCGTCCAACGGTTCGTCATCTATGGCCACAGTCTGCGGCGGTATTTTATGCCTGATGGACGGTGGGGTGCCCGTGAAAGATATCGTGGCGGGCATTGCCATGGGGCTCCTCAAGGAAGGCAATGAGATCGTTATTCTGTCCGACATTCTGGGCGATGAAGATCATGCCGGTGATATGGACTTCAAGGTATGCGGTACGGAAAAGGGCGTAACCGCCATGCAGATGGACATCAAGATTGACGGCTTGACCGAGGATATTCTGCGCAAGGCGCTGGCTCAGGCCAGAGAGGGACGCATGCACATCATCGGTAAGATTCGTGAGACGCTGGCTGCGCCGAGAGGCGACATTTCTCAATATGCGCCCCGTATCACGACGGTGAAGGTCAAGGAAGATCAGGTGCGCACCGTTATTGGTTCCGGCGGCAAGAACATCCGTCAGATTATCAGTGAGACCGGTGTGACGATTGATGTGGAAGATGACGGAACCGTCACCATTGCCTCCGCCGATGCCGAGGCAGCCGCCCGTGCGGTGGCCATGGTGAAATGGCTGACGGAAGAAGCCGAGATTGGAAAAATTTACCGCGGCACCGTCAAGAAGATTGTCGATTTCGGCGCGTTTGTGGAAATTCTGCCCGGAACGGAAGGCCTGTTGCATATTTCACAGATCGCCAAGGAAAGAATCGCCAAGGTAACCGATGTTTTACAGGAAGGCGATGAAGTGATGGTCAAGGTGCTGGAAATCGACAAGTCCGGCAAGATCCGCCTCAGCCGCAAAGAAGCACTGGGCGCGGAAGTCAAGTAATACATTCCCGGTTAAGGGTTATGGAAAAACAAGCCGTTCCGCATGCAACGATACGTTGGTGCGGAACGGATCTCTTTATCAACCATTGTAAGCAGTTCTCCCAATAATTATTTCTGGTCGAAACATGAAAAAAGTCAAGGTTTGTATTCAGAGACTTCCGGGAAACGATGATATCCCCCTGCCGCAGTACATGACCGATCAAGCCGCCGGCATGGATATTTTTTCGGCGGTGGCTGAAGAAGAAATTATTTTGCCGGGCCAAAGAAAAAAAATCGCAACAGGCATCGCCGTCGCTCTGCCCGATGGCTATGAAGCGCAGATCAGGCCGCGCAGCGGACTGGCGCTGAAAAACGGCGTTACCCTGTTAAATACACCGGGGACGATTGACGCCGATTACCGGGGAGAAATCGGTCTGATTGTGATTAATCATGGGGAAGAGCCCTTTATCGTCACACGAGGCATGCGTCTGGCACAGATGGTGGTGCAGCGCGTCTGCCGGGTGGATTGGGAGGAAACCGAAACACTGGCAAAAACAGTCCGGGGCAGCGGCGGGTTCGGCCATACCTGAACGCTTCTTAGCTTTTGCAATTGGAAACAAAGAGTGGTATGAAAATGGACAATGACGATGTGACGATAACGATACGGTATGAAAAAATTCAAAGTTAAGAAAACAATAAAAGAAATTAACGAAAAGATCAAAGAAGGACGTGCTGTCGTGGTGACAGCAGAGGAAATGATCGACGTTGTCGAACGCCACGGCGATGTGGAGGCCGCCCGCAAGATAGATGTTGTGACCACCGGAACGTTCGGACCGATGTGCTCCTCGGGGGCGTTTCTCAATTTCGGACATACGTCTCCCAAGATCAGGGCTTCCCGGGTGTGGTTGAATGACGTCGCCGCTTACGGCGGTATTGCCGCCGTGGATTGTTATATCGGCGCGACGGAAGTGGCCGAAAACGATCCGCTCAACAGTGTTTATCCCGGTGAATTTAATTACGGCGGCGGTCACGTCATCGAGGACCTGGTTTCCGGAAATTTTGTCAAGCTTCGTGCCGAAGGGTACGGAACCGATTGCTATCCCGCCCGGAAATTCGAAAGAAACATTACGATAAAAGATTTGAGGGATGCGATTCTGTTCAATCCCCGCAATGCGTATCAGAATTATAATTGTGCCGTGAATCTGTCCGACAAAACGATCTACACTTACATGGGGATGCTGCGTCCGCAAATGGCCAATGCGGCATATTCCACGTCCGGACAATTAAGTCCATTATTTAATGATCCTTATTACAGAACCATCGGGATCGGTACGCGCATATTTTTGGGTGGCGCACAGGGATTTGTCGCCTGGCCGGGCACGCAGCATAATCCGAAGGTGCTGCGCGGATCCAACGGTGTTCCCCGGGAGGGAGCCGGGACGATTGCCGTGATCGGTAATCTTAAAGAAATGTCTGCGGATTGGCTCACGGGTGCCAGTATCTTGGGTTATGGGGTTTCTCTTTTTGTGGGCATTGGTATTCCCATTCCTGTGTTGGATGAAGAGATGGCCCGTTACACGGCCGTCAGAGACGAGGATATCTATACCCAGGTATACGATTACAGCATGGATTACCCCAAGGGCAGTCCAAAACCTCTGGCAGAGGTCAGTTACAAGGATCTGCGCAGCGGCACCATTGTTTTGGAAGGAAAAAAAGTGATTACGGCGCCCCTTTCCAGTTACTTCAAAGCCAGACAGATCGCCTATACGTTAAAGGAATGGATTGAGTGCGGCCGGTTTATTCTGGGCGAACCGCAACAAAATCTGCCGTCGTTGTAGAATCACGAGAGTGCCGGCGACGCGAAAACCTTTTCGCACGGGCATCTCAAATCGTTGGATCGAGCAGTGTACCGGCATTTTCCGGTAAAACTCAGGCACAAAATTTAATCAAAAAATTTTCGAGAAGCAGTTGCGGGTTGGAGGCGGATGTTTTCATTGAACGCTCGAGGCTGAGGAGTTCATCCAGCAGGTCGGTCAGGCGGGAGGTTGTAAAGCGGACGCAATTACGCAGTGCGTTAAAAACGGAAAAGGGATGCTGGTTTAAAATCAGGATATCGTTTTTTCTGCCGGTGGGATTCAACGCGCTGAAGACCGGATAAACAGTGTTCTGAAACCAGCCGTATTCCATGGATTGGTTGAATTTCGGCAGTTTCCCGGAATCGACCATGACTCTGGCCTGCAGCAGGAGCCGGATTTCCCTGGATAGCATGGTCATGATCATTAATTGATGGATGCCCTGATCCAGAAGATGATTTAAGGTGCTGATTGCGGCCAGTTGATTTTTCTCGCTCAGAGCATTGGTCAGAGCGAAAATTTCCTCCTCCCTTGTTCTGCCCACCGCTTCTTCCACATCCTCTTTATCGATGAGCGCCCGTTCTCCGACGAAGGAAATAAGCTTCTCAAGTTCCGACAGAGAGTTACGGAAATCGAAACCGGTTTTTTTGCCCAGGGCAATCCATGCCGCCGGAGCCATTTTTTTCCCGCAGCCATCCAATAGTTTTTGCGCTTCTTTCTGAAGGATTTCTTTGCGTGCGTACTCCTTCTTGACCGGGCTGAAATAGTTGACGACGCCGATATTTGCGACGATTTTATAGAGTGATTTCCTTTTATCCACGGCTTCTGCGGTGAAAATCAGGCAGTTGCCCGCGGGCAATCCGGCTTTCAGAACCTCTTCCAGTTTTTCCGTTTTACTGGTGGAAGCGTCCGTCAGTCCGGCCGTCTGGCATATATCCAGAATTCGGGGCAGCCACTTTTCCCGCTCGTCGCCGGCATCTCCCTTGACAAGGCCGCTCCACTGTTCATCCGTAATTTTCTGCCAGCCCGTACCATAAAGATCCTCCAGGGAAAATCCTGCAATATTGAGGAAGGTTAGAAAATATCTGGCCGCTTTGGTCGGGTTTTCGTTGATGGTGGTACGTATTTTGGCTGCGAGTTTGGCCAGATCATCACGCGATGTGAAAATTGTGGTGTCTTGCACGACGATGACCTTTGTGTCGCCCAGAAGAGAAGGGGTCAGGAGATGATCCATCAGGCTGTTTATCTCTGTGTTCTCGCCATCCAGATAAAACAGACTGAAATCCCGATCGGCCTCCGGAACAAGAACGGCAATCATTTTGTTGAGGGCTTCTTTGATGAGATATTCTTCTTCACCGTAAAGAAGATAACAGGGTGCAACAATGCCCTTTTTCAGATTGGTTAAGGTTTTTTCCATGACGCATCAGGGGCTCAAGGACGATTATACGATAACGTATTTTTTAATGAGTTTGACAACATCTTCCGGTTCATCAACGATCTGAATTAATTCCATATCAACGGGAAGAATTTTGTCTTCCGCCAGCATCGCATTGTTCAGCCAGTCGATCAGGCCTTTCCAGTATTCGCTTCCCATGAGAATCAGAGGGAAAGACTTGATTTTTTTTGTCTGGATGAGCGTCAGGGCCTCGAAAAGCTCATCCATGGTGCCGAAGCCGCCCGGCATAATGACGTAGGCAACCGCGTATTTGACGAACATGACTTTGCGGACAAAGAAATATTTGTAATCAATGTGGATGTTCGCGTAATCGTTTGGTTTTTGTTCAAAGGGCAGCTTAATGTTCAATCCCACGGATTTCCCCCCGGCTTCTGCGGCGCCTTTGTTTGCCGCTTCCATGATTCCCGGTCCGCCGCCGGTGATGACGTTGAATCTTTCCCCAACCAGGAGTTTTGCCAGCTTTTCGGTTTTCTGGTAGTAGATGTCGTCGGGTTTGACTCTGGCAGAACCGAAAATGGTGACCGCATTGTCGACATTGGAGAGCGTTTCAATCCCCTCGACGAATTCCGCCATGATACGGAAAACCCGCCATGCTTCGTTGACGGACAGAGCGTCAATGACATATTGCTTTTCATCCATAGATCGACACCTTCCCTTCGAGCGGTAATGGTATGGAATAGGAATAAAAAAATGAGTTTAATAACGACGGCGTCTCTGAACCTTGGCCAGGCGGCGCTGAGCTTCTATGGTTTTTCTTTTTTGTTTTACAGACGGCTTTTCATACGCCCGGCGAACTTTCAGTTCCTTGAACAAGCCGCTTTTCGAAAGTTTGTTCTTCAAGATTTTCAGTGCTTTTTCCACGTCATTGTCGATTACTTTTACTTCCAAATTTATTCCTCCCTGTTAATAGTTGTTAGTGATCGTGTGACTTCTGTCAACGCTTATTCATCTTGTCCGATACGTCCCGGGTTGGCGGATTGTGTCCGGTTGCCTGCGCCGATCGGATAATTTGACTTACAAATTTCATTGCGCTTCGCTGTGCTTGTTCTTGGCGAGTGTCACATCCCGTTTCGTTCCGCCCCTCCGGAGGCATTCGATCAGCAAGTGTCGGTGCACTTCGTTTCTGAAAATTGGTCTCAAATTCCACGTCGCGACGATCCTGGGATAATTCGACTAACACCACAAACGGCACTGCGTTTATTTTCACTGAGTTTCATAACAAAAAAAGGGCAGTACGGCAAAGCGAAAAAGCTGCCGTAATCCACCCTGCAATGTCCCACTAATTTTAAATCACGCTCCTTATTCTGGAGTAATGTTTTTTAAGGCGTCGAGAAAGGCTTGATTTTCCTTTTTACTGCCAACCGTTACTCTGATGCCGTCAGGCATCCGCGGCGCAAGATTCAGCGTCTTGACGATTATGCCTTGCGAAACGAGGTCTTTATATATGCGATTGGCATCAAAAGCGCAACTAAAAAAAATAAAATTTGCCCGGGAAGGGTATGGGACAATCCATTTGATTTTTTTTATTTCCCGGTAGAGTTCCTGGCGTCTCTGAATTATCTCTTTGATTTGTTTGATGAATTCTCCTTCATGATCGAGAAAAAATCCCGCGGCTTTCTGAGACAGAGCATTGACATTATAGGGTAATCTTACCTTGTCCAACTGATCGATAAGGTCGGGATTCCCGATTAAAAAGCCCAGACGTATGGAAGCCATGCCCAATTTGGAAAGCGTCTTTAGAAAAACAACATTTTTATATTTTTTCAACAGCGGAAGCAGGCTTTGTCCGGCAAAAGCGCTATAGGCTTCGTCAATGACGACAACGCCGGGGGCTTTTCTGATAACGGCTTCTATTCTTTCGCGGCTGAAAAGGTTTCCGGTGGGGCTGTTGGGTGAACTCAGGAAAATCAACGCGGGAAAATTATTTTTTATTCTGGCGGCGATGGCATCCACATCCAGATCGAACTTTTGATCCAGAGGAACGTCCACCACTTTATTACCGGTATTGACCGCGATGATTTTGTACATGGAAAATGTTGGAGAAGGAACCAGCACGCCTTTGATTTTGCCCCTGAAGGCCATGCAGAGAATCTGGATCAGTTCGTCGGAGCCGTTGCCCGGCATGATCATATTTTTTTTTACGCCGTAATAGTCGGCAAACCTTTCGCGTAAATCCGGAGCGCCGGCGGCAGGGTAACGGTTGAAATCAATCGAACGCAGCGTGTCTGCCAGTCTCCTTTTTAACGGTTCCTGGAGGGTAAAAGGATTTTCATTAGCATCCAGTTTGATCGCATCGGTGATTTCCGGCGCCGAATAACCGTTTTGTGTCAATATTGCTTTTGCTATAAGATTCCGAATGATCATGTTGAATCAAACCGCCTTAAAGTATTTTTCCCGCTCGATATTCCACAAGCCATCTGTATATTTTTTCATCAATTCGTTTTTGAGTTTTTCCTCCGCGGGCGTCAGAGATCCTTTTCCCAGATGTATTCCCAGTTCGTCGCAGAAACTTTTTTTTAATGTTTCGCATATTTCTTCCGCTGTAAGCGGTTGACACAGATATTCGTTTATCGACGTCACGGATTGTTTTAATTTTTCGATTTGCTCCGGAGAACGGGAGGAAAGCAGGAGATTCGCCGTTCCCTCCGGATCAAACCTGTAAAAAAGAAGCCCGTGCTGTAAAAATCCTCCCCGTCTTCTGACCTGCGCGCTGCCGCAGATCTTGCGGCCGTTCACCAGAATTTCATTCTCTGCCGATGTTGAAAAACAGCAGGCAACTTTTTCTCCCTGGTTCCTTTCATCGCCGGTTTCAGCCAAGCGGGCATCAATGCCCAGATTGCCAAGCCCGCGGACGAGACATTTGCTGATGACCCTGTATGTTCCTGATATGTTGTCGGGAAAAATTCTTTCTCCGCTTCCCGCCGTTACGGAGTATGTGATTTCATTGCAGTGAAAAACGGCCCGCCCGCCTGTTATTCTCCGAACAACATCAATCCCATCGTGGCGGCATTGCCCGAGGTTTAAATCCTTTTTCGCATCCTGAAAATAACCGATGGAAACAGCTTCCGGCTCTGATCCGTAAAATCTTATCGTGGATTCTGTTTTACTGGTTATGACTCCGCGAAAAATTGCTTCATCGATGGCCATGTTCTCAAAAATGTTATTCGTTTGGTAATTGAGAAATCTCCAGCCCATAAAGAAGAATTATTCGCTTTCTTCCTGCGCTATAAAATCATGGTAATTGGACGCTGCCAGAAGGTCTTCCAGTTGTTCGAGATTGTCCATTTCAATCACGACCAGCCATCCTGTGTCATAAGGATCTCTGTTAATGATACTGACATCTTCAAGAATATCTTCATTGACAACGACGACAGTGCCGCTGACAGGTGAAATTAAATCCACCACTTCTTTCACGGACTCAATTGAGCCGAATGTTTCATCGCGCTCCACATAGGTATCTGTTTCGATAAACTCGACGGAAAGAATATCCCCCAATCTTTCCTGTGCGTAATCGGTGATGCCTATGGTGGCCATATTTCCGTCAACCTTCACCCAGATGTGTTCGCAACTGTAAATTATATCTTCCGGAAAATCCTTCATGATAGAACAACCTCTTTCTTTATTCTATAATGGTAAGCCTTTTATCCATTTTTGTCAGCTTTTCGCAACTGTTTTCTTTCAGTAACACGGTATCTTCAATTCTGACTCCCCAGCGTCCCGGAAGATATAATCCGGGTTCCACGGTAAATACCATTCGCGGTTTTAAAATATCGTCTGAAAGGGAAGACAGGCGCGGTGCCTCGTGAACTTCCAGACCGACACCATGGCCCGTGCCATGCGTAAAATACCGGACATAATTTTTCCCGAAGACACTGCGGACGTGTTGATCGATTGCCGCCCCGGGAATGTCTGCCCTGAGTAATTCCAAAGCGCGATCATGAGCGTCTTTCACCACCTGATAAGCATTTTTTTGTCTGTCTGTCAATTTCCCAAAAGCAAGGGTGCAGGTTTCATCCGAACAATAGCCCTGATATCTCACGCCGAAATCAATGACGACAAAATCCCCCTTCCTGATTTTTCTTTTGCCCGGTTTTGCGTGGGGCAGGGAAGAATTTTCACCGGAGGCAACAATGGTTTCAAAGGCGATGCCGTCGGCGCCGTTTTCCCGGGCGGCGATTTCCAGTTGCCAGGCCGTTGCCTTTTCCGTCCAGCCGGGCGTGATCCTGTTGACGACCGATTGGATGGCGGCTGAAGAAATCTCCGCCGCTTTTTTCATGATCATTATTTCATCATCGTCTTTGATCGCCCGGAGTGTTTTTAATTCATCGGTCCAGGGTATGAATTTTGTTTCAGGAGCCTGAGCGGTTAATTTATTATGGAGGCTCCAGGTGACAAAATCAGCTTCAAAACCGATGTGTTTTAATTTCAGTTGCCTGGTCATAAGCGCAACTGCTTCGATTCTATCAGCGCATTCTATGATTTTGATTCCTTCCGTTTCCATTCCCGCCTGAGTGGTGTAACGGCCATCGACAAACAAAATGGGCTTTTTAGGGCCGACGAAGAGAAGCCCTTCCGAGCCGGTGAAACCGCACAGATAGCGGACAGTGCTCATATTGCAAATGATCAGACCGTCGATTTTACAAACGGACATTTTTTCCAGAATTCCGGAAAGTCTTTGCGGCATTTTTTTATTATTAAGCGGCATTCATTTTCAATCTTTCAATATTTTTCAGCCAGGAAGATAAAATCTTGATCAGCTCGTCGTTTTTCTTTGTGTTGCCGTTTACGGTTCCCGATGCAGCCGGGGCGGATATGAGGTTGTTGAGCATGGACAGGGCCTGCCGGTTATCGGGGTCTTTTTTGAGAATTTCGTCTAAAATGGTTTTTGCGTTCTGAAGATGTCCCTGATCAATGTATAACTGAGCCAGGGTAACTGTAAAAAAATCCTGTGCAGGAATATTTCTTTTACCCTTTTCCGGGACGGTGGGATGGTCTTCCTGATCCAACAAGGTCATTTTTTCAATGATTTCAGACGCTTTTTCCGTTTCCGGCCGCAAAGAGATGAACCTTTCGTAGCAGGCGGCAGCTTCCTGATGAAAACCTTTTTCACGGCAGGCGTCGCCGGAACGCTCACAAACAAGATTTAACGCGGAAATACATTCTTCCGTTTGAAGAAGTATGTTACGCATGTCTTCCAGTCTTCCCATGTTAATAAGCGCTTCGCAGCAGATGCCCAGGGCATCGGCATCTGCGGGACAGTCCAGCAAGTGATTTTCGGCGATAAGGAGCGCTTCCCCGAAATTTCCTTCCCGCAAAAATGCTTCTGCTTTGCGTAAAAGGAGATTTTGTTTTTTGTCAAATCTGCTATTTTCCATGTTTAATCAAATAATTAAATCAATGTGCAATTTGGCGTTACGTAACACAGCACATGGGGAGTGTCAAGAATGGAAAAGACAGGATGTTTTACACAGATTACTGTAATGATTGCAGGTAATTTCTGGCTTTCAATCCGAAAGAAGAATCGGGGGACAACTTGACGACATTTTCGAATGCCCGGCGTGCGTTTTTGCTGTCTTTGTTTCTCAGGTAGCTCTGGCCTAAAATAAAGTAGGCATCCACAAGCGATGGATCCAGCTCGGTCGATTTTTTTAAATGCCTGATGGCTTCCATGTCATTGTTTTGTTCATAATGGATAAGGCCGATATTTTTTTCTACCTGCGGACGCAATCCCGTCATGGGATCTGTTCGGAGCACATCCTGATATTTATCCAGAGCGGTTTTGTAATCTTTTTTTGAATAATAGGCCCAGGCCATATTATACAGAGCCATGGACGGCGTATCATACAAATGATTGCCGAGGGCTTTTTCGAATTCTCTGATGGCTTTGTCATAGAGCTGTATTTCCGAATATAGCGTGCCCAGGTAGTTGTGAGCTTCGGAATAATGCTTGTCCAAAGAGACCGCCTTTTCAAATTCCTCGATGGCCTGTTCTCTCATGCCTTTGCCGTGATAGGCAATTCCCAGATAATAATGCACCTTGGGATTTCTGGAATAGTATTTTTCAGCTTCCAGGAGTTCTTTCAGAGCGCTGTTGAATTGTCCGATCTGCAGGAAAGAAATGCCTTTGTTCAAGAAGATCTCGGACTGTTCTCTGTGCCAGGGTGTATATGTACAGGAAAAACACAGCAGGATTGCTGAGAACACAAATATTAATACAGCTTTGTTCGCGGTTAGTTTCATTTTAATATAAACCAGTCTGTTACAAATCCGATACTGGATTGCAGATCAGAGTCAAATAAAAGCCGATAATCTGATGGCCGGCAGTTGGGATTTTTCAGGTTCCTTCTGCTGTAAAGTCGTTATTCAATATTTTTGGAGTCACAAAAATCAGCAATTGCCGTTTATCTCTTTTTGTGCTGTCCGTTTTAAATAACCAGCCGAGAACGGGAATTTTTTGCAGCCACGGCCAGCCACTTACGGCTTTGCTTTCCGTTGATCTCAAAATGCCGCCGACGACGACGGTGTCTCCATCGTTAATAACCACCTTGGACTCCACCTCGCTTTTGACAATTGGAGGATTGCCCTGGGGATTCAGGGCTGCTTTCGACCAGTCCGGAGTATCATTGCTGGCCTTGATATCCATGGAGATTTTCCCTTCGTCGGTTAACTTCGGCGTCACTTCCAGTTTTAATAATGCTTCCTTAAAGGAAACAGTTGCCGGCGATGTTCCCGATGCCGGAGTGATATAAGGCACTTCATCGCCCTGTTTAATAATGGCTTTGATACCTTCCATGGTCACCACCTTGGGCGCCGAAATGATTTTTCCGGTGGAATTCGTTTCCAGTGCGGCAAGTTGCGTTTCAAGAAAACCACTGGCGCCCCCAAAGATCAGACCGATTGCCGGCGAAGCCAGGGATGTGGGCAAATTGACTGCGGCCATCGCTAACGGATTCCCATCGGCATCCCTGATGCCGATTTGAGAAGGATATGTAAGCGCCTGCTGGTTTCCGGTGGCAACATTGCTGCCTCCGGATGCGCCCAATCCATACTGACTGCTGCCGATGTGTTGTCTCTGTACCGTACCAAATCCCCATTGGACACCGAGGTTCCTGACGAATTCTTCGGTTGCCTCGACAATTTTTGCTTCAATCAAGACCTGCTTCAATAATCCTTTTTCGGCCATCATTTTCTGTTCTCTGGCCCGGACCTCTTCTCTGGCGGTTTCTTCTCGCTTGCTGCGTTCCATGCTGGTTACGATAATAACGTTGTCTTCCTGTTTTTTTGTCAGACCGTTAACTTCAAGGATGGTTTCCAGGGCTTTTGTCCAGGGAACATTTTTCATGGAAAGCGTAATGTTGCCTTTGACTTCTTCGCTGGTCACGATGCTTACATTGCCGTATTCAGCCATCAGGCGTAAAACGCTTTTGATGTCCGCATCCTGAAAATCAAGAGAGACGATTCTATCCATATATTTTTTCGCCGGAGATTTTTTTACCGACACGTCCAGGTCTTCTTTTTTAAAATCGTCGGTTTTTTCCGGTTCTGCGCTGACTTTGGCCAGGGGCTTTTTAGAAGCAGAGGCTTTTGATATCGTTCTGGCCTTTCTTTCCTCAATGCCGGAAACATTAAAATCAATTAAAACATTTTCCCCTTCCTGTCTTATTGAATAGGGAACGGCCTCATGCGGATAAATCGTCAGATAAACCCAGTTTTTCCCCTGGAGCTGCTGCCGCGAAGGAACGATACTGATAATATTGTTGAGTTCCCCTTCTCCCAGCGGGCGGCAGAGACTTTCCGGGATATCGGTATCTTCAAGTCTGATCAGGTAGCTTCCGTTGTCTTTGCTCTTAACATCAATGAGCGGTTGCTTGGAAACAACCAGATGAATCCTTTCTTTTCCGGGCAACTTGGCCAGCATGATACTTTTCAACATGGTGATGCCGGCAGTGTTTTCTTCGGAAGCATTGAAAGCTGCAAAAGAATTTCCCATGATACATGTGAAGATCCATGTGATAATTACAAAAGCCGCGAATATTTTAGGGAAATATTTTTTCATGACTTTACCTCATTTTAATTTTTGTGCAGTTTTAAAATTACTTTGTTTCCTTTATTATTTTCATATTCTTCTACAATGACCCTGTCAGGCAGAATGTCAACGACTTTGCCGTTATGCAATCCGATTCTTGTTCCGACCAGCAGAGGATAAAACTTTTTAGAAGCGTCTTCAGCGATCGCTACCCGATGATCCTCATTGCCGACAATGCCGACGACTTTATAACTTCTGGCTTCCGCTCTTTGCAAAGGGAAAATGGACGGTTTGATTTTTTTCTCTTCCGGCTTCGTTTTTTTGACGGTTTCAATGACAATAAAAGGTCGGAACGGATCCGGCTTACCCGCGGGATTGTAACTGTATGTGTCCGCCTGATTCGGCACGGTTGGTGCCGGCATAGGGGTTTGGACAGTTGGCGTTGCAGTCGCATTTGCCGCGGAAGAAACCGTTGTTTGTTGAGCCGGGGAAACGGCCGGAGCCTGTTTTGCCGGAGCCGGAACAGGCGTTTTTGCGGCTGCGGGCGAAAGAGCCGTCCGGGCCGGACCTGGAACAACCGTTCCGGCCGGTGCCGGTTGGACCTTGCCTTTAACGGGGGCTACAGACTTTGGAGCAGGCGAGGCCGTATTTTGGGCCTCTGCCGCAAAAGCAAAAAAAGCAGTGGTCAACAGGATCAGGCTACAATTAATGAAAATCAAAAATATTTTTTTCATTGTGTTTTTTCACTTGTCTTTTCTTTTTTATCAATAAACATGTATGTTTTTATCGTACAGGATCCGGTAACAAGATGGCCTTTGTCTTTGATTTCTTTTCGGTCTCCGATTGTAATGTCGGATACATTAACGATTCTGGGCAGTTTGGAAACTTTGTCGAAAAAATAAAGGATATTCTGGTAGCTTCCTAAAACCGATATTCCGACAGGTATTTCCTCGTAGAAAGGTTCCGTAGACGGAGCCGCGCCATCTTTCTTTTCAGAAGAATCCGCCGGTTTTTGATCGCGTTGATCAGAAGGTTTCAGCAAGGCTGCGGTTTTCGAAGCCGCAGGTCCCTGGGATTCCAGGGATTTGGGCACGGATGCTTTCGGTTCAAATAATACAAATTCCACTCCGGCGTCCCTGCCCGCTGACGCGACGGAGTGGAAAAGTGAAGGTATCTCCCGCTGGTCGGGAAGTTTTTGTAACGCTATCTTATAACTTGCCTGCAACGCTTCAACATCGGCCTTGTATTTGTTAAGCTGCATAGCGATCTTTTTTTGCTCATTGATTTTATTCTGCATCTCCGTAAGTTGCGTATTTAAAGTGGTTCTTTTTTCCATGGCGGAAGACAGAAAATAAAACCAGTAAAAATAACCGATTAATAAAAATCCGACAATCACAATCAATACTTTTGTCTTAGGGGGAATTTTCTTGATGGTATTGATGTCGATGGCCATATTTCAAAACCCTTTTTTCAGAATACAGGCGAAATTAAACTGTTGGACAGCATTGCCGGAGATTTCCGTCTTTTTGGAAGAGACCAGATCAACGGATTGTACCGGTTCGAACTGCTCAATGCTTTTCATGAAATTTGCGACAGCAATGTTATCCCGGCCCATCCCCTCAATATTGAGAGAATTTCCTTTCTGAGTCAGCCGGACAAGCCAGATGTCTTTCGGCGGAACAAGCATCGCTAAATTGTCCAGTGTTTTAAGAGGCGTCAGGCGGTTTTCTTCCAGAGTTGCAATGACGCCTATTTTCTGCTCCAGTTCTTTTTTATCTTTTTTGAACTTTTCCAGATCGCCAATTTTCTTATTCAAATCGGTTATTAAAGCTTCGGAATCTTTGATCTGCGTTTCCAGGTTACTGATCGAAGATTTTATCCAGATTGTTACCCAGGCGAGCAAAAGAATAAACAACACGACGGATCCGGCGACAATAAATATTTGTCTCAGGAACGTATCTTTCTTGGCCTTCTCACGATAGGGTAAAAGATTAATCTTAATCATTTGTCGCCTATTTTCCTCAAGCCCAGGCCGATAGCGGTTGCTGCAATCGGCTTGATGCTGTCTAAATTTTTGACATCAATTTTTCGTTTGTTGTAATTAATCTTTAAAAAAGGATCCATGATTTCGGTTTTAACATTGAGCAATTCCGATAAATGTTTGGTGATGTTGGGAATTCTGGACGAGCCCCCGGCGAGCAACACCTGCTTGATATCCTCGCCGCCAAACGTTGAACGGAAATAGTCAATGGACCTTTCAATTTCCATGCAAATCGGCTGGGCAAATTCCAGGATGTTATTTTTCAGATCCAGGTTGTCGTTTTCGCTTCCCTCGGGAAATCCTTCGATTTTAAGCTTTTCCGCTTCTTCAAAGGGGATCTGATATTTTTCCTGGATACTTTCAGTGATGGAATTGCCTGCCAGCGCGAAATCTCTTGTGAACACCGACATTCCCCCTTTAACCACATTAATGCCGGTGGTGCTTGCTCCTATATTGATCAGAACAACGATTTCCTCGTTGTCAAATTCATAATTGACTTCATATAATGTTTCCAGGACAAACGGAGCCACGTCAACGATTTCAACATTCTGGCCGGCTGCTGTTACTGCTTCCAGATAACTGCTTACAATTTCTTTTTTCGCTGCAACAATGACAATATCCATCTGATTCGGATTGTAATTGTTTTCGCCGAGAATTTGAAAATCATAATTGACATCGTCCATGTTATCAAAAGGCAGATATTTCCCGGCTTCATCGTGGATCAGTTCACGCAATTCCGTTTCGTTCATCTGCTCCAGCGTCACTTTCTTGATGATGACGGAATTTCCCGCCAGAGACGTGACAACGCCTTTACGGCCGCAATGGGCAATCTTGAAAAGCTCCTTGATTTTTGAGGATAGCACGGGTGCATCGGCGAGAATGCCGTCAATAATGATGCCTTTGGGCAGGGGAACTTCATGGAAACGGTTCAGATAGTATCCTTTGGCGTTGCTGATGATTTCCGCAAGTTTTACGGAGCTTGAACCAATATCCAAACCGACGAGACTCTTTTTTCCGGAAAATATTTCTTTCAAATCCACCATCAAAGCACCATAAATTGGTTATCGGGAAGTCATCTTTACTTTGCCCACCGGTAAACAATATCTCCTTTTTTAACCATTCCCAATTCGTTACGGGCTATCATTTCTATGTAATTAATGTCGTTGCGCAATAAAATAATTTTCTTTTTTAATGCGTTGTTTTCTGCTGTTATGGCGCTGTTTTGCGATTTTAATTCCGCCAGCCTTTTGCTCATCAAGTAATTGTCAACGAGACCCCTGTTGCCGAATGTGATCAAAAGCGACATTAACAGCAAAAATATAATTAGCAATCTGCCGACAATCTTCATCGAAATTCAAAACTACTCCGGTACGGAAATGATTGAATATATTATTCGCCTTCATCAAGGGAATACTTCTTCATGTGGCCTTTGCAGTGCTTTAGCGACCTTGAGTTCAGAATTTTTTCTGGTGGACAATCCTTTTTCCATTTTGGAAATTGTTTGAGGTGTTAATCCGGCCCGGCGAGCCAGTTCGGATATGCTTAAAGGAATTGTCTCACGAAATTTTTTTACGTGATTTTTCTTCATATTATCTGCCATAGATTAAAGCGACACCTCACTTGCTTCTCATAAGGAACTAATTTTAAATAAATGTCAAGAATTTTTTTTAATATTCATTAATATTGCTTAATATTCATTAATATTGCTTAATATCGATTAATTTTGAAAAAGAACAATGGCGAGACTGAACACGCTAATTCAATGAATAAAAAATTGTTAATTCTATTGCGGAAAAGAAATGATTTATAAAAAAAGCGCAACGGTCTGGGACCGGATGTTTTTGAGCATGTTAACGGCAAACCCCTTGCTTTTCGGCTATTTTATGTAATTTGCAATTTCCCAGTTCGCAGGCCTTTTTTGCGTCGAGACAACCGTATTGATGGTTTCCCAGTGACAGATAATCAGCCCCCCGGTTGTTGTAGGCCCTGGCGTTGTCGGGTTTCAGCGCTATGGCTTTGCTGTATTCCGTAATGGCCTGCTGATGTTGACCAAGTTGATCATAAGCAAAACCAAGGCCGATGTAATTGTCGGCCTCTCCGGGATTGATGCGGATGGATTCGTTGAAATCCGCAATAGCCAGCTGATATTGACCGGTCGTGTTGTATAAGGTCCCCCTGTTATGAAAAGCCTCGGCGTAATCAGGTTTGAGGCGGACAGTCTGACTGTAATCTTTGATGGCCTGCTGATGCCGGCCAAGGTTGTCGTATGCAATTCCCCTGTTATAGTATGCCTCGGCATCATTCGGCTGAAGTCTGATGGCGTTATTCAAATACTCGATGGCTTTTTGCGGATCACTGAATTTTTCACCATCCGATAAAGCTTGAGCCTTGTTGAACCAGTCCGACGTCGTTTCGCTCATTGCCGGGGATCCGAGCAAAGTAAAGATACATAGAAGTGTAATCATCATCTTATACATAAAAAGGTCTTCTTCCGATTTGCATTTCAACGCGGATCATTTATTCCACCCAGGCCGTGAGATTTTCCGCCGGTTCGCGCTCCGAGCGGACGTGATTGGCAGGGAATGTTTCGTCCGGATAGCCGACAGCAATGGCAATCATCAGGCGCTTGTTTGAAGAGATGCCGGTGCAGTGGCGGACCACTTCAGGATACATGACCCCCTGATCTTCAATACAGGTGCCGACTCCGAAGTGCAGCGCCGTCAGACAGATGTTTTGCATGACCGCGCCGAGGTCCATCAGGGAAGCATGATCGCCTAATATTTTGTCGCTGACAATGATGATGGCCGCCGGAGCATCAAAAAAACGAAATCCCCGTTCCATCCACCAGGCGCGTTTTTCCTTGTCTTCACGGGCAATGTCCATGGCTTTGAAGAGTTGCTTGGCCAGCGTGATCTGGCGGTCCTTATAAACGCTTTTATCAGGCCAGCCCACCACCTGATGATCCGGTGTAATCGGCGCACCGGACGTCAGCTTGTCAACGATGGCGGCACGCAGTTTGTTGAGGGGCTCGCCGCTGACGACAATGAATTCCCAGGGCTGCGTATTCATCGCCGACGGCGCACGGCAGGCGATATTGAGAATTTCCATGATGGTTTCTTTGGGCACCGGCTGATCCGTAAACGCCCGGATGCTTCTGCGATGCTGAATGGCTTCTATCAAATCCATTGTAAACTTTTCCTTTTCCTGTGTTGTCCGGAATGCCTCATCGGTTGCAAAAACAACCTCGCCGTTGAGGTCAGATTGTTTAAATCGTTTACGTCTGAATGCAGCGTTGATAACGTTGTCACAAATTTCGATGATGATAATATTGGCGGAAGTGCATGGGAATCGAA
>JAGOMJ010000034.1 GCA_017993615.1 Smithella sp. | reverse complement strand
AATTTTATTCATTGAAGATTATGCTGTGATGTAGTAGAAGCTCCGAGCGTGGGCGATTGGCTCAGTTGGATAGAGTACTGGCCTCCGAAGCCAGGGGTCGTGAGTTCGAATCTCACATCGCCCACCAGTGATTATAATGTCCGCTATGGATTGTCGTTATGTTGCATGAAACGTGATGCAAAATTCAGGACCGTTCATTTTCTAAAAAAGAGAAGACTCATGAATAAAAAAAATCAGAAAGTGCCTTTTCACATTAAAGGATCCAAAGTCAGAGTAAAAAAATTCAGAGGAACAAATTTCATCTTTGAAGAAGTGAACCGGCCCTGTGATTTGAAAGATTCCGATTTTGTGGACAAAGAATCATTATTCGAGAATATCAGGCAAGTCGCCCGTAAAACGCTGCGCGAGGAAGTCGCCATTAATATTCCAAAGTATTTTAGCGAGTCCGACTTAATGTACATCTACAGCGATATGAACCATAAGGTTGTCGCCATGTCGGTATGCGGTTCCATGTTCGACCAGGGAGATTTTGTCATGATCATATGGTTGACCATGTGCCTGGAAGAATACAGGAAAAATGGCTTATTAAGAGCGTTGATTCCCAAGATGTTCCTTGATTATCTGAAAAAATACAATCGGGAAATGGGATATACGGGAATAAAGCGTATCATTCCGTTCTTCAGGACGGCGTATATGTTTGGCAGGGCCATTAATCCGATTATCTACCACGCTGTCTTCGCGTCGCCCATGAACATTTCCCCGCCGATAGACAAAAATGGAGACATCAATGTGTCTCATGTCTCGGAAAAGGAAATAAACATTAGAAAAAATTATCTCCGGAAGTTGGGATATACGGAGGATAAAATAAACGAAAACTTATTTGTTTTCCGGCATATTCTTACCGATGAAAAAGAAAACACAATAACTCATGCCAGTATGCCTCTTTGTCCCGAGGCGCACGTGAATAAATATTTTAAAGAAAATCTGGGCCTCGAAAAAGGAAACGCGCTTTTAATACTGATATACTGCCGTCCGTTGCCGGCGATGGTTATCCAGTTTCCCAAGGTCTTCTTCAAGAATACGTGGAGGGCGATTAGAGACCGCTTGCTGGCGCTCAGGAAATAGCCGGGCAGCCTCTTTGTTTGCCGAAAAAGAATTATTCGTCTTGTCCAAATCTTTCCAGAACTTTGAACATCGCATCCGCGCCAAATTCAATCGCCCGGACGGGCACCCGTTCATTGGCGGCATGAATGGTCGCTGAAAAATCAAAATCTTCAGGCAACAACATGGGAAGAAAACCGTATGTCTGAATGCCGAGTTTCGATAAAAAGCGTCCGTCGGTGACGCCGCTTAGCATGAACGGGACGGTGATTCCTTCGGGATCGGCTTCGTGTAAAATCTGTGACAAAACGCCGAATAATCCCAAATCCGGTTTTGCCGGCCCGGCGTCATATTTAATCAGCTCAAACCGGACGTTATCGCCCACAAGCGGTCGCAATTCATTCATCATGTCTTCCGGTTTATAGCCGGGCAGCAGGCGTCCGTCCAAATCAACGGAGATTTCGCTGGGAATGACGTTGATGCTTGCGCTTCCATGCAAAATGGTGGGGCTGACCGTGTTATGAAACAAAGGGTAAAAACCTTTTCCGCTTGCGCCGAGCAGGTTTAAAATGATTCCGGTCATCCACGGATTGCTCAGCTGGCTGAACACCAGTCCTTTGATACCTCCCAGTGCGTCCGCTACGGCTTCCACCATCATTTTTGAAGGGACCGTGACGTGAACCGGCAAATCATTTTTTTCCAATCGTCTGAGAAAATCTGATAATTTCATCATCGCACCGCCGCGAACCGGCATGGACCCGTGTCCTCCCTGCCCCCGAATGGTCGCTTTCATCCAGCAGATTTGTTTTTCTGAGATAGTAATGGGATAAAAGCGCTTGTTATCCAGATTAACATTGAAGCCCCCGAACTCGCCGATCGCATAACGGATATCTTTAAATAGTTCCGGATGTTCCTCCACAAGAAATTTTGTTCCGAGATCGCCGCCTGCTTCTTCATCGCTGACAATGGCCAGTAGAACATTGCCGGCCGGTTTGAAGTTTTGGGCTTTTGCACGCAGAAGGGCGGCCAGCATCATGGCGATGCCTCCTTTCATATCCAGAGCGCCTCTGCCCCAGACAACGCCGTCGATAATTTTACCGTCAAACGGCGGGATATCCCATTGCTGGTTATCCGTGCCTACCACATCAACATGACCGTAGAGAAGGATGGGATTAGCCTTTCCCCTACCGTCAATATGCGCAATCAGATTAGGCCGCTCCGGTTTTTTGGCAATAATGGTGGATTGGATTCCGGCATCATTCAGCAGGTTGCGAATATAGTTTATACAGGCGGCTTCATTGCCCGGCGGATTGGTTGTATTGAATCGGATCAGCTTCTCCAGTATTTCTGCGGGGCGGTTATGTATCTGTGTAAAAGATTTGTGGTGCAGCATATTCTTCTCCATGCAATATCTTGCTGTTGGCGAGGGATCCTTTTCGTTCATCATCTATGTAATATGGATTAGTACTAGATATTTCTAAACTTAACAAGTTTATATTTTTTTCTTAACGGCGGAACGTTAATATTTTCAATCAATTGCAGGAGCTGTTAATCTCTGCTTGACAACCACGGGTTAGTCACCTATAAAGCGCCGTCGGCAAATATTTTATAAATTCAATAATATAAAAAAGGTAATTGTTCCAGAGGCGGAAAATTCATGAGAAACGAAGCTGTAATTTTTGATATGGATGGCGTACTGATCGACAGCGAGCCATTGCATATTTCGGCAGCCATAGCGCTGCTAAAAAAATTTCATGTTGATACGAGTGAAGGATATCACAATAAATATGTTGGTTGTTCCGATCCGGTAAAATGGCAGAAAATAAAAGATGAATTTGACATAAAAAGCAGTTTGCGGGAAATATTGGATATGTCGGTTTCAACGAAGTTGGAATTATTAAGACAAACGGATTGCAATCCCATTGAAGGAATACCGGAATTATTAAAATCATTGTATGATCGCAGCATCCCTGTTGCCGTTGCGTCTTCTTCACCAGGCCGGTTTATTGAAGAAGTGATTGATAAAATCAAAATAGAAAAATACATCAGAACATGGGTGTCCGGTGAGAATATAGAAAAAAGCAAACCGGAACCGGATATCTTTCTGAAAACGGCGGAATTACTGCAGGTGAACCCGCGAGGATGCGTCGTGATTGAGGATTCCAAGAATGGCGTCATTGCCGCAAAGAAAGCGGGAATGAGATGTATTGGTTTCAAGAATATGAACTCGGGAAGCCAGGATTTGAGTAAAGCAGACCTTGTTGTAGATAAAATACAAGATATTGACTTATGCCGTTTGTTATCCATGGAATACTAACGCCAATGATCATTAATTTTTTACCGACTATTTAAATATAAAAAAAATTGTAAGAAAATATTTATTGTAATATTTAATGGACACCATAAGGATAATATAAAAGCTATCCAATTTTCAATTTGCGATTAACGTCTTAACGCTCGAACTTTTTTTATTAACCCATCACGTTATTCAAAGGTCAGTATCAAATTATTTTATTGGAGTTGTTGAAATGAAACTTAATGAAGAACAGCGCGCCTATTTGGAAAATAACCTTGGGAACACGATTCTGCCGTTATCCATCTTTGAAAATGAAGACTGGCCGGGCAACGAACCCATAGAGGTCTTGTTGTTTTATAAGAAAGAATGGTCCAACTCGGAGATTCAGGAATCTTTTTTGAAGGTTACGGAGCATTATAATCTTTTTTCAAGCCGATTGATCATGATTGATGACAACAAGTTTGCATTACACTACTGTACGGACGGAGTGAAATTTACTTTTTTACCGCCGGTTGATGATACTTATGACAATATCAATATTGATGAAATAAGGAAACAAATGGTCAAGGTTAAGACATTGCCGGGAGAACCTCTGCTTTCTCTAACTGTCATATCGGCAAAAGACGGGAAATTTGGTGGAGTAAGCTGTTCGCATACAATCGGTGACGGAATTTCACTGATTCTTTTCTTAATGACATGGGGGTGTATCATAGAGGGCAAGAGCTTCCCCCTTCCATCGCCTCAAAGATTATTTAAAGGAAAGCCAGTCGCTTCCGATACCATTGATAAGATCTTTACCCCGCCGTTGTCGGCATTGAGTGAAAAGATTCAAAACCGAGTTAAGGCAAGCGAGGTAAAATTATATTCGAAGAGAGAATATTTTTCAGATGAATTTTTCGATGAACATAAAAATAAAGCAAAGCTGGAAAATGCAGAATATATCATTTCCAGCAATCAGATTATGACCGCATTTCTATTAAAAAAATATCATGATCAGGTTCTGCCTGATACAGACAGGATTAGAATAAAGATTCCTATTGATCTGCGTGAAATATATCCCGGTATTGATTCCATGTATATCGGTAATGCCGTTTTTGATAATTTCACTGAATTTACCAAGGACGAAATCAATAAAAAGTCAATATACGAGATTGCCTATTGTTTAAAAAAATCAGTCATAAATGCGAGGAATGAAAACTACATTAAAGAAATATCGTATTTATCGGAGTATGGGATAACGTTTAAAGAGGAATTGTTTAAAACTCGTCCCGCCTTTGCGAATATGGATACGGATATCGTTTCAAGCAATATGGCGCACATGAATGATCTTGGGGCTTTGGGCATTGGAGAGGATAAGGGACATTTTGTATATATAGGTATCCCCACTCAAACAAGTTTTGTTATGTTGAAAGAAAAAAGCGGACAGATATGGGCACAGATAACAAGTAGATATCCATTGGAGTAAATGATATGGCGTATTTCACCTGACGCTATCTCGAGCGAGAAGGTCAGTAATGGATTTGCCTGCAGGCAATGGAAAAAGACCATGACCGCTTGACTTCCCCTAAAGGGATAATGGTTGGTTCCCATAAATCATATATGAAATGATACTGCGTTAACAATATTTGTTTTTAGGCTTATTCTCCATAAGCCCTTTTCCTAATTAAGACAAATCGTCCATTTTGACAAATATAAAAGATTTCAATCTTTGGCATGAAACAGGAGCGCATTCTTGATGGAAAGCATGAACGCTGCCTAAGGGATGAAAGATAATGAAAGAACGAAGATACGATTTAGATTGGTTGCGGGTCATCGTGATGTTGCTCGTATTCATGTTCCACTGCTCCCGGTTTTTCGGAGGTGGAACCTGGCTTTTGAAAAATGCCGAAGAGAGTATCGTGGCCCTGGTGTATGTCTCTTTGATCGACATGTGGGTTATGCCGTTTTTTTTCTTCCTTTCCGGTATCGGTTCGTGGTACGCCCTTGCCTATCTCACAAACGGACAGTACGTTCAGGAACGGATCAAACGGATTCTCATCCCTTTATACACAGTAGGTTTTTTTATCCTGCTGCCGCCACAGTTTTATTTTGAAATATACAGCAATGCCGGATTCACCGGTACCTTTTGGGAAAGCATCCCACTCTATCTGGATCGAGAGGGTCATTTTTCTATCGGCAGTCCGCCCGATTTGTTAATGTTATCATTTATCACGCATTTGTGGTTCCTCGGGTACCTGTTTTTGGTCTCGTTGGTTTCTCTGCCTTTCATGTGCTATCTGCGTTCCGGGCACGGTCTGCGTTTTATCGATAAATTAGCCGGATGGTGCACCAGGCCAGGCGGAATTTTTATCTTCATCATTCCCGTTTTATTCATGCGGGTCGGGTTGAGGAGTTTCTTTTTAGGACAGTTTACCTGGGCTGATTTTTTTGAATATATGGTATATTTTATCATAGGCTACCTATTTGTGGCAGACAGCCGCTTTATGCAAAGTATAAAAAAATATGGCTGGTTTGGTCTGATATTAGGTCTTGCCTGTTGGGGAGGTCAGGGAATTTTTGTCCTGGGCTTGGGGTACAATTATCCGGATGGTGAGTCATTCTCCTTAACCTATGTCCTCTTCGAAACCATCATGAGTGTCAGCCGTTGGAGCTGGATCGTTATTGTGCTGAGCCTGGGAGCAAAATATCTGAATTTCAACCACAAGGTGCTTACATACAGCAACGAAGCGGTACTTCCTTTTTACCTGTTGCACCAACCTGTTATTCTTGGCGTTGGTTGGTTTGTCATACAGTTGAATATCGGCATGGGGCTGAAGTTTTTGATCATCACTTTAATCTCCTTTGTGCTGATTATGGCCGTGTATGATTTATTCGTGAGACGATTTAACGTCGTGCGTTTTTTCTTTGGCATGCGACCGATAAAAAAATCACCTGCCTGAGCAGCGCTTTCTGGCCACAGGTCAGGTTCAGAACTCAGTCTTCCACGCGGGTATTTTAATTATTCGTTTTTGCATAACATTTTCTGATTCATAGCTGCTTGGTATATCAGCTTTCTCCTGTAAAATGCCATTATAAAAAGGTCATGCTTCCATAACAAAATAAAGCAGCCCTTGTAGCAAGACGAGAAAAATCATAAATGATTTGCGATTCTTTATAGGGGCGGAGGATGAATCGATAGCGACCCTTTACCTTTTCGGTGGAGATAACCTCGCATGTAAGATTGAAGATCGTAGCAACGGGTAAATATCATATCAAATATTTGATGTATTTTTGATTCTGCCTGGTAAAATGATCACAGCATTTAATATTCAAGACGGCTTGCAAGAAAAACATACTGTACAGGTTTCAAAGAAGTTGAAATTGATTAAACAATATGCTTGTAATGCTCTTAAATGAAATGGTGTAATGATTTGAAAAATATTTAAATAAGACTTACGAATAAAGAAAACAATAATCAGGAGGTAAAAGAGAAGATAGAGAAGTAGGCGCAGGTGTTTGCTTTCTTTTTAAAGTGACTGAGCCGATAATAATAAATTTATGCATTATTCTTCTTGAGATTAAAATCTTGATATAGAAATAATCTGTAGTCGTCCTTCAAATTATTCGAAAGCAAATATGTAAAATGTTCTGTTGGAGACATGATGATGAAACTGGGTGAAAAACAAATGTTATATCTGAAGGAAAATCTCGGCAAAACTATTCTGCCGTTATCAATATTTGAAAATGAAATCAGACCGGGCACAAAGCCGATGGAAATTGTATTGTTCTATAAGAAAAGGACTTCACTTTTAAAAATAAAAGAAAGTCTCTTCAGGGCTATTGAGTATTATAATCTTTTTTCAAGCCGATTGATCATGATGGATGACAATAAATTTGCATTACAACACTGCATTGATGGCGTCGAATATAATATCTTGCCGTCGATGAATACTCCGCTGGATCATATTGCTGTCGATGAGATGAAAAAAAAGATGGCCCATGTTAGAACATTACCGGGAGAACCTCTTTTTGCAGTTACAGGAATGCCGATAAAAGATGGATTATTGGGTGGAATCAGCTGTTCGGAGGCAATAGCGGATGTGTTTTCATGCATCCTGTTTTTGTATACATGGAAGTGTATCATAGAGGACAAGAGCTTTCCCCTTCCGTCAACTCAGAGATTATTTAAGGGCAAGCCTGTTGCGTCCGATGCCATTGATAAGATATTCACTCCGCCGTTGTCGGCGTTGAGCGAAAAGATTCAAAGCCGAGTCAGGGCAAGTGAAATAAAATTATATTCGAAGAGAGAATATTTTTCAGATGAATTTTTCGATGAACATAAAAATAAAGCAAAGCTGGAAAATGAGAAATATATCATCTCCAGCAATCAGATTATGACTGCATTTCTATTAAAAAAATATCATGATCAACTTCTGCCTGATACAGATAGAATCGTATTAAGAAGTCCTGTCAATTTAAGAGATGTTCATCCGGATATTGATTCCATGTATATCGGTAATGTGTTTTTTGATAATAAAACCGAATTTACCAGACATGAAATCAATACAATGTCAATATACGAGATTGCCTATCGTTTAAAAGAATCAATCACGAAGACGACAAATGAGAACTATGTTAAAAATATATCGTATTTATCAAAGTATGGGATTGAGTTTAAACCTGACATATTTAAAAAATATCGTTCTCTTGATGTAAACACAGATATCGTTTCAAGCAATTTAGTGCTTCTCAATGATCCTGAATCGTTAGGTCTTTCAAAACTCTTCAATATTTTACATCTCAATTCAACAGTGCAAACAAGTTTTATGATGTATAAAGAAAAAAAAGGCAGGATTTTTACTCAGATAACAAGCATGTATCCATTCCGCCTTCATTAGTCTGAACGAAACGTGTAGGGGACCTTGTGCTGTTTTGACTGCAGAGGTACATACAACAAATAGTCACATTATTTTAGGAAAGTGTTAAAATCATTGCAAAAATATTTCTTAAAATTTGTTGTCGTTTTTGAAGACAATTGCAATAAATTTATTTTTGGAGATATTTAAGTGATACTTAAGAAAGAGCAACGTAGCTATTTGGAAGAAAATCTTGGCAAAACGATTCTGCCGTTGTCCATTTTTGAAAATGAAATGAGACCGGGAACGGAACCGTTGGAGGTATTGATCTTCTATAAGAAAAAAACTCCAATACAAAAGCTCAAAGACAGTTTTTTCAAGGCTGCCGAACATTACAATCTTTTTTCCAGTCGTCTCATCATGATTGATGACAATAAGTATGCGTTACATCACTGCAAAGAAGGTATTAATTATCATCTTTTACCGCCCCTCGATGTAACTTTCGATCATGCAAATATTGATGAGATCAGAAAAATGATTGTGCCTGTCGAAACATTGCCCGGAGAACCTATGGTGGCGCTTACCGGAATACCGATCAAAGACGGCGTATTCGGTGGAATCAGCTGTTCTCATGCAATGACTGACGGTATCTCGTTGTTGCTTTTTCTGTTTGCCTGGAGTTGCATCATAGAAGAAAAGGAGTTTCTGCCTCCGTCTCCTCAAAGATTATTCAAAGGTGAACCGGTTCGCTTCGATGAAATTGATAAAGCCTTTATTCCCGGCCTGTCCGAATTGAGTGACAAAATTCAAAACCGGGTTAAGTATAGAAAAAATGTAACCGTATATTCTAAAAAAGAATATTTTTCGGATGGCTTCCTCGAAGAAGTTAAGAAGAAGGCTAAAAAAGAAAATGACAAATATTTCATTTCCAATAATCAAATTATTAATTCATTCTTATTGAAGAAGTATCATAAGAACATCTTGCCCGATACCGATAGCGTTAGGGTTCGAATCCCCATCAATTTCAGAGGGATACATCCTGAAATAGATCCATTCTATATCGGTACGGCATATTTTATTGATATTGTTGAATTTAGCAAAACAGAGATTGATAAATTGTCGATGTATGAAATCGCTTATCGTTTGCATGAATCAATTACCAGCTCAAGAAATGTAGACTACATTAAAAAGATATCATATTTATCTGATTATGGGATCGAGATTAAAACGGATATGTTGAAAAATTTTTCTCCCTATGACTGGAAGAGAGACATCGTTTCTTCCAATTTAACTCATTTAAATGACCTCGAATCCATGGGGCTGGGCTCGAATGTCGGGAGTATTGTACATATTGGAGTTACAGCCCCCACCAGTTTTGCCATGATGAAGGAAAAAAGCGGAAGTATATTTGCGCAGATAACGAGCCAGTACCCATTGCCATAATCATAAAAATGATCGGACATCTATTTCTTGATGAATCAAATCAATAACATTTAGGAGGCATCGTGCCTTTGCATGGGCGTTATGTATTTCTGGTCGCATCGCTCCTGCAGGTAAATTTTGTATCCCTTATGAAGGATATAACTTCATCTAAATTTAATACAAATATTATTCAATTGCAGAAACGATAATGAAAAAAAGAACAACCGCTAATGGAACCATAAAGACGTATTTGAAAAGTCAGCTCGGGAAAAATATTCTTCCCCTGTCCATCCTGGACAATGAAATCAGACCGGGAGGAAATCCCATAGAAATCCTGTTATTTTATAAACGTGAGGTTTCTGTTCTGAACATTCAGGAAAGTTTCAGGAAGGCCGTTGAGCATTATAATCTTTTTTCCAGCCGCCTGATCATGATGGATCACGACCAGTTTGCATTACAGTACTGTCCCGATGGCGCGGTCATTAACATTTTACCGGCGCTGCCCCAGACGCATGACAACGTTGATATTGAGCATGTCAGAAAAATGATGACGCATGTCAAAACCTTACCCGGGGAGCCGCTTTTTGCTTTAACGGTTGTTCCCGTCAGGGACGGATATTTAGGCGGCTTCAGTTTTTCACACGCCATCGGCGACGGAGTCTCGTTGATCCTTTTTCTGTTTTCACTGGGGTTAATCATGGCTGGCGAGCATTTCCCTCTGCCGTCGAGTCAGAGGCTTTTTACGGGCAGTCCGCTCAGTGTTGATCAGATAGATAAATCGTTTATTCTGCCGTTGCACGCCTTGAATAAGAAAATTCAAGATAGAATCAGGCAGGCAAATATGCAAACGTACACAACAAGAGAATATTTTTCCGAGGAACAGCTCAAGGCCATCAAGTATCAGGCAAAATCAGCAGGCGAGCACTACGAGATTTCTAATAATCAGATTATGACATCGCTCTTGTTGAAGAAGTATCATCATCATCTGCTGCCCGATGCGGACAGGATTCGATTAAGAAGTCCGGTGAATCTCAGAGAGATACATCCTGATATTGATCCATGCTATATCGGCAATGCGTTATTTGTGAGCTTCACCGAATTTGAAAAAGATGAAATAGACCGCATGCCCGTGTATGAGATTGCTTGTCGATTTAAGAAATCGATTATGCAGATGAGAAATGAAAATTTCGTAAAAAAAATATCATACCTGTCGGAATACGGCATCGAATTTCAGCATGAGGCCCTGGAAAAGTATCTGCCTCATAATTCGGATACCGACATCGTTTCAACCAATTTAACGCATATCAACGACCTGGAATCCCTCGGTTTGGGCTCGACCATGGGGAGTATTCTGTACATCGGTTTGCCGCTTCAGCCGTGTTTTACAATGTTAAAAGAAAAAAGCGGTAGCATATTTGCTCAGATTACAGGCAGACATCCCTTCACGTGAAAAGGCCTATTGAAGATTTTTCCAAATGGGGTATTGAAAGAAACGGCAATCCGGTATATCATCATTAAAAGGCTGGAGAAGGTCAGATGATCGCCGGTTTGCTTTGGCAGCCGGAGGAAAGTCCGAGCTCCGCAGGGCAGGATGGTCGTTAACGGCGACCGGGGGCGACCCCAGGGAAAGTGCCACAGAAAAGATACCGCCCGGGCGAAAGCCCTGGTAAGGGTGAAAAGGCGAGGTAAGAGCTCACCGCTTTTCCGGCGACGGAAAAGGCAGGGTAAACCCCATCCGGAGCAAGACCAAATAGGAGAACGTTTAAGGGCGGCCCGCCTGATGTTCTCGGGTAGTGTCGCTAGAGGCGTCAGGCAACTGACGTCCCAGATGAATGATCATCGACGTGTTGAGGGTAACCGATACACGAAACAGAACTCGGCTTATGATCTTCTCCCCGCCTTTTTGCCGTAACGATTTTTCGAAAGGCGATTATAAGTCTTTCCCTTTTTTGACCGCATCCTTGTAAAGCGTCCAGATACATAATCCGATAGCGAGAATAAAGGAACAAAGCATGAAATTTGGTGTCGTTCCCAGGATTTCGTCGATGATGTATCCGACATAGAGAAACAGGAAGGAAGAAAGTACCATGGCAAAGCCCCAGGCCGACAGCATCAAAATGCCGCTGAATTTACTAATCGGTTCTCGATCTTTCTTGGGTTTCTTTCCTATCAGGTATCCCTTCATGCTTCTCCATCCACATTATGATCTTCATTGATAAGATGGCCGGAATGATACAGACGCGGGTTAATCCACCTGAATCACTGCGATAAGGCTTTTTATCAGATCGATTCCGGTGTCTGTAAAGATGGCCACCAAGGCAAAAACAAGAATAAATATCATGATCAGTTCGCTTGTACTGATTTGCCGGTATTTTTTTTTCAGAATGAAAAGCACAAAGCCGCTGATAATCAAAACCAGGATATGGATAAAAGGAAAACTTCTCATGTTGATATCCTCATTTGGCGTGACGTTAATTTAATAAAATGCAGATCCTTGTCCATGAATCGGTTACGTTGTTGGCATTATATATGATGTCCGGTAAAGTTCACATGTTTTTTTACGATTTCGCGATAAAAAAAGGCCGAATCGAAATTCGGCCTTTTGGTTAATGATTGCACAAGTTGATTTTAATTATTTCTCATCGTCATCATCGTCATACGATAAAGGACCTTCCGAGCCTTTCGGAACCTCCGCCTGTAAGGAGCGGGTAATTCCGCGAACCAGGAGAAGCATGATGAAGAACAGAATAATCATGGAAGCGATCAGGATAAAGATGACCGTTGCCGTCCAGGCTTTGGCTTCTTTTTCAATTTCCTTGGCGACCTTGGCAGCTTCCTGGTTATACTTTTCAACATCCAGCCCCAGTCCGACCCATCCGAATCCGGCCGGTTCGGGCAGATTGGATGCGTAGAATTTGATAGGTGCATAAGCGACAAACTTCGTCAGTCCGCCGTATTTGTACATCAGAATTCCCGATTTCCCTACAATAGCTTCCTTGGCGATATTGAAGATGTTGTGATCCATAAACCCAAGCTGGAACATGTTCAACGCTTCCGCACCCTTCTTGGCCAGTTCTTTGGCATTATCAGCCGAAAGCGTCGGGACCGTTGTGCCCTGTTGGGTGAGTCCGACAATGTGATAATCCGCCGGATGAGAAATGACGAATCCGCGATTATCGACCATATACGCATAATTACCCGTTGCCGCGTCTGTTTCGAATACCTTTTCGGCCTGTGTGGGAACAAGCTGATCCGTAAATTCGGCCAGATGACGATAATCCAATGCCAGTGTAATAACGCCGGCAAACCCGTCTTTACTGAATATCGGTGTTGCAAAACGGACGTATCCTTCAAACCGTTTTCCCTTTTCAAACGCTGCCTTGTCGACATAATAGCCGGTTGCGGGGGAAACATAAATTTCACCTTTATTCAGATTTTTTGCCTTGGCAAAATAATCTTCCGTTTTATATACCGTATTGGCAGGATTGCTTACATTAACACGTTTGTCTGCGGGCACCGCCTGACCGTCAACGATTTTGATCTGTTCGTTGCCGTTTTTGTCAATCAGAGTCATTTCGCTGTAGAGCGGGATCAATATCTGCTGAACTTTGCCGTCGCGTTTGACCCACACCGGTTTTTTGTTTTCAGAAACAAACTGTTTGAATACAGCTTCTGTCGAGGGAAGAATCGTTGCAACTTGTAAATCTTTTTTGGTATCCATTAGGAATTTGGCAATTTCATTTGCCGTGTTGACGGCTCTTGCTTTTATATCCTCCTGGGATTTCTGATCGAGAACGTTTACCGTCTTCTCTTTTACGGTAACCCCCAGTTTAAACATGCCGTTAGCGATTAAAAACGCCATTAGTGATAAGGGGATTACGATAAGCAGGAAGAACACGCCTCCTATATTGAAAAACCGTTTTTCTTTTTTAGTTTCTGACATTACTATTTCCCCCTAACCTTTGTTATTTTGTAGTTAATTGTTTTATATTAACCCAAAAAATAACGCATGTAAGGGTTAGCATAGAGAAGAATCAGAGAAATAACCAAAGCGTAAATGGCGATGGATTCAGCCATGGCCATACCGACGAGCATAACCATCATGATCTTGCCCTGAACACCGGGGTTTCTTCCTACTGCCTGACATGCGCCGTTTGCAGCGTTACCGATACCTGCGCCTGCGCCGATTGCGCCCAGTCCCATTGCCAGACCGGCTCCAATCATTGCGCCCACAGCAAAATACACTTTAATGTAAGATTCTCCACCTGCCGGAATAGCTTCTGCCGCAAATACGAATGGACTTGCTACCAGCAGAACCAACATGCATGTAAATGCTGTTAAAATTACTTTACCCAATTTGTGTGACATTGTTTGTCTCCTTTCATAATAAAATGTTTATTATTACTTCTTTTTTCCATAACATAAATTAACATTCGATGGAAAGCGAAATAATTTTACCTCTTGCTGCGGCAAGATTACTGCATGAGTTGTGCCATATCTTTGATATGAAAATATTTTTCAAAGATGAAAAAGGAGGTCACAAGGAAGAGGCATATCTAATGTATTGAGATTATTTCATTTGACGCGCTTAACCGACATAAAAAAGATATCCGAAAAATATATCCAAAATGTTTTTTGATCATTTTAAAAGCATTCCTTTGCCGCGACGTTTAATGTTTTGTTAAATACGGCTATAAAAAAACATTCAAGTGGCTTTCGGCAGAATACTTCCGTATACGGGGGTTGATTTTTTTCTCTTGCTGCTAGTGGTCACAGCGCACTGATGAATAAGGAAACGTTCTTTCTTATATTTTTATTGAAATTTTCGTCCAAGGCCGTTACTATCGTCAAAATAAAATTAAGAGACGCGTTATAAAGGATGATTATGCAGGAGCTTTTAACGGCAATAACTTACCCTATCGTATGGCTTATCTGTTCGTATGTTTTAAGAATTGAAAGCGGCTTGGCCAAACTTCTTATTTCATTAACGGCGGCAATTCTGGTTTATGTCCTGATCGGAATAAAGCTTTCTCATAAAGAAAACAAAGAGGATTAAAAAGATTAGGTGACTTTATTCAGCAAATTTAAAATCCTTCTTTATAAAGCTGCACAATTACGCATATTGTTTGCCAGTGTTACCGTCGTGATTCTTTTTCTGCTTCTGGCTCTGACGGTAAACAATTCCCGCGAAAAAGACATTGTCAATATTTTCAGCCGGCAGCAGCTTGTCAATGTTCAAAACACCTCCAAGAGAATGATGGATGTTTTTTCCCAGATCGGTAAAAATATTGATTTATTCTCCCGCCTCCATCCCGATTTGACAATTGATGAAAAGGAACTGGATAGTTATTATAAAATGTTGTCTTCCGGGTGGGAAGACACTTTTGATGCGATTGTCATGTTTGATGCCGGCGGAAACATCAAAAACGTTTATCCGAAAAACGTTGTGCCGTCGATCAATGTATCCGAGCATTTTAATGTGCTCAGTAAACAGCAAAAGCGTTATCTGGGCCTGGCTCTGCCGGATGCTTCCGGGACGCTCGGTTCAAAGCAGAAACACGACAGATATCTGGTTTTGGGGTATCCCCTCCGGAAGCCAAATGGCGAATTCAGCGGGGCGTTGCTGATTTCATTTTCTCTTTCCGCAGTTTTACATAAATACCGGCAACGACCCGCCGACGATGAACTGGGAGAATTGTGGCTGATCGATGAACAGCAAAAAATACTGGTTCATCCTCGTTGGGCTTTTGTCGGAAACGATATAAAAAAGTTTCTTAAAAAATCGGACGAACAGGCATCGATGTTTTCATCCGAGAACGGCGATAACTTTGAAGCGGTTGTCCTCCAGGGTGATAAAATAAAACAACGGAGCATCATCTCCTATTATCCCGTTAAGGCCGGCGATAAGAAATGGACGATGCTGGTTGTTGCTCCCTACAGCAAAGTCATCTCCCCGTTGAGAAAAACTTTTTTCTACACCCTTTTCAGCTCCCTGCTGCTCATCATCATCGTGATAGCGACCAGCATGTCTTTTGCCTATAAGGAAGGAAAAAGACTGCGCCACCGGGAAGAAAGAAAACGGCTCAAGGAGCGAAGAGACTGGCAGGAAAAACTGCTTCGGGAAAAAAAGACGATTGAGGGCATCATCGAAGGATCGCCCATTCCCAGCTTTGTCATCAATAATAAGCACAAAGTCATCTTGTGGAATCGTGCCTGTTCCGAACTGACAGGCCATTCCGCCGATGAAATGCTGGGAACCGGAAATCACTTCAAGCCCTTTTATTCCGTGACACGTCCCATGATTGCCGATTTGATCGTCGACAGCGATATGGACGGGCTCAGCAAACATTACGGAACAAAAAACGTCAAAAAATCCGAAAAGGTTGTAGGCGCCTACGAGGCGACGGATTATTATGCCAATCTCGGCGGGCAAAGCCGTTACCTGTATTTTCTGGCGGCTCCCATCTACGATGAAGAAGGCAAAATCATTGCAGCGGTTGAAACATTGCAGGATGTGTCGCGTGAAAGAGAGATGACGAAGAGCCTCAGCGAATATGCCGAAACGCTGCAGAACGAATTGATTGAGAATATTGAACTCCAGCGACAGATTCAAGATCTGAATAATTATCTGCAAACCATCATTACCAGTCTGCCTGACAGAATCTATGAAATCGATGAAAAAGGCATCATCAATTTTATGAGCCGGGGCCTGAGAAAAAAGACAGGCACATCGGGTGAATTCAAAAACAAATATTTTTTGGACTTTGTTGCTTCCGGTTATGAAGATCTGGTTTTGTCCAAATGGGAAGAGGCCAAAAAAGGCATTTATAAACCGTATGAAATCGAAGCGATCGGGAAAGACGGCTGCAAACATAATCTCCTGATTACGACTACGCCGGTCATCGGCACCGATCATTATATCATTGTTCAGCGCGACATAACCGAATTCAAGGATCTGGAAAGAAAACTTTACGACAGCCAGAAGCTCGCGGCCCTGGGACAACTTTCCGCCGGCATCGCGCACGAAATACGCAACCCTCTTTCCTCCATTAAAATGAGTTTGCAGATCCTGACGAAACGAATGAAACCGGACGGAAATGATTTGAAGCGATTCAGGATTGCGGAAAAGGAAGTGGAGCATCTGGAGACGCTGGTCAATGATATCTTGGCCTTTGCCAAACCGGTGGACCCCCGAAAAACGTCTGTGGATCTGTCCAAGGTTCTGGAACAAGCCATTGCGTTATCCGAAAAGGGTATTACCGATAAAAAAATTGAAATCGTCACGCAGTTCGGGAAAGTTTTCCCGGTGACTGTCGATGCGGCGATGATGACGGATGCTTTCATCAACGTGATTCGCAATGCCGTGGAAGCGTTGCCGGAAAACGGCAAAATCGTTGTGTCGTTAAAGTATGCCGATGAAACGCGCCATTCGGCGGCTGTGGAGATCACGGATAACGGCAGCGGTATTGATGAAACCGATATGCCGCACATCTTCAATCCTTTCTTTACCCGAAAAAATTATGGTACCGGTTTGGGGCTTTCTCTGGTAAAGAAAATAATTGATATTCATCGCGGGACGATTGATATTTCAAGCAGAAAAAATGAAGGAACAAAGGTGCTGATCGTTTTACCCTTAAGGCTGGATCAGGCTTTTTCTCCTGCGGCCAATAACGAATAAGGTGACTGTATTATGCCGAGTATTCTTGTCATTGACGACGATGCTTCCATTGCCGAGACCCTGGATCTCTATCTGACGGAGGAAGGATATAACGTCCGCACGGCGTTGACGGGGACGGAAGGTCTGAATCAATATGTTCAGGAACCTTCCGATGTGGTTATCCTGGATATCCGCCTGCCGGATATTGACGGATTCACCGTTCTGGAAGACCTTAAGGAAGAGAATGAAAATGTAAAGGTCATTATGATTACCGCTTTTCACGACATGGAGACAACCATCCAGGCGATGAAAAGCGGCGCTTTCGATTATATTCATAAACCTGTCAACGTCGACGAACTGGATCTGGCGATTAAAAAAGCCCTGAAATCCCTGGAAATGGAAAAGAAGATAGACGGGCTTCTGATGGAACCATCCCGCAGCTTTCGTGTGGGCGATATCATCGGCACCGGCAACGAGATGCGGGAAATATTTAAAATCATCGGCACGGTTTCCCAGAGCCGCACCACCGTACTGATTCAGGGGGAAAGCGGGACCGGAAAAGAATTAATCGCCAAAGTCGTTCATAACAATACGTCGCCCGACGAACCTTTTATTGCCGTGAACTGTTCCGCTATTGTTGAAACGCTTCTGGAATCGGAATTGTTCGGTCATGAAAAAGGATCGTTTACCGGCGCCGTGGCCCGCAAATTGGGCAAATTCGAACTCGCCCGTTTTGGTTCGGTCTTTCTCGATGAGATCAGCGAGATGTCCGTGAACCTGCAGGCGAAACTTTTGCGTGTTCTGCAGGAAATGGAATTTGACAGAGTCGGGGGAAAGGAAAAAGTCAAGGTCAACGCGCGGATTATGGCCGCGACCAACAAGGATTTGAAGGCGCTGGTTAAGGAAGGCAAATTCCGCGATGATTTGTATTACCGGTTGAACATCGTTTCCATCACGCTGCCGCCGCTGCGCGCCCGCCGTCAGGATATTCCGCCCCTGATCGATTACCTGCTGACCAAAATTAATCTGGATCTTCACAAGAAAATCATCGGTGTTTCCGATGAAGTGATGGAAATATTTATGCAATACACCTGGCCGGGGAATGTCCGTGAACTGGAAAATCTGCTTGTCCGCGCCTGCGTTGTCGCCAAGGGCCAGGTGCTGGGAGTCAACGATTTCCCGGAATTGGGCAAGGAAGAAGCTGCCGGGCCGGCCGGTGACCGTGACGCGAATTTGTTTCAAGCGTCCGAGCCGGGCAAGTTGCTTACACTCGACGAAGTGGAAGAACGCTATATTCGCAAAGTTATCAAAGAGACGGATAAGAATAAAGGTGAGATTTGCGAAATCCTGGGGGTCTCCCGTCCGACGCTGGAACGGAAACTGGAAAAATACGGCATCACTTTTGAACGGGAATGATGGGCTGTTGAAAAATGCATACCTCCTAAAGGGCGCGGTGGTCTGCTTTATTGCGCTGTACTCATATCGTAGCGACATGCGACAAAAGCAGGACTTAATCCGCGATACCTGAGCATTAGCATCCCGGCGCTTTTAAACAGCCCATAAAACTCATCGGTCGCCTCCGGATTTCCTTTCTGAACGAAGTAGAGATAAAACCCGTATGATCGATCTCCCGAGATTTAACTGTGTTTGATAATAAATAATGAACGTGCGGTGTCGTAAGTATTTAGGATACAGAGTCTTGACCTGTACCTATTGATGAAATGAGATGACAAATAACGGGAAGGGTACTGAGACTTTTATGATCAGCGTTATCATTCCCACCTTCAACCGGGGGTACACCCTTGCTCAGGTTCTGGATTCGTATTACCGGCAGCAGTTTGTTGCAGAGCTGATCATTGTTGATGACGGAGGCTCGGACAAAACGGCTGTCGTGGTTGATGAATTCGTCCGGAAATATCCTCGAATAAAAACAATGTATCTGAAAAATGAAAAAAGGCAGGGCGCTCCCTATTCACGCCGGCGGGGACTTCTGGCAGCTGACGGCGAGTTTGTTCTTTTCGGTGATGACGACGATTTTCTGGAAGAAAATTACACGACAGTTTGTCTTAATAAACTGAAAAGTCTGTCGGCGGATATTGTTTCGGGACGCCATTTTTTCCGCACTCCGGGCGAGACTGTGGCTGAAGCGATTGCCCGTTTCGGACAGGGGAGTATTGACGTGCCGCCTTTTGATTTCCGCCTTTTTTATATCAATACCGATGCGAAGTTTAAAAGCGATGTAGAACTTCCTTTTACCCACGCCATTTATCTGGTCAGAAGAGAGCTTTTATTATCGTACGAGATGGATACTTTTTACAGCCGGGGCAACGGATTCCGTGAGGAAAACGACATTCAGGCGAAAATACACATAAACGGCGGAAAGATTATTATAACCAATGATACGCACAGTGTGCATATGCACTCTTCGGAAGTTCAAACCGGTGGGCAACGCGTCGGAGCTCTTGCTAAACTTTTCTGGTCGTTGTATTACACAGCATATTTTTTTAAGAAATATTACAAGCCGATTATGGAACGACAGGGGGAAAATGGATGTTATTTAAAGGGAATCGTTATATATTACGCTTTAACGCTGTTGACCTTTCCTTTTTTAGTCTTGAAAGAAAAGAGAATCTTAAGGTCAATGAGAAAATAGAACGCATAGATTAAGACAAGGTATTGCGTCAGATAATTATGAAAATCACCAGTGCTCAATTTATAAAAAGTGCCGTGTGGCCGCCGCAGTATCCTCCGGCAATCATGCCGGAGATCGCATTTGTCGGCCGTTCCAATGTCGGTAAATCGTCGCTGATGAACACGCTCGTCGGCCGCAAAAATCTGGCGAAAACCAGTAACACGCCGGGACGGACGCAGTTAATCAATTTTTTTACCGTCAACGAAACAATATCTTTTGTGGATTTGCCCGGCTACGGTTTTGCCAAAGTTCCCCGGTCCGTCAAAAAAGACTGGGGGGATATGATGGAGGCCTATCTTCGGGAGAGGCAATCTCTTTGTCTCGTGATTTTCATTCTGGATATCCGGCGGGATCCCAATGCCGATGATTTATCGTTGCGCGACTGGCTGGATCATTACCGCATTCCTTATTTATATATTCTCACCAAGTCCGACAAATTATCCAACAACCAGGCGATAGCGCGCAAACGCGCGATAGAAAAAATGTTGCGGATATCAAGTGAAAAAAAGACAATTTTGTTTTCGGCAAAGACACAAAAAGGGAAAGTTGAGATCCTCGAATTTCTGGAAAATCATTTAAGGGCTCTTGACAAACATTCATGACCAAGAAATACTATTTATTTTTGAATGCCGGTCAGTGAACGCCGGTCATTTTTTTAGTCTTTTTATATCAATGAGTTAGCATAAAAAATCAAATAAATTCAGCTTGTGCTCTTGACAGTGTATTGAATTTGTGTTAGCGAAAAAACGCCTAGCGGCGCGGCATTAAAAAAGTTTTTTAAGTTCTTTAATACAGAATAAATGAGGTGTAATCAGGTGTTGAAAGATAACGAAAAAGTTGGTGCTGTAATGGTAGTGGGTTCGGGAATCGCCGGCATTCAGGCGTCTCTCGATTTGGCCAATTCCGGAATGAAAGTCTATCTCGTCGAAAACGGAATCAGCATCGGCGGTGTCATGGCTCAGTTGGACAAGACCTTCCCGACCAATGACTGTTCCGCCTGTATATTGTCTCCCAAACTGGTCGAAGTCGGCCGCCATCCCAATGTTGAAATCAAGACCCGGCGGACCGTGAATTCGGTAGAGGGCGAACCCGGAAAATTCAAAGTGAAAATGACATCCGCTCCGCGGTATGTCAATCTCGATAAATGTACGGGCTGCGGCGACTGTGCCAAAGTTTGTCCGGTATCGGTTCCTGCGGGATTTAACGGCAATTTAAGCGAACGCAAAGCCATCTATCGCCATTTTCCACAGGCCATTCCCAGCGGTTTTGCAATCGATAAGGTGGGGACGTCCCCCTGTAAGGCCTATTGCCCCACACACATCAGTGTTCAGGGGTATGTGGCGCTGATTGCCGAAGGTAAATTCAAGGAAGCGCTCAAGCTCATCAAACAGGATAATCCTTTCCCGATCGTTTGCGGCCGCGTCTGTAACCATCCCTGCGAGACGGCCTGTATGCGCGGAAAAGTCGATGATCCGATCGATATCATGCACCTCAAACAATTTGTCGCTGACCTGGATCTCAACAGCGATACCCGCTATATTCCGGAAAAGAAAGAAAGCAAGGGCAAGAAGGTCGCTGTCGTCGGCGCCGGTCCCTCTGGTTTAACCTGCGCTTATTATCTGGCCATTGAAGGCTACGATGTGGATGTTTTCGAAGCCCTGCCCGTAGCGGGCGGCTGGCTCGCCGTTGGTATTCCTGAATACCGCCTGCCCAAGAATGTTCTGAAGGCGGAAATCAAGATCATTGAAGATCTGGGTGTGAAGATTCACCTCAATACCAGAATCGGCAAAGATATTGCCTTTGATAAACTCAAGTCTGATTACAGCGCAATTTTCATCGGCTGCGGTACGATGAAGAGCAGCAAGCTCAACATTCCCGGCGAGGATATGAAGGGCGTGGTTCACGGCGTTGATTATCTGTTAAAAGTAAACCTGGGCGAAAAAGTTTCCCTGGGCGACAAAGTGGCCGTCATCGGCGGCGGTAACGTCGCGATGGACGCCGTGCGCACCGCGGTGAGAACCGGCTCGAAAGAAGTCTTCATCCTCTATCGTCGCACCCGTGCGGAAATGCCCGCGTCTCCGGAAGAAATCGAGGAGGCTATTGAAGAAGGAATCGAGATGAAATTCCTCGTGGCTCCGAAACGCGTTGTGGGCCAGGATGGAAAAGTGACCGGCATCGAATGTACGCGCATGGAACTGGGTGAACCCGACGCCAGTGGACGTCGTCGTCCCGTGGAAATCAAGGGCTCCGAATTTATCGTCGAATGCGACGCCATCGTTCCCGCCATCGGTCAGGAAGCCGATTTGTCGTTCATCACTAAGGAAAGCGGTGTCTCGATCAATAAATGGAATAATGTAGATTTCGATAAAATCACTTACGCGACCAACGTTCCCGGCATATTCACCGGTGGTGACGTTTCTACCGGTCCTCAGACCGTCGTCAAGGCTGTTTTTTCCGGTAAGGAAGCGGCCAAATCCATCGATCGTTATCTGCGCGGTGAGGATATGAAAGCCGGCCGTGAAAAAGACTGGACCAAGGATCTGGCGGACAAAGCCGATCTTTCCAATTTCTCCAAAGTTCCCCGTGAAAAATATCCGCTGATGAAACCGGAGGATCGCAAAACCAATTTCAAAGAAGTCGGTCTGGGATTCAGTGAGGCGCAAGCGATTGCCGAAGCGAGCCGCTGTCTGTCCTGCGGTGTCTGTTCCGAATGTTATCAGTGCGTGGAGGCCTGTATTGCGAAGGCCATCGATCACGACATGAAAGTGGAAGAGGAAACCATTGAAGTCGGCGCCATTATCGCCTCGGCCGGTTTTGAAATTTTCGACGCCAGCAAGCGCGGTGAATACGGTTACGGCATTTACAAAAACGTGGTTACCGCGCTTCAATTTGAACGTATCCTTTCTGCGTCCGGTCCGTTCTTCGGTCACGTCCAGAGAATTTCCGACGGCAAGGAGCCCAAGAAAATCGCCTTCATTCAATGCGTGGGGTCGCGCGATACGTCCTGTGGAAACAGCTGGTGCTCATCGGTTTGCTGTATGTATGCCACCAAAGAGGCGATTATCGGAAAGGAACACGCCAAAGGACTGGAACCCACCATCTTTTACATGGACATCCGTGCGCACGGCAAAGATTTCGACCGGTTTGTCAATCGCGCCAAAGACGAATATGGCATCCGCTACATTCGTTCCATGCCGTCCACCATCAAAGAATTGCAGCAGACCAACAATCTGCTGATTACCTATGTCAATCAGGACGGAACCCTGACCGAAGAAGAATTCGATATGGTCGTTCTGTCGGTCGGCCTCATGCCTCCCAAGGAAGCCAAGCAACTGGCCGCCAGCCTCGGCGTTGAACTGGAAGAGCATGGCTTCTGCAAAACATCGCTGGAGAATCCGGTTCAGACATCCCGCCCCGGCGTGTTTGTCTGCGGTGCCTTCGGCGGTCCCAAGGATATTCCTGAAACCGTTATGGAAGCCTCTGCCGCCGCGGCCTGCGCGGAAGGCCTGCTTGCTTCCCGTCGCGGTACGATGATTACACCCGTGCAGAATCCGGAAGAAAAGGATATGCGCGGACAGGGCGTGCGCACCGGTGTATTTGTCTGCCATTGCGGTATCAACATCGGCGGTGTCGTTGACGTTCCCGCTGTGCGGGATTATGCCGCCACGCTGCCCTCCGTTGTTTATACGGCCGACAATCTCTTCACCTGCTCGCAGGATACGGCGGTGAAAATGAAAGAGGTCATCGAGGAACAGAATCTGACCCGCGTGGTTGTGGCATCCTGTTCGCCAAGAACGCATGAAGGATTGTTCCAGGAAAACTGCGAAAAAGCCGGTTTGAACCGTTATCTCTTCGAGATGGCCAACATCCGCGACCAGAACTCCTGGGTGCATATGCACGAACCGGAAGCGGCCACGGAAAAAGCCAAGGATCTGCTGCGCATGGCTGTCGCCAAGGCCCAGTATCTCAAGCCGTTGAAACCCGGTCAGCTATCCGTCAATCATCAGGCGCTGATTATCGGCGGCGGTTTGGCCGGTATGACCGCGGCTCTGTCGCTGGCCGATCAGGGATTTGCGTCCTTCATAGTGGAAAAAGAGGACCGTCTGGGCGGTAATTACAATCATCTTTACAAAACACTCGAAGGTCTCGATACACGGGCTCATCTGAAAGGCCTTCTCGATAAAGTGTACAACAATCCGTTGATCACGGTGACCACCGGCGCGAAAATTGAGAAGATTGAAGGTTTCATCGGCAATTATAAGACGACGGTCAAAGCCAAAGACGGAGAAAAAGTGTTTGAACACGGTGTCGTGATTGTTGCCATCGGCGCCTATGAAAACAAACCCAAGGAATATCTCTACGGCCAGAACGCGGCAGTGAAAACCCAGCGTGAACTTGAGACCATGATTTATGAAAAAGATGCCAAGCTCGCGTCTGTGAAAAATGTGGTCATGATTCAGTGTGTGGGTAGCCGCGACAAGGAAAGACCGTATTGCAGCCGTTACTGCTGTTCCGAAGCCATTAAAAATGCCCTCGAACTCAAAGAAGCCGATCCATCACGCGACATTACCATTCTGTACCGCGATATCCGCACCTTCGCGTTCAAGGAAGATTATTACAAGAAGGCGCGTGAAGCGAATATCAAGTTCATCTGTTACGAAGAAGACCGCAAACCGGAAGTGGTAGCCGCCGGAGACAAGGCAGAAGTAAAGGTTTTTGATCCGATTCTCAATGAACAGGTCAGTCTGCCTGCTGATCTGGTGGCCTTGAGTGTGGGTGTCGTTCCGAATCCGGAGAACGCGGCCATCGGCAATATGCTGAAAGTGCCGACCAATCAGGACGGTTTCTTCATGGAAGCGCACGTCAAACTTCGTCCCGTTGATTTCGCGACGGACGGTGTGTTCATGTGCGGTATGTCTCATTCACCGAAATTCAGCGACGAAACCGTCACCCAGGCCAACGCCGCCGTATCGCGCGCCTGCATGATTCTGACGCTGGACTATATCGAAGCGGAAGGCAAGACCGCCTTCGTGAACAAGGAAAGATGTTCCGCCTGCGGTTTGTGTGAAATCAACTGTCCCTACAGCGCGATCAGCGTGAACGTGGCGGAAGGCTGCGCCGAAGTCAACGCGGTGCTCTGTAAGGGGTGCGGCGTTTGCACGGCGTCATGCCGCATGAATGCCGTGGACCTCAACGGTTTCAACAACGAAGAAGTATTGGCGCAGATATATAATTTAAACGAAGGCTAAACGGCTAAAAACCGTCAGGCCGTTGGAAGGAGAATATATGGCTGAAAATTTAGCAACCAAAGAATGGCAACCGAAATTCGTTGCCATCGTCTGCAACTGGTGCACCTACGCGGGCGCCGATCTGGCGGGTATCAGCAGAATTCAGTATCCGACAAATGTCCGGATCATCCGTGTACCCTGCACGGGACGAATCAATCCCTTTTATATCGTGAAAGCACTGCAGGCCGGCGCAGACGGCGTTCTGGTGTCGGGTTGACACCCCGGTGAATGCCACTATATCTCGGGAAATCTGGTGGCTCGGCGCAAGTTTGCGACGTTAAAAAGTTTCCTGAACTACATCGGTGTGGAAGGTGACAGAACCATCTTTACGTGGGTTTCCGCCTCCGAAGGTGACAGATGGGCGCAGGTCATCAAAGGCGCTACGGAGAAAATCAAGGCGCTGGGACCGGCGAATAAATTGATAAAAAAGATTGATTAAATTTTTGCAATAAAAAAATAACGGGGAAACAATTACTGTGGAAAACATCGAAACAAAATTACGGGAAGAAGCAAACAGGCTGCTTCTGGAAAAAAAGGTTGATGTCATTGTTGGTTATGAACAGGGCACCTTACCGTTAACGGCAACGCCTTGTTTCATCACCAAGCCGGAAGAAACCAATAAACTGGTCTGGAACAACCTCTGCACACAGAATCTGGCCAAATATGTGCACGACCTGATTACGCAGCATAAAAATTCGCAAAAACGAGTCAAACCGGAAGACCGGAAGAAAAAAATCGTCGGGGTCGTGGCGCGCGGTTGCACCACTCGTTCTCTGATCATTCATCTTCAGGAAAGACAGTACGGACGTGATGAAGTGTATATCATCGGCGTTCCCTGCGATGGATATGTGGACGGCAAAGGATTGAAGGTCGCCATCGGCGGCGCGGATATCGTGGACGGATCGATTGACGGCGGCCAGATCAAGATGAAAACCTCCGGCGGTGATAAAACGGTTGCGCTCAAGGATGTTCTGGCGGATAACTGCAAGACCTGCCGGTTCAACAATCCCATTATTTCCGATGTGATGATCGGTTCTCCCGCTCCAGCGATGAATCCCGACGCCGAATATGACGACGTCAAAGAATTCGAAGGCAAATCCATTGAGGAGCGCTGGGCGTATTTTAACAAGGAAATGGAGAAATGCATCCGCTGTTATGCCTGCCGTCAGGCCTGTCCTTCCTGCTATTGTCCGACCTGTTTTGTCGAACAAAGTCAGCCGCAGTGGGTGGGCATCGGTGAAGACGCTTCCGATACACAGGTTTTCCAGTTTATGAGATTGTATCACATGGTCGGACGCTGTGTTGATTGCGGGTCGTGCATTTCCGTCTGTCCGATGGGCGTGGATTTAAGGAAGTTCCTCAAGAAACTCGACAAGGATTGCTTTGAATTCTTCGGCAACCGCGCAGGATCCAGTATGGACGATATGCCGCCTCTGGGCAAATTCGATGAACATCACGACAAGGGAGACTTTGTCTACAACCCATAATTAGCTTGAGATAATGGAGTTTGCATGGAAACTTTTCTGGAAGAAGTAAACAAAAAGATAAACGGGGTGCCGCTGCAACGCTGCTATCATTGCCGCAAATGCACGGCCGGCTGTCCCATGACAAAGCACATGGAGTACAACCCCAACAAGATCATCAAGATGATTCAGAACGGCCAGCGAGACAAGGTGCTCAACAGTTCCACCATCTGGCTTTGCCTGTCCTGTGAAACCTGTATTACCCGCTGCCCCAATCAGGTGGATATTGCCAGTATGATGGATGTGCTCAGGCAGATGGCCATACAGCAGG
>JAGOMJ010000033.1:25593-27487 GCA_017993615.1 Smithella sp. | reverse complement strand
CAGATCACCAACGGCGCGCCCTACGATCTGTTGTTATCGGCCGATGAAGAAAGACCGGCCAAACTCAACAAAGACGGCTTGGCGGATAATCCTTTTATTTACGCCAGAGGGCAGGCGATTTTATGGTCTGCCAATAAGGAATTCTGTAAGGCAAAAACCTGGCAGGATGCCCTGAAAAATGAACAGATCAAAAAACTGGCCATCGCCAATACGCAGACCGCGCCTTACGGAACCGCAGCGCAGAAAGCATTGGAAAAGGCCGGGATGTGGACCGACGTGCAGAGCAAACTGGTTGTTGCGCAATCGATCGCACAATCGTTTCAGTATGCATCAACGGAGTCGGTTGACGCCGGTTTCTGTGCCCTGTCGGCTACGGCCAGTCCTGAAGGGAAGAAGGGCTGTTTTTATGTCCTGAATGAGGCGCCGGAAATTATTCAGTCGGCCTGCATTCTGAAAAGAACAACAAACCGCGCTGCGGCGGAGAAATTTGCGGAGTATCTGCGATCTCCCGCGGCACAGGAAATAAAAGTTAAGTACGGTTATCGGTAAGTGGATTATCTTGCAATTTATGTGACATTAAAACTGGCGCTGGTGACGACTGTTGTTTTGATGGTTATCGCGGCGCCGGTTGCTTACGCTCTGGCGTACAATCGTTTTTCCGGGAAATCCTTTCTGGAAGCACTGATTTATCTGCCGATGGCGCTGCCTCCCACGGTGATCGGGTTTTATCTGATCATCCTCATGGGACCGAAAGGTTTTGTCGGCAAAATGTGGCAGATGCTTACAGGCGGATCGCTGCTTTTTACGTTTATCGGCATTACGATGGCGTCCATCATTTACAGTATCCCGTTTGCCGTGCAACCGATGAAAGCCGCCTTTTCCAAGATAGACCGCCGTTTGCTGGAATCGGCCTATGTTCTCGGTTTATCCAAAAAGGCGACGTTTTTCCGGGTGATTATTCCCAATTCGGTCAGCGGCATTGCCGCCGCCGCCATTCTGGTTTTTCTGCATTCCATCGGAGCATTCGGCGTTTTGCTGATGGTGGGCGGCAGTATCCCCGGCGAAACCAAGGTTGCCTCGATTGCGATTTACGAGGCCGTGGAAATGATGAATTACAAGGCCGCGGGATTGATCGCGCTGAGTTTCATTCCCATCAGTTACGCCTTTTTGCTGTTAGTGAATAAGCTCAATGAAGGAGCGCGTTCATGAGTATTGAAGTTTCTTTTAAAAAGAAATTAAAATATTTTGATGTGGACATTTCATTTTCCTGCGCGAAAAAAAACATGGTCGTGATGATCGGTCCGTCCGGCGGCGGCAAAACAACCATCATTCGCATGCTGGCGGGTCTGGAAAAACCGAAAGAAGGAAAGGTTGTATTCGGCGATGAAGTCTGGTTTGATTCTCTGCGCCGCATCGATGTCCCGCCGCAGAAGCGGCGCCTGGGTTATGTTTTCCAGGATTATAATCTTTTTCCGCATCTGAATCTCTTTGACAATGCGGCGTTTGCCGCGGTGGATAAAAAAGAAGTTGAAGATCTTTTCGGGATTTTCAGAATCGGCCATTTGAAAAAACGCAAACCGCACATGGTGTCGGGCGGCGAACGGCAGCGCTGTGCAATCTGCCAGGCACTTGCGAGGCATCCGCGTATTCTGCTTCTGGATGAACCGTTTTCCGCGTTGGATGCCATTACGCGCCGCGGTCTGCGCGAAGAGCTGAACAATCTGAAGGGCAAAATGTCCTTCCCGATTATTTATGTGACGCATGACATTACAGAAGCCTTGTATCTGGCCGATGAACTTCTGCCGGTGGTGGACGGCAAAATCGACGATCAATGGCTGCAGCGGATGATGACCCGCGAGCCGTCGTCGGAAGTCGCCCTGCGCGCCGCGCGCGA
>JAGOMJ010000033.1:0-25493 GCA_017993615.1 Smithella sp. | reverse complement strand
GAACCCGAAAAAGTTCGTCGCAAAAAAATGGGACCCGTCGGAATCTGTCCGGCCTGCGGAGAGGCCTATCCTTTAAAAGACGGCGGAAAGTGCATGAATTGTCAGGGAGCGACCCCGTATTCCAGCGTTGTTCCGGTAAAATAATTTAACAATGGGGAACGTTGCTATGCTAAAAACAGGTATCACGCTTAGTCGTCTTTTTGAAAAAACTGAACCGGCTGCCAGGAATCGACAGATTGCCGATTTACGCATCGGCTTAAGTTATGTCGGAATAAAACTGGATAACGGGGTGGCGGGACTTGCCGCCGTCCTGCCGGGGAGTACCGCACGCGGCTGCACGGTTTTAAAGGAAGCGGGGACATACATCGGATCACCCGCGGCTGAAACATTACAATATCTTGTGGAGGCAAAAGACGCTCTGCGCAGGGCGATCGGTGTGGCGACGGCCAACGCGCTTGTTTTGCCTGAAAGCGGAAAAACCGAAGACCGCGAAGCGACCACGTACCTGAATCTCCAACCCGGTGAAAAGGTGGCCATGGTCGGGCTGTTTGCTCCTCTGGTCGAACGCATCCGATCTACCGGCGCGACACTGACCGTGGTTGAAAAAAATCCCGAGCGTCTGGAAGTGCTCTCGGCAGAGGAAAAACAAAAGGCGCTCAAAGACTGCGATGTTGCGATTATTACCGCAACGACTCTTCTGAATGGTACGTTTGAAGAAACAATCGGCTTGCTGGGCCGGCCGAGATCGGTTGTTCTGATGGGACCCTCCACGCCGCTCGTGCCTGAAATCTTCCACGACACGCCTGTCACCCAGTTGGGCGGTTCAATCGTTGCCGATGCCGCAAAAGCGCTGCAGGTTATTTCCGAAGGCGGCGGCACGCCGGCGCTCAGACACTATCTTCGTTTTGTGAATCTGCTCCTGCCTGACAAGAGCCGCTAAGATTTTATATCTTTTTGAACTGGGCTATCTGGCGAGAAATCGCGGCGAGGTTGCCTTTTTCATCCCAGACTTCCCCGTCGGCTTCCAGAATTCCACAGGTAATGAAACGCGTCCGGAGACTGCATTTGAGCCGGTCCGTTTTCGGCAGATTTCTGACGTTCACGGAAAGCTCGATCGTCGGAACCCAGGCGGTGGCGCCCTGGGAAGCCATGGCCGCCGGGGGCATCGAATCAATAATCAGAAAAAGCGAGAAGAGATCGAGAGGCCGGCCGTCACGAAATCTGAAATAGCCCTTGTTCAGAGAAACGTCCGTCAGTTCTCCTCCGGTCATCCATCCGGCGCATGCGGGATCGAGACGGAGGTCGAGGTTTTGGAAAAGCGTGTATGACGGCGGCACAGACATCGGCACACATTCCTCGATCGGAGCAAGCTCAGGGGCTTTTGACTCATAGCGGGTTATCGCACAATCATTGTTGTCTGAAACGAATGTGCCGAGCGCCCTGATTTTCTCATCGCCTTCCTGTATAAGACGAGCCTCAAAACGGGTAAACTGCCGCGAACGGGTAATTTCCGCAATATGAATCTCGATCTTGCCGGGAACGCATCGGGACAGATAATTCGCGGTGACAACCGGCGTGGCCTTCTTGTCGCTCTTCCGGAGCATCGCGTTGACGATCATGGCCATGAGGTAGCCCCCGTTGGGGTTGCCGTTGACCGACCAGTTTTCCGAAATCGTTCCGGCAAAGCGTGAATGATCCGATTCGCTAATTTGTATGTCTTTATCAAAAAGATTCATGAACATCCTTTTCCTTAATCAGGAGCATTCCCCCCGGTATCACAACTCCTTGGCCCTTTACCGCACAAAGCGCCTCGGGATCAGGTCCTCCTGATGAATTCAGGCGGCCTGGCTTCCTGAAGGGCGATCGCTTCTACCGGGCAGACGATGACGCAATTGCCGCAGCCCATGCATTTGTTGCGGTCAATGACGGCCGTGTCTCCGACGGTGATGGCGTTAAATGCGCACTTCTCTTCGCACGCGCCGCAGCCGGTGCAGGTGTCGGCGTCGACCTGCGCCAGAAAACGGGAGGGCGCAAACGATGCATCGAAACCCGCCTGATTGTGGAGAAACATGGCCGTGCAACAACAGGGGCAGCAGTTGCACATGAACATATCTTCCTTGACGTTGTTGCGCACCGTATGAACCAGGCCTGCCTCCTCCGCCACAGCCAGCCGCCTTAAGGCTTCATCCGTACTCAGAACCTCGCCCACGCCGCGGTCGATGGCGGCCTCGGCAAAGCCGTTGATCTGCATGCAGAGGTTGACGCCGTCAGGCGCGATACAGTCTTTCGTCTTGCCCAGGTGTTTTGCCTGGGTGCGGCACGGGCAGGGAATGGCCGTGATGATCCGGGCGGAACGGATGATGCTTCTGGCCGAGTCGGCGTCGAGGACACGCGAAGAATTTTCCACGGTCTCCTCAATCGGAATGACCCGGAGCATGGGTGTCAGGTTCAGCTTGTTAAAGACGGGTACGATCCTGGGCATTTCTTCTTTGATAATGATTTCCCAAAGCTCGAAGAGCTCTTCGGGGCAGTCCGGCATGATGACCACCGCATCCCGCAACTCGATCATGGCCGGGTAAAGACGGTAATAGTCTCCCTTGGCCAGCACCCGGCTGATGGCTCCTTTGCGCAGCAGTTTCTGCGCGATCTGACGCACCCGTTCTTCGTTCAGGCCCGTCCTGGCGGCAATGTCCGCCACAGAGCCCGGCAAGGCCTCCGCCACGGCGACGCTGTCCGCATTGTCGTAAAGGATGGCGAAGATCTTCGCCATCGTCTCAGATCCGGGGAATCCGAGTTTTTCAGCATATTGTTTGAGCGTGTCCGGCATATTCGTAAAAATCTCCTTCCTGTTCAAGCGACCGTCCGGTCGTTTTTATCGGTTCGGCGCTGTGCGTTAATGATGATCAACAGCGCTTCATTCGCCGTCTGCGTATCACGCAGCCTCGACCCGGCATCGCACATAACGGTGCATGGGGGTTCCAAACTGATCGCGGTTGGTAGTTTTGGTCAAACGATTCACGTTGGCGCCGTATTTGACGCCGTTGTAAATCAGACCGAAACCATGAGGCATCGTGACATGTCCGGGGCGCACCGTCTCCGTGATTTCCAGTTCAATCTCTTCGCTGCCCGCTTCCGTGGTGACCCGGACCGGCTGTCCATCCTTTAAATTTAAGACTGCTGCGTCGTCGGGATGCATGGCCAGCGTGCAGGGGCGTTTGCCTTCATTCCAGGCGGGATTGCGCATCAGCGTGTTGGCGTTCATGGAGGTGTGCCGTCCCGCCATCAGAACGAGCGGGAATTCAGCGGGCATGACCAGTGCCGCCTCTTCCCTTTGTGCATCAATGCTTTTCAGTTCATCCAGCAATTCCGGAATGAAGAGATTGATTTTGCCGTCGGGTGTTTTGATTTCCGCGAAGTTATTCCCTTCATCGGTTTTCCCCACCCAGAGGCCTTCCGGATGATCTAAAATTTTCCGGAAGATTTCTTCGCCCAGCGTTGGTCCCGGCGTGAATCCGGCTCTGGCGGCGCTTGCCTGGAAGGATTGCGGAGCAACCTGTAACATTCCCCATAGGGCGGCGAGGTGAACGGACCCCATCGCCTTGCCCAGTGTTTTGCCCAGTATAAACGGCATGGTTTTCATCGCCTTCGGTTCCGTCATCGCATATTCCATCAGCGCCTGTCCGAAGGCGGCATGACTTTCTTCGGCTGTTTTATAAAGTTTTTCCGGAATCGGCGGAATCAGTCCCAGCTTGTCCGCCAGTCGCAGATCGATTTCTCCCTGTTCCAGCGGTTCGCCCTCGGGTGCGATGATCGGCCGGCGCATCTGAAAGAATATCTCCGGATAGGTAAAGGGGAAGAAAGTGCCGTCCCAGGATTCATAACCGGATCGGGAGGGTAGTACGTAATGGGAAAGAGCGGCCGTTTCGGTCATGGCCAGTTCCACCGTCACCAGCAGGTCCAGACGCTGAAACGCTTTTTCATACGCCGTTGTGTCCGCATACGATCGCAGCGGATTCAAACCGGACACGAGAACCGCGCGCAGTCTCTCGGGATGATCGGAGAGAATTTCTTCCGGCATGACGTTGGGCGGAAAACATCCGCAGACCGGGAAGGCGTTCGTCGCGACGGTTCTCCAGGTTTTCTGATTTCTTTCATCGCTGTTCGGACCGAAGGGCACGATGTGACCGGGAATGATATTGCCGCCGGGAACGCACAGCCTGCCGCAGATGGATTGAAGCATGACGATCAGGTAGGAATTCAGGCCGCTGTGACGTCCCATGAAAATACCGAGATCGTAACGCAAAGAGGATTTGCGTTTGGCGTACGCTTGGGTGACCTTATAAACCTGATCAAAATCAAGTTCGCAGACTTTGAGCGCGGCGCGGACATCAAAATTTTCAAACAGGGATTTGACCTGTTCAAAGCCCGCTGTGTGATTTTCCATGTAATCTTTATTGATCCAGCCTTCTTTCAGAATGATGGCGATCATGGATTTGAGCAACAGGGCGTCCGTGCCGGGGCGAATCCGCAGATGGATATCCGCGATCTTCGCGGTTTCTGATATACGGGGATCAACGACAATCAGCAGTTTGTCCGGGTCTTTGGAGAGACGCTGAAGCTGGCGCGGCGCCTGCGGGATCTGGTGGCTTTCCATGCCGTTCCAGCCGAAGATCAGCAGAACGTCCGTATTCTTGACATCCGGACCGTCGTGCAGGTATTGTTTCCCGTGCGTGCGTCCGCACACCCAGAACGCGCCGGAAAATTCCTGTGCCAGAGCGCTGTACTGGTACTGCGAGCCCAGTGTGCGCATCAGGGAGACGCCGAACGCGACCTCCAGGTGGCAGCTCTGGTTTCCTCCGCCCATATAGGCAAAGGACCGGGGGCCGTACTGGCCGACAATATCTTTAAGCTTCGCGGCAATTTCATCAATGGCCTGATCCCACGTAATCCGCTCGAAGTGATTGCCGACTTTTTTCAAAGGGTATTTCAAGCGGTCGGCGTTATGCTGGTGAAACGCGACATTCATGCCCTTGCGACAAAAGTATCCTTCGCTTTTAGGATTGGATTTGTCCGGTTTGACCTTGACGATGCGGTTGTTGTCCACGTCGACTTCCAGACCGCAGTTCTGCGCGCACAGAACACAGCCGGTTTTATGCAGGGTACCCATATCTGCTCCTTTCGTCCGGAGTGTAACCGGATGCTTTGAATGCGTTTTGGTCAGCGGGCAGCGCCCAGACGCAGTTTTTTGATAATATCGAACAAATGACGTTTTTCTTCTTTCGTCAGGCTTTGCAAAAATTCAAGATTGGCCCCGGCGATCACGCGGATCGCTTCTTTGCTTAATGCATTTCCCTTAAGCGTTAAATGAATATGAATGGAACGCCGGTCTTCAGGATTGTTTTTGCGTTCAATAAATTCAGCCGCTTCCAGACGGTCCAGAATGCCGGTGAGCGTTGCGCTGTCCAGCCCGGTTTTCTTTCCGAGTTCTGCGGATGTGATTTGATCTTCCTGATGCAGAAAACCCAAAACCAGCGCCTGCACCGGGGTGAGATTGAGTTCGGATACTTTTTGAGAAAGAAAGCGGCTGGCCAGTTGATTAGCTTTGGCCAGTTGAAAAAAAATACAATCCTTTTCCTGCATAGGGTTTATTATCCTCGCATACTAAATACTTGTATGCGAGGATAATAAGGAAAAAGAGTTTTGTCAAGTGCAAAGAATCGAATTTCCATCGTTATGAAAATTTGCGGTTTGAACGGTTGGGGTTTTTTAATCGGCACAGAACATTTCCTTTTCATTTCAGCGGCTGACTTTAAGTCAATTACCTCTGAAATTATCGATAAAAATTTAATTTGACCCAAAGTCATTTATGATGAGGAGTCCCCATGTCGATCTGGATAGGCGTTCAATCTTACAATACTTTTTTATTATGTCAAAAATGACATAAGGCATTGAAATTATTAGTTTTTTACGTTGACAACATCTGCTGCTTGATGTATAAATGGCCCGTCATAAATGCGTTATTCTTTGGAAAAAACGTTGTGCTCAATCCAAGGCCTGCTTCTTCCAAAAGCTTTTCCTGAAAATGCAAATTCAAGGAACAAATCACACAGGAAAGCCATAGCGCAAAAAGAATATTTCAATATTGATGAAAGGAGAAAAATTCATGAACGTCAGCCGAAGAGGTTTCTTGAAAATTTCAGGTGCCGTGGCAGCGGTCAGCGGATTGGGCATCAGTCTCAAATCCATAGCCGCGCATGCCAGGGAACTGAAAATCATGCATGCCAAAGAAACCACCACCGTTTGTCCGTATTGTTCCGTCGGATGCAGCATCATCGTGTCCGTGCGTGACGGCAAGGTTATCAACACAGAAGGTGATCCCGACAGCCCCATTAACCGTGGAGCGCTGTGCAGTAAAGGCGGTTCGATCTATCAGATGGCTGTCAACGAGAACCGGCTGGGCAAACCGCTTTACAGAGCGCCCTACGCCAGAGAATGGAAAGAGGTGGAATGGGAATGGGCGATTGACAAAATTGCCCAGAACGTCAAGAAAAGCCGTGACGCCAGTTTTAAAAAAGTCAATGCCAAGGGCGAAGTTGTTAATCGCACGGAGGGCATTGCCTCTGTGGGAAGCGCGGCGATGGATCTTGAAGAATGTTTCACCTATCAAAAATTCTTAAGGGGGTTGGGTCTGGTCTATATTGAACATCAGGCCCGTATCTGACACAGCCCGACTGTACCGGCTCTGGCAGAGTCGTTCGGACGCGGCGCAATGACCAACCACTGGGTTGATTTCAAAAATGCTGATGTGATTTTAATCATGGGAAGCAATCCCGCTTCCAATCATCCGGTGTCATGGAAATGGATTCAGGAAGCCGTCGATAAACGCGGAGCGAAAATTATCTGCGTTGATCCCCGCTTCACCCAGTCGGCTGCGAAAGCGCACCTTTACGCACCGCTTCGTTCAGGAACGGATATCGCTTTCCTGGGCGGCATGATCAAATATATTCTGGATAATAAACTTTATTTTGCTGAATACGTCAAAAACTACACCAACGCTTCTTTCCTGGTCAATCCCGATCTGAAACTTCCCGGAGAGAACAACGGGGTATTTTCCGGTTTGACAGACGGCAAATATGATAAGGGTACCTGGTCTTATCAGAAAGGCCCGGATGATGTGATCAAGAAAGATCCTACGCTGTCGGATCCCCACTGCGTATTCCAGCTTTTGAAAAAACATTATTCCCGTTACACGCCGGATGTTGTTTCCAGGATTACGGGAACACCCAAAGATAAACTTCTTGAAGTTTACAAACTGTACGCTTCAACCGGCAAACCCAATAAGGCGGGCGTTGATCTTTATGCCATGGGGTGGACGCAGCACACGGTCGGCACGCAAAACATCCGGACCATGTGTATGATCCAGCTTTTGTTGGGCAACATCGGTATCGCGGGCGGCGGGGTCGCGGCCATGCGCGGCGAGTCCAACGTTCAGGGTTCTACCGACCACGGTCTGCTTTTCCACATCTGGCCGGGCTATCTGGGAACGCCCACCGGTTCACTGGCAACTCTGAAAGATTTTATTGAGAAACGGACTCCGAAAACCAAGGAAAAAGATTCTTTGAACTGGTGGAAGAACACACCCAAGTATGTCGCCGGTTTCCTTCGCTCCATGTATGGATCGGATATGACTCTCGAAGATGCCTATGAAGCCCTGCCCAAACTTGATGACGGCGCCAACTACTCGTGGCTGACGATTTTCGATCAGATGTACAAAGGCAAGTTCACCGGCTTCTTTGCCTGGGGCATGAATCCTGCCTGTTCAGGCGCTCATTCCAATAAGGTTCGTCAGGCATTGGGCAAAGTGGACTGGATGGTGAATGTCAACCTGTTCGACAATGAAACCGGTTCTTTCTGGCGCGGTCCCGGAATGGATCCGTCAAAAATAAAAACAGAAGTTTTCATGCTGCCGTGCGCGTCTTCGGTGGAGAAAGAGGGCAGTATCGCCAACAGCGGACGTCTGCAGCAGTGGCGTTATAAAGCCATTCCGTATTACGGCGATTCCAAGCCGGATGGCGACATCATGAGCGAAATCTTTTTTAAGGTCAAAAAACTTTATGAAAAGCAGGGCGGTCCTAATGCTGCGGCCATCACTAAAATGACGTGGCCCTACGGCAAGCATGAGGGCAAGGAATTCCACTATGAACCCCGTAAAGTGGCCGCGGAAATCAACGGTTTCTTCCTTGAAGACAAAACTGTTGAGAATCCGACCAAGAAGGGTGAGTTCAAGTCCTTTAAGAAAGGCGATCTGGTTCCGACGTTCGCCTGGCTGCAGGATGACGGTTCCACTTCATCGGGCTGCTGGATCTATTGCGGCTCCGTGAGTGAAAAAGGGATTCTGCCCATGCGTCGCGGTCAGGCCGATCCGACAGGTCTGGGACTTTATTCCGAATGGGCCTGGTCCTGGCCGGTCAATCGCCGCATCATTTATAATGGCGCGTCAGTTGATTTGAACGGCAAACCCTGGGATCCCAGCCGCGCTGTGATTACTTGGGATGCCAAAGAAGAAAAATGGAAGGGCGATGTTCCCGATGGAGCCGGCAATCCCGGCAAGGGGCGTCCGCCGTTTATCATGAAACCGGACGGCGTGGCCTCTCTGTATGGTCCCGGTTTGGCCGACGGTCCGTTCCCCGAGCATTACGAACCGCTGGAATGCCCGGTTGAGAAGAATCTGCTTTCACCGCAGAAGAACAATCCGGCGATCAAGCGTTTTGATAAAGAAGGTGTCGGCTCCGACATGGATGTGTATTCCGGCGTCGGAACCTGCGATCCCCGCTTCCCGTTTATTTGTTCCACCTATCGGGTCAGTGAACATTGGCAGACCGGTGTTTTAACCCGCTGGTGTCCGTGGCTGGCGGAAATGCAGCCGGGCATGTTTGTGGAAATGAGTCAGGAACTGGCGAAGATGAGAGGTATTGAAACCGGAGATAAATGTACGGTAAGTACAGCGCGCGGCAAAGTGGTCTGTACGGCCATTGTGACACCCCGATTCAAGCCTTTTGATATTGACGGGAATGAAATCCATGAAATCGGTATTCCCTGGCATTTCGGTTGGATTACGACGAAAGACCGTCCCTTCAATAAAGGGGATAAGGTTGCGGAGGTATTCACCACCGGTGACGCGGCGAATCTCTTGACGCCGACAATCGGTGATGCCAACACGATGATACCGGAGAGCAAAGCCTTCATGGCGAATGTTGTAAAGGGGGTGAAGTAAAATGACTGAGAAGATTAAATTATACGATGCTTCGAAATGTACAGCGTGCCGCGGTTGCCAGCTGGCCTGCAAGCAGTGGAATGGATTAAAGGCCGGACAGACGGAACATACGGGCACGTATCAGAATCCGCCTTCTTTGCAGCACAATACGTATATGATTATTCACTTTCAGGATTATGTCGCACCAGAAGGCGATGTCAGATGGATTTTCCGGAAGGAAGCCTGCATGCATTGTACCAATGCCGCCTGCGTGACGGTATGTCCCAGCGGGGCTCTTTACTATAATAAAGAATTCGGTACGGTGGGTATGGACCGGGAAAAATGCATCGGGTGCAAGGAATGTATTTCCGCCTGTCCCTTTGAAGTGCCCCAGTACGATAAAAAGACAGAGAAAGTTTTTAAATGCGATATGTGCGAAACAAGAATTACCAACAATTTGACTCCGGCCTGCGTCAAGGCCTGTCCGACCGGCGCTCTGAAGTGGCTGGATAAGGAAGAGGCCGTCAAAACTGCCGAAGCCCGCGTACAGCAACTGGGCGGCGACGCCAATGTATACGGCGATAAATTCGTAGGCGGCACACATATGATGTATGTGTTGAAAGAGAAGCCGGAAGTTTACGAGGGTATCAAACAGGATCCGAAAGTTCCGTTCTCCCTGACCGTATGGAAGAGCTGGCTCAAGCCCTTGAGCCTTTTGGGAGCCGGGGGCGTGATCGGCGGAGCGCTTCTGCATTACATTCTGCACGGTCCGCACAAGCCCCATCCGGAGCATTACGATCAAGATACGAAGCAGGGAGGTGCGTAAGATGAAAAGTAAAATGGTAATGGTGACATCAAAATATGAGAGATTCGTTCATTGGCTGTTGGCCATCTCCTGCCTTCTTTTATGCTATACCGGACTGGGGATGATGTACAAAGAGTTGAACTTTTTGGGTTTCTTTTTCGGCGGTTTGAAAGGATTGGCAACCGTTCATGACATTATGGCCGTCTTCTTTGCCGTCGGTTTAATATTGGCCATAGCGATGTGGTGGAAAGAAGCCGGCATATTTGTTTTCCCGGAAGACTGGGAATGGATCAAGGCAGCCGGCGGTTACCTGTGGCATCTGGATCATGTTCCGGAGACCGGCAAATACAATCCCGGCCAGAAGGCATTCTTTCTGACTGTTGCGTTATGCGGATTGCTGATGATCTGCACGGGGTTTTTCATGTGGTATCCGACGATCTTACCCGCGGCATTGATGGACTGGGTTTATGTTCTGCATGTGCTGGGTTTTGTGGTCATCTTTGCGTTCTTCTTTGTTCACCTGTATTTGGGGACCATTGGTAATCCCGGATCTGTTTCCGCGATGATCAGCGGGAAGATGGAGTTGCCGGTATTGAGAATGCTGCATCCGAAATGGGTCAAAGAGATGGAACACGAAGGCAAACTCATGATCGCCGACGATAAAAAGTAAGTCGAATTGAAATATAATTCAAAAGGGTCTGGAATTTTTCCAGGCCCTTTTTTTATAAGTGCTTTAGTCCGCTTCAACGGAGGCGGTATGGCTTATTCCCGTCAGATTTTTAAACGGGGAATTCGTTGAGGAAGGCTCGCTCCGTTTCATAGGTGCCGATCAGGATCAATTCATCTTCCTTGCCAAGCCTGATGTCCGGTTCAGGATTGATATGCGTTTCCCCTTTGCGCGACAGGGCAACGACCGTGCAGCCCGTTCTTTCTCTGATGCCGGAGTCGGCCAGTGTTTTCCCCCAGAGCGATCGGGGGGTATTCAGATGGAAGAAGTTCAACCCTTCGGCCAGCAGCAGTGTTTCCTCATTCATCAGGAAATTAAAAATAGTATTGGCGCCCAGCGACGCATACGACATGACGAAATCGGCGCCGGCGCGATGCAGTGTGGATATGTTGCGGTCTTCGCTGGTGCGGCTGAGAATCTGCATATCCGGCCGCAGGCTGCGCAGATATTTTGTGAGATAAATATTGGTGGCGTCGTCATGCGATGTGATCAGGGCAGCGGGCGCTTTTTCAAACCAGGCTTTCTCCAGAGTATGAATGTCGGCGGCATCCCCATATACGAAATGCGAATCATCCTCATTTTTCCGGCGGCTTTTTTCAATGATCAGATAGGGAATGTCCCGCTCTTGAAAGTGATTGGCCACGGCGCGTCCAACCCTTCCTCCGCCGACGATGATGACCGGATCGCCGGCAATTTTGCAGATGTGATAAAATGAATAGACGTCATCATATTGGACAAGCGAGGATTCCAGGCCCGCCAGCACCAGCACGCTGGTTCGATTGATTTTATAATCGGATTTCGGAATAATGAATTTTCCGCGTTCCCAGATTCCCACCACCGTTAAGCCGAAGGTTTCGCGAAGTTTACTTTCGGCAAGCGTCTGACCGACCAGAGGGGTGCCGATGACCGGTGTCTGGGCGATAATCAATTCCTTGTGCCGGCCGATGATATTGGCTTTGCATTCTCCGGCGACAGTCCAACTGGCCAGAGATTCTCCCATGATATCGTAAAGCTGCAAGACCCGTGAGCTTCCCGCCAGTTGCAGAATATCAACGGAATGAGGGGACTCCGCCGTTGTGATAATCGGAATATGTTCCAGATCCTCCCGGAGGGTTAGGGTGATATTCGTGTTCATCTGGTCGCTGTTTGATGCCACAATCAACTCGGCATTCTGTACGCGCATTTTGTTGTATGTTTCGGGATCATCGATATTGCCGAGCGCAACGCGAATATCCCGGTCGTACAATTCCAGAGCCTTGGCCAGATCCTCCACGATCACCACATAGTTTTTATTGTAGCTTTTCAGTTTTTCAATCAGAGCCTCCGTTACCGGATCGAAATTGGTGATAATGACATGATTTCTCGTGTCCACGGGAAGTTCCCGAGGCGCGCGGTTTCGGGTTTGCGCTTCCATCCAGGGCGCAAAAAAGAATTTGATGAAGACGAAAGGCAGAAGAATCAGCAGCAGAATAACACCGGAAAGCAGAACGATGATGGAAAAAAGTCTTCCGATGTCACTGGTGAACGTAATGTCCCCGAACCCCAGTGTGGACATGACCACCATCGTCCAGTAAAATCCGGTGATCCACGAGTGTTCCTGTCCTTCCATGGCCATGATGTAATGGAACAGGATGCTGTAGGTGGTAATCAGCGCAATAATCGCAATCAGATATTTCACCAGAAGACGAATGTTGGCTTTGACAATTTTACTCTCGACAAAAGAACTGACGACTGCGGGTAAAAATTTCATACGGTTGGCATCCTTGAGACGGAACTGATTTTGAGCGACGTGATTTGTCTGCGTATTGCAAAGTATAGAAAGAACCGTTTTGCCTGTCAATGGAAATCATCACGGGCAAAACCGCACCGGACCCTCGCCTTCGCCAATCGACATTATGTCTGTGCCTCAGCCTTTGGAGGATTGAATAGAAGCAGGATCGCGGACAGGGTGAAATATGCCAGGGCCGTCATATAATGCGCCTGAGACTGAATGTGCCACGGCAGATACAGTTCGCCCGTCGGCAAAACCGAGTGAATGATGCCGAAGAGGGTCAGGATGGCGCTGACCGCGGCGCATAAAGCCGCACGTTTCGCCTGATGGTCGATCAAGAAGGCCAGCATGCTTCCCCAGAGAAGCCCCGTGATGATGAATCCGTTGCTGAGCATCGTCAGCGTCTGATGCATGATCAGCAATCGTCCGGGGAGTTTTTCCAGGATGATGCCCGACGCGCCCGTGAACTGTCCCAGAACAATCAGCACCATGCTTGCGATAACCGGCAGAATGCTTAAGCTGACCGCCGGGGAGTGGGCGGCCGGCGAATCCTTATACGCCTGCCGCATGATCTCGAAACCGATAAAGATGAAAATCGGCGCAATCACGGCCCGCGGAATCAGGCTGACAAAAACCGAAAGCAGCCCGATGATGGAGCAGACGCCGATCAGGATGCCTGTCAGCAGCGTATACCACCAGGTGGCCCCCATTTTTTTGTAAGCCGGATGACCGATGTAGGGTGTGGTCTGCGCCACACCGCCGAAGAAGGACGCGATCAGCGAGGACAGCGCCTCCGTCAGCAGAATATCGCGGGTGCGGTAATCGTCTCCGGCCAGACGCGCGCTTTCGGTGTTGTTGATACCGCCGATGATGGTCAGAATCCCGAAGGGAATGGCGATGGTCAGATAATGAACGCTCTGCGGCAGGGTTTTCAGAAATTCGACGGACGGCACCGGCAGAGCAAAGTGCATGTCCAGAGTCGGCGCGGCAAACTCCGGCAGGTATCCGCTGAATCCCAGGAAAAAATGAATTCCGGTGCCTAAAATTACCGCCGCCAGCACGCCGGGCATCCGTCCGGGCAGTTGCATTTTGCTCATGAGAGTTGTGAAGATCAGCCCCAGCGCCACCATGCCGACGATTGCTTCATTGAAAATTTCAACAAGCGGCAAGAAGCCGAGGAGTAGAAGACCGATACCGGCCAGCGGCCCCAGAAGTCCGGCGGTGGGAATAACGCGCTGGATCCATCCGCCGAAAAAAGACGTGACGATCTTCACGGCGCCGATCATGAAAAGGGTGGCCATGCCGATATGCCAGGTCAATTGCGCGTCGCGTGTCGCGATATACGCGGGGCCCATAACAGCGTAGGCAATGCCGATGGTGGAGGGCGTATCGATTCCCAGCGGCATGGCCGTGACATCGGTCCTCCCCGTTTTTTTTCTCAGACGCAGCGCCAGCCAGGTATAGACGATATCTCCGATAAAGATGCCGACCGCCGTACCGGGAATCATGCGGGTGAGGATCATGTCCGCCGGATAGTTGAACGTAAAAACCAGGATGGCGCTGAAAAAAATCAGTGTTCCGACATTATCCAGAAATAAAGCAAGAAAAGCGGTGGTCTCTCCCCAGAATCTGTTCTGAACGGTTGTGCTTTGTGTATGCATTCTATTTCCTCAATCTTCCGTTTTCCTGAGTGTCACGTATGCTGAAGGTTATCGTCCATCTATGCCGGGGAGAAATCTTGATATGCAATAATGTTGATATTGCTTATACGATAACTGTATAAACAAAAAAACGCTGTTTGACAATGCGTTTTCCGTTAAAAGAATTTTATGAGAAGCATGGATCAAGCAATGATTTTCCCCTTAATAGGGATGTCCGGATTTTTTTTAATAGACGGGCCATGCTTCGGAATTACTTTTTACGTCTTGAGGCTTTCTCCTGCTCAAAAAGCAATTTGCGCAGGGTGGCGCGATAACCATTGAGTGTTTCGCGATATCGTTCAATGAGCGCCAGACTGTCCGGGGTTGCACTCGCCAGATAGGAAAGCACCAGTTCTTTCTTGATCTCGATGTGCTTTTTGATACGTTCTTCATCAAGAGAATCATAAAACATTTCGATCATTTTTTTGCGCAGGGGACGGCAGGTGTGTGTGATGAGGATAACGACAATGTTGTTACCTGCTTCCGCGATGGCTTCCTGTGACAGGAGCTCCAGATCAATCAAATGTTTTTTATCGTGCAAATTGGCCAGCTCTTCATCAAAAATATCAATCAAGGTTTTAATATCGCGGGGCGTAATTTTGGGGATGGCGAGTCTAAGCATCTCCGGCAGGAAAAAGGTCCAGAATTCCCAGATCTCATCCAGAATATAAGGATCCGCCACCCATTCATTATCCGGCTCTTCCGTTTGCAGAAAAAACATTCTTAGAAAATCGATGCTGGCGCCCTTCATATAGTCGCGGACATAAACGCCGTCGCCCTGCCGGATGGTCAGCACGTTCATCAGTTCCAGATGCTTGAGGGCGATTCTCAGCGACGCTCTGTCCACATCCATATCTTTGGACAGTTGCCGTTCGGAAGGAAGCTTATCGCCGGGCTTCAACTGCCTGCTGAAAATCTGCCGGACCAGAATATTCATAACCCTCTCATGTGACTGAAGTTCTTCCATAATGACTCCATAAGGAATACATGCCCTTCAAAAAAAGTAAAAAATACTTGACATGTGGTAAATATATGTTATTCATTGGTCAAACCAATTATACGTTTTTAATATACCACCTTTGCTCGGCATGATCAAGTACGAAGTTGATCAATTGAAAAGAGGTCTTCAAAACAAGACGTCTTTTTTTGTAGATTAAATATAGGTCCGTCTTCTAATTACGAAATGCAAACTATGAAAATGGATTATAAATATTTAAAAATACAAAAAGAAAACCATAGCCTTTGGGTGGAAATGAAAAATCCGCCGGTTAATTTCCTGACCGTGGCGATGCTCGAAGAGCTCTTTGACCTCGTCAAACAAGTCTCCCGGGATCCTTCCATCCGGGTATTTATCCTGACGGGCGGTATCGAAGATATTTACATCATGCATTTTTCTATTCCCGAACTTTTCACGTTATCAAAGGACAACAAAAAAATACGGCTCAACCTTTTCATAAAAACCAGACTGACAGCTGCTATCCTGAAGCACTTTACAACCTGCACGAACGGGTTGATGGATGGCTTCGGATGGTATGAGAAGCTGGTGCTGAAATTTGCCAAAGTTTTGAGCGGCTATTCATCCAGCCTGTATTTGTGGTTCATCATGCAAAGGCTTTACATGGCGATTGAACGGCTGAATAAAATTACCATTGCCGCGATTAACGGCAACTGCAACGGCGGCGGCACCGAATTATCCGCGTGTTTCGATTTCCGATTTGCGGTGGGCGATCAGGGATTTACGATCGGACAACCGGAAGTCCTGATTAACATTGTTCCCGGCGGCGGTTCTACGCAAAGGCTTCCCCGGCTGATCGGCAAAGCCAAAGCGCTGGAACTGATGTTGCGAGGTAATCAGTGGGACGCTGAGGAGGCACACCGCGTGGGTTTGCTTACCGGTTTTTTTAATAAAGCGGAATTCAAGACCAAAGTACAGGAATTTGCCGATTTGATGAGCAAGCGTCCCATGACGGCTGTGGATGCGATCAAGAAGTGCATCCATAACGGAATGGAAACAACTATAAGACACGGTTTGAGCATCGAAATGGAACAGAGCATTCGCTGTCTGGATACGGATGACACCATGAATGCCATGCAGGCATACATTCGTTACTTGGATCAACATATTAATGCCATGGATCCTCAGAAGATGACGACTGAAGAAATTAATCAAGTTGTACAGGATACCGTGAAGCATATGGAAGAAGGCAAACTTTATAAATTTAAACATTGATGAGGATACGGGCCATGAAGAAAACAACCATGGGCGCAAATTCAAAAATCAATTCATCAGCGAATGCAATACTCGTGACTGGCGCGTCCAGCGGAATCGGTTGGGCAACATCGCTGGAACTGGCTCAAAAGGGGTGGCGTGTATTTGCCGCCGTTAGAAAAGAGGCCGACGCCAAAAAACTGCGTGACGCCTCCTCCGGCAAAATCACGACGGTGATCATGGACATCGTCGACTATGAAAGCGTGAAACGAGGCGCGAGCGAGATCGAAAAGGCCCTCGGCGGCGCGGGCCTGGACGCACTGTTCAACAACGCGGGGATTTCGGTCCAGGGGCCATTGGAAATACTGCCCATTGAATTATTTGAACAACAGATACGGGTCAACGTTTTCGGTCACATCTTCGTGACGCAGACCTTTCTGCCGCTCCTGCGCAAGGCGCAGGGGAGAATCGTGTTCACGAGTTCCGAGAGCGGCAGGGTCACATTACCGCTCATGGCACCATACTCCTCATCAAAATTTGCTCTTGAGGCCGTCGCCAGCGCTCTCCGGATAGAACTTCGCCCGTGGAAAATCAGAGTCTCGTCCGTGGAATTGCAGACCATTAAAACACCCATGTGGGAAAAAATAGATGCCACCACCGAAAAATTATTTGCATCCGTACCGAAACAGGCCCGAGACCTCTATAAAGACGAGCTAAGGACCCTCAGCGTCTTTCCAAAATGGCAGGCGGAAATGGGGATATCCATGAAAAAGGCCGTCCGGGTGATCATTCGCGCCCTCAGCGTAAAAAGGCCAAAGGCTCGCTACCTCGTGGGTTGGGAGGCCAGGTTCTTAGTCTATTGCCACAATGTTACGCCAATCTGGCTGATGGACTGGTTCTCAAGTAAAATTATGATACTGCTGGGTAAATTTATAAAACCGAAGTGAACGAACAATCGGGAGCCGATAATCTGCGGGGATCGTTCGTTTTAAAGAATTGTTCATGCGGTAAATATATGAGGGCAATAATATATTTGTTGTAAAGAAAGATATTCAAAAAATGGAGAAATAATATGCGAGACGTCTATATCATCGGGGTTGATACAATCAAATTCGGCAAACACATGGATAAGAGCATCAAGGATCTGGCGATTACGACTGCCACCGGATGTCTCAAAGATGCCGGTCTGGATAAAAAAGATATTCAGGCTCTCTGGTTTGCCAATGCCGGCTGGGGTGAAGGAGGGCAGATGACTATTCGCGGCCAGGTCGCCCTCAAGGGCATGGGAATCGAAGGCATTCCCATCACCAATGTGGAAAACGCGTGCGCCGGTGGATCCACGGCGCTGCATCATGCCTGGTACGGAGTTGCCGGCGGTTTGTATGATATCACCATGGCCGTCGGCGCGGAAAAACTTTATTTTTCCAATAAGAATCTCGTCTTCTTCGGATTTTTGGGAGGCATCGATATCGAGAACGTTCTGAATATCGCTAAAACCCTTTCTGTTTTTACTCTCACGCCGGAAGAGAAGGTAAAAGTGGAAGAATTTAAGCAGCGCTACCAGGCGGTGAAAAAGGCGGCAAACAATGGCGGCGTGAAAAAATCCAAAGCAAAAGAATCAAAATGGAAGGCCTATCGAGACAAGTTTACCGCCTTTATTGTTCTGGGTGAAAAAATCGGTTACGATACCGTGCGGCAGCTGGCCAGGATGTCATCAGGAGATCACTCGCCGTTCATGGATGTTTACGGTTTCGCCGCCCGCCAGCACATGAAAAAATATGGTTCAACGGCGGAACAGATGGCCATGATTGCCTCCAAGAATCATTTCAATTCCACACTCAATCCCAACGCTCAATATCGCTTTGACGTACCCGTGGAAAAAGTTTTATCCGACCGCATCGTCTCCTGGCCGCTCACGCGCTCCATGTGCGCGCCCATTGGCGATGGCGCTGCGTCAGCTATTTTATGTTCTGAAGACATGGTGAAAAAACTCGGCCTGACCCATCAAGCTGTTAAGATCAGGGCTTCCATTCTCGGTTCGGCCATCAGAACATCTTTTGATTCCGACATTCCGGAAATCGGCGAGAGACTCTCCAAACAGGCTTATGAAAAAGCCGGCGTCGGTCCGCAGGACATCAACGTTGCTGAAGTGCATGATGCTTCGGCCTTCGGTGAAGTGGTGCAGGCGGAAAATCTGGGCTTCTGTCCAAAAGGCGAAGGCGGAATTTTTGCCGAAAAAGGCGAAACAAGCCTGAAGGGCCGCATTCCCATCAATCCCAGCGGAGGCCTGATTTCACGCGGTCATCCCATCGGCGCTTCCGGTCTGGCTCAGGTCCATGAACTGGTTACCCAGTTGCGGGGCAATGCCGGAAAACGTCAGGTGAATAACGCCAGACTGGCCCTGGCGGAAAACGGCGGAGGCGCCTTGGGGACCGAGGAAGCGGCCATGTGTATTCATATTCTTGAAGCACCCTCATCCTGAAAAGATTTACGTCACCCGTGACGTTTTACAGCTCGAAAGAAAAAGATTCAGCGTTATCACGGTATCCGGCTCCCTGGTTTGCAGAAGGGGGAGCAGTCTTCAAAAGGGTAAGATTGTTGCAGTCAATCCACAAAGGGAGGGGGATTATGATAAAACCGAAGGAGGTCAAATCTTTATTAGACCGTGAACCGCGTTTCGAGGACAGTTTCTGCAGTGTGCAGGCCATTCCGAAAATTCCGAAAATCCAGCTCAAGGAAACCAGGACGCTCGTCAGTCACGCCCGTCGCTTCAACGATGAAGTCGTCAGGCCGCTGGCGCTGAAAACCGATTTAAAAACCTTTCAGGATCATGACTATCTTCCCTGGGAAATTATTGAAAAGGCCAACGAATGGGGATTCTATACCATGTTCATCCCCAAAATTTTCGGCGGCCAGGGCTGGAGTCTCCCCAGCCACGCTTACGTCATTGAGGAGTTGTCTTCGGCCTGCGTCGGCATTGCCAACGTCGCGTTTGTTCATTACCTCGGTTTTATGACCCTGCTGGCTTCCTGGAACCTGCCGCTCATCAATCGAGTCTGTCGTGAAGTCGCCGAAGGAGAAAAAACGGGCAAGCCCTGTCTGATCTCGCTGGCGATTACTGAACCCGGCGCCGGTACGGACGTGGAGGAAGTGGAACTGGTCGATCGCGGCAAGGTGACCTGTTTTGCCGAAAAGGTCAAGGGCGGATACATCGTCAACGGCAGCAAGATTTTTATTTCCATGGGACATGTATCCACCTGGCACGCCCTGATCGCCTATACCGATCTGAAAAAACCTTCCGCCAATACGTTAATGCTTGCCGTCAGGACCGGGATGAAGGGATTCACCTTCGGCAAGCATGAAGACAAGATGGGGCAGCGCGCCTGCTGCGCGAGCGAATTGATTTTTCAGGATTGTTTCATACCGGATGAATATGTTTTGGGTGATTCACGCGATTTCCCCAACTCCCAGATTCGCGAGACCTCCGATCTCGTCAATCAGATCATCCACTATGTTGTCGAGGTGACCCGTGCGTCGGTAGGCGCCTTCGGAACCGGCGTGGCGCGCGGAGCTTATGAACATGCGCTGAAATTTGCCGGCGAGACCGAGGTGGACGGCAAACTCCTTATCAATCACGAGTGGGCGCAGATTATGCTGGCCGAGATGTATAAAAATGTGATTGCCGGACGGCTGGCTTATAACGAGGCCAATTATTCCAACAGCCTGAAGGGCGGCATTTTTAATTTCCTGCAGGTGAAACCGCTTTACTACTATCTCAAGTATGTTCCGCAGATTGTGATCGATACATTCATCGTTCCCTTCTACCGGTTTAAAATGACCGACTGGGCGATTCGTCAGATTTTCGTGGAAGGACAATCGATGGAGGCGCAGAAACGCTGTTCCGGGTGGTCGTCGATTGCCAAATTCTTCGGCACCGATATGGGGTTGAAGAACAGCCAGATGGCGCTCGAATTGATGGGGCAGGCCGGATTGCGTCACGACCGCGGCGCGGAAAAATTCCTGCGCGATTCGAAGTTGCTGCAAATTTATGAAGGCACCAATCAGTTGAACCGCCTCAATCTTTTTAATTGCCTGATCGCGCGTTGCGTGCCGCAGGCCCGTGTATTCGAAGAATAGGAGGGATGAGAATGCTGACAACCGTAAAATGCGAACTCAAGTCTTTTGAAGATCTGGCACACAATTTTGCGGCGAAGGAACTTGCCGCCAACCGGGAAGCAAACGACCGTTATCCTTTCGGTCCCCTCTTTGATTCCGTGATCGACAAAGCGCATGACGTCGGACTGCTCGGTGCGACGCTGCCCGAAGAATGCGGCGGCATCGGCCAGGATATCGGGGCCTTGTGCATCATTCTCGACCACATCAGCGCAGCGGATGCCAGCCTGGCCGGAATTATTTTTACGAACGCTCTGGCTCAGGAAATCGTCCTCGCGGCGGGCGATAAAAATCTGCTGACCGCTCTGATGGAAAAAGCGGCCGACGCCAGAGCGGCGCTCATCGCCTTTCCATCTTTTTCCAATCCTGCGGAAAACGGCGTTTCCCTCGAAGCCGTTAAATCCAAAGACACATATCTGCTGAGCGGCGCCATGGAATACATTGTCCTGGGCGGCCTGGCCGGCCAGGCGCTTGTTCCGGTTAAAATTAAAGGAGAGGAAGGCTTCAGCTTTTTCCTGATTCGTCCGGCGGATAAAGGCGTTACCAAAAGCGAGCCCGTCTTCAGCCTGGGACTGCATGCCTGTCCCGCCGTGGATTTAACGCTTTCCGCTGTGGAAGGACAACTGATCGGTCAGGCGGGAGAAGGAATCAAATATTTCAATCAGGCCTCCGACCGGATGCATGCGGCGGCGGCGGCCATTCAGTGCGGTATTATGAGGGGATCGTTTCAGGAAGCGTTCGATTACAGCCGGCAGCGTTGTCAGGGCGGCCGCGAAATCATCAACTGGTCGGGATTGCGCATGCTGCTGGCTCAGATGGCCGTGCAGGTGAAAATCGCCGAGATGGTGGTTTCCGAGGCGGCCATGGCGGTGGAGAACCAGGAGAAGCAGTGGGGGCTTTGCACCAGAGCGGCGGCGCTGCACCTGTCGGAACTGGCCTGCAAACTGACCGCCGACGGCATCCAGTGTCTGGGCGGCAACGGCTATATGAAAGATTACGGACAGGAAAAAAGATTCCGCGACGCCAAGCATGTCCAGGCGCTGCTGGGGATGGCTCCCATGCGGAAGCTGTCTCTGATCAGGGACATGTTGTCATAGTGGAATCTCCACGCGCGCTGTCACGGGTTCCGGATGACTAAAAAAGAAGGATGAGGAGTGAAGATGTATTTGCTGGCAAATTTGAAAATCGGTTCGTCCATGATCAAAAGTTTATTGACATTTTTCAAGGATGAAATCAGGCGCGGGACGTTCCGGGCGAATTTCAGCAGCCTGATGAAAACGCAGGAAATTACGGAAGACATGTCCTGGGCCGAACTCAGCGAAGAAAAAGCCCGCCAATACGGCGACCGGACATTTCTGATTTACGAAGACCGGGAGTTTTCCTTCCGGCAGATGGACGAAAACGCCAACAGGGTGGCCAATTTTCTGCAGTCGCTCGGCGCCGGAAAAGCAAAGGGTGTCGCCATCATCATGGCCAACTGTCCCGAATATCTTGATGTGTACATCGGGTCGCAAAAACTCGGCATGTATTCCATTCCCATCAACACCTCTTTACGCGGCGACAGTCTGCTCTATATCCTGAACCACAGCGACGCGGAATTCATCGTGATCGACGAAGAATTTCTCGACGCGTACAATAAAATAGCGGACAGGCTCGAACGGAAGAAGACGGTAATTGTCAACCGCTCCGTACCGCCGGGTGCCTCCGGTCTGCCTCACGGCCTGTTGAACCTGGCCGATGCTTATAAACAATCGCCCCGGAAACCGAATGTGCCCTATGATAAAAACGACGTGTGCTTCATCCTTTATACGTCGGGAACAACCGGCCTGCCCAAGGGCGTCATGTACCGCTACGGCAAAACCACCTTGAAGCTGCTTTCCATTCCCGCGTACGCGCTGTACAAAAGATCGGACATTCTTTACACCTGCCTTCCCCTGTTTCACGGCAACGCGCTCTGGCTGTGCGTGACACAGGGCATGCACCGCGGTTGCCGGGTCGTTCTGGGCAGAAAATTTTCGGCCAGCCGGTTCTGGGATGACATGCGCAAATACAAGATTACCGCCTTCAATACCATCGGCGCCATGATCCCGATTCTGATGAAGCAGCCGCCCCGCGACAACGACAGCGTCAACAGCGTGCGCTTTACGTTGTCGGCTGCCTGCCCGGTGGATGAGTGGGGGAAGTTCGAAAGACGATTCGGCATCAAAATTTATGAAGCGTACGGTTCCGTGGACGGCGGCGGCAAAAGCATCATGAACTTGGGCAACGCCCCGGTCGGCTCTATCGGGAAACCCGCGCCCAACACGGTATACCGGCTGGTGGACAACGAAGGCCTGGATGTTCCGGACGGCACGCCGGGACAGCTCATTTTCGAATCCAAAGGCAAGAAAAAATCGGTGGAGTATTTTAAAAACGAGAAAGCCAGCAATGACAAATTGCGCAACGGCTGGATCTACACCGGCGATCTCGTGAAGCGCGACAAAAACGGCTACCTCTATTTTGTCGGACGCAACGCGGAGTTCATGCGCATCAAGGGCGAAAATGTTTCCGCGTACGAAGTCGAACATACCATTCAGAAACATCCTTCCGTGCTGGAAGCGGCCGTCTACGCCGTTCCGTCGGAACTGGCGGAGGATGAAATTATGGCGAGCGTTTCTCTCGTGGAAGGGCAAACGCTGAAAGAAGCGGATCTGATAGCCTTTCTCAAAGACGATTTGGCCAAATTTGCCGTTCCGCGTTTTGTCCGCATCGTCAGGGAATTTCCCAAAACCGAAACACAGCGAATCATCAAAAAAGAACTGGAGAAGATCGGCGTTGTGGCAGGAACGTATGACGCCCAGAAAAATCAGTACGTGGGTAACACGAAGATTGCATAACGTTTCAAGGACGTCTCAAAAGGTTTGCAGTAAATCAACCGTAAGGAGGAAATATGAGTTCGAAAGATGACGTATTGTCTCCGTTGGGAAAATACGAAGAAGGCATGGCCTGGAATCCCGTTGAAAAAGTCATCATGGAGCGGCGCAGCATCCGGGCTTTTAAAAAAGAACCGTTGCCGGACCGCATGATCGAAAGAATTCTGGAAGCCGGCCGGTTTGCCCCGTCAGCCGGAAATTCACAACCCTGGAAATTCATTGTCGTCAACAGCCCTGAAATTCTTGCAGAAATGGAAAAAGACGCGCTGAAAATCATAAAGTTCTTCATGTTTTTCATTGATTACACCCGGGGCAATATACTGCGCCGACTCTATATTCTGAGCTGGGTCAAATGGATCATCCGGATTTTGAAAAACAAACTTCATCCTGTTCCGTTCGGGCTGATGTCGCAGATTGCCCAGGGCCGGGCGCCTGTCTTTCACGGCGCGCCGACGTTGATCCTTCTGGCGGAGGACAGACGGGGTGTGGCCAGCCCGCCCACCGATATCGGAATTTGCGGGCAGAACATGGTCCTGACCGCGCACAGCCTGGGGGCGGGAAGCTGCTGGATCGGTCTCATTCAGGTATTGATGTATCTGCCTAAATGGAGAAAAAAATTCGGCATCAAATATCCTTATAAGCTCAACGAATGTATCGCTCTCGGTTGGCCCAACCCGAGGGTCGATGGCATGGTGCCGCGCGAGGTGCAGTTGGTTCAATGGTACGAAAGAGGCATGAACGACGCTCCAAGAATTACCAAGCAGGGGGAATGATATGAAAAAATTCAGCGTGATCGATCGATGGCGGATACCGACCTATGACAATCCGAATCATGTGAAAACGGCGGATTTATTCTTTAATTCTAAAAAATGCAAGCAGTGCGGCACATGTGTCAAGATATGTCCGGGTGGATGCATTGTTACCGACAAAATTTCCAAGAAAGATCTCATGCAAGACATGAAAAAGGCCGTAAAAAGCGGGGTGCCTCGTGTGGATGTCTTAAAGACGGGAGCCACGCTTTGTATCGCCTGTTTCGACTGCGGCGCCGCCTGTCCCCACGGCGCCATTTCCATCAAACGAAATTTTGATCCGAAATATTTTTATAAGAGGCTGACTCAGTTGTCTGATATGAGGTTGCCAAGAAAATATTAATCCGGATCACTATTCATTCACGTGATTCGGCGCGTTTTTTGTGAGCGTGGTTCATCTGCTCAAAGGGACCCCGGGAGGTGTTCTCAAAAATAATCCGGCTCACCGGTGTGAGCAAGCCGTAAATGATAGCCCCATGCAACAGACGGGATTTTTCGCCGGTTATCTGTTCGATGAGCCAGTAATGTTCGGTATCCATGAATGCAGGTATCCGGGGGTATCCCAGCCAGCGCAGTTGCCGGTTCGGTTCAACGATCAGCAGCTTTGGCGTAAAAGTATATCCCCTGGTTCCCTTCGGTTCAAACCGGACGGTCAGCCTCTCTCCCGAGCATACTTTTCCTTTTGCCCAGCGAATCATCGGATTCCACTGGGGAAAGGAATCCAAGTCGGTGAGGACGTTCCATACTCGCTCCGCTGTCGCGTCAATCTCAATTTGTGTTACGAATTCATACCGAAACATTTATGGTAAAACTTCCTTTTAGCGAGTCTGGACTATATGAAACGGTATCCTGTGTGTCAAGTGGATTAAAGCCGCAGGCAAAAATGGCACGTTAAACCCAAAGATGAAATAGACCCGGCCGGATGGCTGGAGTTTTTTGCCGACAGAGCGCGTTTTTGCGCATCGTTCGGCTTATATTTGCCGTCGGATGCCGCCGGCATCATTTTGTCATGATTTGCAGAAGTCTTTTAAAAAGATATCCATAGGATATCCGGATACTTATGGCTGATTTTATCCGGGAGTTGATGCCGCCGCCGCAGTTTTGTTGCCTGTGAAAAAACTACTTGAAGATACA
>JAGOMJ010000004.1:78623-94762 GCA_017993615.1 Smithella sp. | reverse complement strand
ATGATGACCTGAAGCACTTTCTGCGGATCATCCAGAATCCCTTGCAGATAAGCAATGAGCTTGGTCACTTCGGCGTACTCTGCATCGATCTTGTCCCGTTCCAGACCGGTCAGGCGCTGGAGCCGCATTTCCAGAATGGCCTTGGCCTGGATTTCCGACAATTTGAATTTGGCGCATAATTGTACAGATGCTTCCGCGGGGGTCTTGGATGCCTTGATGACTTTGATAATCGCGTCGATATTGTTGAGCGCGATAATCAGACCTTCCAAAATGTGTGCTCTCTCTTTGGCGCGCGCCAGATCAAACTGTGTGCGGCGGATGACCACTTCCTGCCGGAAGGCAATGAATTTCTCCAGAACTTCTTTCAGATTGAAAACCTGCGGGCGGCCGTCGGAAATCGCCAGCATGATAATGCCCAGGGAAACTTCCATTTGCGTGAATTTATAGAGCTGATTGAGAATGATCGCGGAATTCTCATCACGCTTGAGATCAATGACCACGCGGATGCCTTCGCGGTCGGATTCGTCGCGCAGATCGGCAATGCCGGATATTTTTTTGTCGCGCACGAGTTCGGCGATTTTTTCGATCAACATCGCCTTGTTGACCTGATACGGCAGTTCCGTGATGACAATGCTTTCTTTGTCGGTACGGCCGTTCTTTTCAATCAGCGCGCGCGCGCGGATTTTGATGATGCCGCGGCCGGTTTTATACGCGGACAGAATGCCTTCGCGGCCGTTGATAAATCCGGCGGTGGGAAAATCAGGCCCCGGAATGTGACGCATCAACTGTTCAATGGTGATCGCTGGATTCTTGATGCAGGCGATGGTGCCGTTGACAATTTCCACTATATTATGAGGCGGAATATTCGTCGCCATGCCGACGGCAATGCCCGATGTGCCGTTGAGCAGCAGCAGGGGAATGCGCGTAGCCAGCACCGACGGCTCTGTCAGAGATTCATCATAGTTGGGAACGAAATCGATGGTCTCTTTTTCCAGATCGGCCATCACCTCGTCGGAAATGCGCGCCAGGCGGCTTTCCGTGTAACGCATGGCCGCGGGAGGATCGCCGTCAATCGACCCGAAGTTGCCCTGGCCGTCCACCAGCATGTAGCGCAGAGAAAAATCCTGCGCCATGCGCACCAGCGTGTCATAAATCGCCGCGTCGCCGTGCGGATGATACTTACCCATGATATCGCCGACGATACGGGCGCATTTCTTGTACGGTTTATTATGGCGGTAGCCCGTTTCATACATGGAATATAAAATCCGGCGGTGCACCGGCTTGAGTCCGTCGCGCACATCGGGAATCGCCCGGCCGATGATAACGCTCATGGAATAATCCATATAGGATTTTTTCATTTCATCTTCTATATTCACCAGCGTTTGCTTGTGGTGGATATCACGTTCCATTTTTTCCCTTCCTCTCTATAAGAAAACCGGCCTTATCACAGACGGCACAGTCCATATTCAAAACAAATGCTAAAATTGCTAACTAGATATCCAAATTGGAAACATTCATGGCATTTGCATAAATAAAATCGCGGCGCGGCTCCACCTGATCGCCCATGAGCGTGGTAAAAATTGTATCCGCCTCGACCGCGTCTTCCACTGTAACCTGCAGCAACGTGCGCTTTTCGGGATTCATGGTGGTTTCCCAGAGCTGTTCAGGATTCATTTCACCCAAACCTTTATAACGCTGCACCGTCAGGCCCTTCTTGCCGACGCTGACAATGTAATCTACGAGCGCTTTGGGGTTTTCCAGCACAACCGGCGTTGACGATTCATCGCCCTTGTCGCTGTAGGGACCTTCTCCGATAATGGCCACCTGATCCAGCAATAACCGGATATCCTCGAACTGCGGTGTACGGAAGACCTCCCGGTTGATGCAGGATGAAACAGTGTGTCCGTTCTTCTTCAGATTGAAAACGATTTTAAAGCCGCCGTGATCTTCATCGGTTTCGATTTGAAAATCGGCAAAACTCTCGCCCAGCGCCATGCCGGTTCTTTTGGCGACGGCCGCAAGCGCTTTTTCGCTCTTAAAACTGTCATCGGTCAGGGTTGGGTCGCCGGCCAGAATACGGATCAGATTGCCGTCCCGGCCTTCCTTTTCAAACCGTTCCATCAGGTCTCTAATCCGCATGACTTTTTTAATCAGGGTGAGCAGCTTGCTGCCGTTGACCGGAAACGGCGAGCCGTCGCCCATCATCAGCTTGACCTTGCCCACGCCGTTTTCCAGAATATAGTTTTTCATCTGCTCTTCATTCTGCAGATAGAATTCCTGCTTTTTTTCCACCACTTTAAACAGCGGCGGCTGCGCAATAAACAAATACCCTTTTTCAATCAACTCCCGCATCTGCCGGAAGAAAAAGGTCAGAAGCAGCGTGCGAATATGCGCGCCGTCCACATCCGCATCCGTCATGATGATGACTTTATGATACCGCAATTTACTGATGTCGTAATCGTCGGCGCCGATGCCGGCTCCGAAAGCCGTCACCATTGTTTTGATTTCCTCATTCTGAAGCATTTTATCGAAACGCGCTTTCTCCACGTTTAACACCTTGCCGCGCAACGGCAGGATGGCCTGATTCTTCCGGTCCCGGCCCTGCTTGGCCGAACCGCCGGCGGAATCGCCCTCCACCAGATAGATTTCGCTAAGCGCCGGATCCTTTTCCTGGCAATCGGCCAGTTTGCCCGGCAGCGCGCCGACTTCCAAGGCGCTTTTACGGCGGGTCAGTTCCCGGGCCCGTCTGGCCGCTTCACGGGCCCGAGCCGCTTCCATACACTTGTTGAGAATCTGTTTGGCCACGGAGGGGTTTTCTTCCAGGTAGCTGCCGATTTTATCGTAGATGATGCCTTCCACCAGGCCGCGGACTTCGCTGTTGCCCAGCTTGGTTTTCGTCTGACCTTCGAACTGCGGATTTTTCACCTTGACACTGATCACACAGGCCAGCCCTTCCCGAAGATCTTCGCCGCGCAGCGATTCTTTGCCGTCTTTGAGAATTTTATTGTTGGTCGCGTAATTATTGAACACGCGGGTCAGAGCGGAACGAAATCCGATCATGTGCGTTCCGCCTTCGGTGGTGTTAATGCTGTTGGCAAATGAAAAAATGTTTTCCAGGTACGTTTCATTGTACTGCAGCGCTACTTCCACAGAGCAGTCTTCCCGTGCGCCTGAAACATAAATCGGATTTTTATGCAGAACTTTTTTATTGCGATTGATGTATTCCACAAAGGAAATGATGCCTCCTTTGTAGAAAAATTCATTCTGCTTGTTGGCACGTTCATCAATGAGAATAATTTTAACGCCTGAATTTAAAAAGGCCAATTCGCGCAAACGATTGGCAATAATATCGTAGCTGAATTCCGTTTCTTCAAAGATTTCATCATCCGGTAAAAAAGTGACTTTGGTGCCCTTCCCCCGGGTTTTACCGATCTTTTCCAGAGGAGCATCCGGAATACCGCGTTTGTAGGATTGCATATAAACATTGCCGTCCCGACGCACTTCCAGCTCGCAGGTTTTGGAAAGCGCGTTCACAACGGACACGCCCACGCCATGGAGACCTCCGGATATTTTATAGGAGTCATTGGAAAATTTCCCGCCGGCGTGCAGCTTGGTCATGACGACTTCCGCCGCCGACACGCCTTCCGTTTTATGCATATCAATCGGAATACCGCGGCCATTGTCATCTACGACAATACTGTTATCCACCCTGATTTTAACGGTGATGGTATCACAAAAACCACCCACTGCTTCATCAATACTATTATCGACGACTTCATAAACAAGATGGTGAAGACCTTCTTTTCCGGTGGAACCTATGTACATTGCCGGCCGCTTACGAACAGCTTCCAGACCTTCTAATACCTTAATACTATCCGCATCATAATTATGTGTCATGTTTGATTTTCTGCTTCCTCTCTGAAATTATATTTTCAACGGCATAATAATGCATAAATAATTATCATCTTCCGCCTGCTTAATGATGGACGGTTTCAATCCCAAACCGACTTCAAAAACAATATTCTCTTTATTGACGACAGCGATGGCATCGATTAAATAGTTGACATTAAATCCACTATCAATCGCCTCGCCACCATAATCGATATCGATTTCTTCCGTGGCTTCTCCAACATCCAGATTCGTCGAATTCAGTGTTAATTTTCCCTTGGAAAAAGAAAGAATCACTCCGCCGTACCGTTCGGAAGATACAACACTCATTCTTCTCAACGCATGCAGAAAATAGTCTTTTTCCAGTACAACACTCATCCCCTTTTCGGTTGGAATCACTTTTTTATAATCAGGATAATCGGCGTCCACAAGACTGACCTTCAGAAGGGTATTTTCCGTTTTGACCAGAAACATGTTTTTATGAAGGCCGATCTGAACCTCTTTATTCTCGTCAATAATCTTTTTGATTTCCATCAACCCTTTACGGGGAATAATAATCCCTTTGACCGTCTTTAACGTCGGCTCCGGTGTAAATCCCCTGGCCATGGCCAGACGATGCCCATCCGTTGCCACCATCCGCAATAAATAATTCGAGCCATCCAGTCCCGCTTCCATCAAGACACCGTTTAAATTTTTTCTTGTCTCATCCGTCGCCATGGCAAAAGACGTCTTGTTGATTAGATCTTTGATAATACTTCCCTGAATCTTGGAAAACGGTATATCCTGATCATCGGCAATACTCGGGAAATCATCAGCAGGCAATCCCGGTATTTTATAAAAAGCTCTTTGCGCGGATATCTTCACAAGATTATTCTTCTGAATAAAATTAATAAACTCTCCCTGTATTTCACGGATCATTTCGTATATCTTCTTGGCGGAAATGGTTATTTCTCCCTTTTCCATCACTTCCGCTTCGTAATCGGAAATTAAAATAATCTCTCTATCTGTGGCAATAATTTTGATTTTACCGGCTTCAGCTTTAATAAGGATATTATTTAAAATAGGAATTGTGGTTTTTTTCTCAACAATACCTAAAGTTTTCTGGATCCCATCAAGAAAGATTTCTCGATTGATTTTAAATTCCATATAGCCTCCTTATTTTTAGTAATTCTTTTTATAAATAAAAAAATAGTATTAATAGTATAGTTTGTTTATATGTTGATAAATGTTTTTTCTTTAATTAAATTCATATTATATTTTTCTTCCGCCTGTTTATAATTTTTGTATTAAAAGAGGATTATTTGTGGATTAAAATATCCTCTATTTCCTGAATAAGGTTTTTCAACTTTATATCCGATTTTATATTGTTTGCTATTTTATTGTTTGCATAAATCACTGTGGAGTGATCACGACCGCCGATTTTCTGCCCGATGTCGGGAAAAGATTGATTGGTTAGTTTTCTGGCTAGATACATAACAATCTGACGTGCAAAAACGATATTCTTATTTTTATTATGGGCTTTGATATCCGAGATTTTAATATTTAATTTTCCGGAGATGACCTTCATAATCTCTTCAATACTAATTTCCCCTTTATGATTGTGTTTCACGAGATTACTCAGAACTTCCTTAACTAAATCCAGGTCGATTTCCCGGCCTGTCAGCGAGGAATAAGCGCCGATACGCACCAGAAAACCTTCCAGTTCGCGAATGTTGGACTCAACATGAGACGCGATGTAGTGAATGACATTATTGGGCAGTTCAATTTTATTTTCCTGAATTTTCCGTTCAATGATGGCAATTTTGGTTTCAATTTCAGGCGGTTGAATATCGGCAATCAGGCCCCATTCGAAGCGTGAACGCAGTCTATGTTCCAGGTTGGGAATATCTTTGGGAAATTTGTCGCTGGTGACGACAATTTGTTTTCCGGAGTCGTGCAGGGTGTTGAATGTATGGAAAAATTCTTCCTGGGTTCTGTCTTTGCCCGCCAGGAAATGAATGTCATCAATCAACAGGCAGCTGATATTCCGGTATTTTTCCCGAAACTTGGGCATTCTGTCGTAACGGATGGAGTTGATCATTTCATTCATAAATTCTTCCGCCGAAACATACATGATATTGAGTGACGGATGAATGGAATTGGCCATCAGACCGATCGCGTTTAATAAGTGTGTTTTTCCAAGTCCTGACCCGCCGTAAATAAAAAGAGGATTGTAATTTTTGGCGGGCTGCTTGGCAACCGCAACGGAGGCGGCATGGGCAAATTGATTACAGGACCCGACCACGAATCGTTCAAAACTGTAATTATCGTTTAAAAAAGAAAAGGTTTTACTGCGGCTATGGACTGCCGGAGCAGCCGTTTTGGCGGCAGCGGTCTGTTTTGCTTTGGGCTCGTGATCGGTTTCTTTGGTTTTGGAAAGGATAAAATCAATATTCACATCAAGACCGGAAGCGTCCTTTAGCGATTGTTTAATGGTTGAGGAATAATTATCCACCAGCCAGTCCCTGAAAAATTTATTCGGTACGGCCAACTTGACACACTGCTCTTCCATCGCCACAATTTGAATGGGCTTAATCCACGTGTCAAAATTCTGCTTACTTATTTTTTCCTGAATGATTTTACTAGTTTTGTCCCAAAACGCGTCCATATTAAAACCTTTATCAACAAACATATCCACAGCTGTTGATATACCTAATTAACCTGATTTACTGTAAATCGTCAAGAATTAAACCGGACAAGCGGTTCAATTCGTCCATAGACGTATACCGGATTTCAATGAGCCCTTTTTTGTCCGATCCGTTGATTTGGACTTTGGCCTGTAATTTTACCGTCATGGCTTTTTCCAAATCGTTGAGAAACCGGTCTTTTTTAACAGGCTGTTTTTTGTCTAGCGGGATTTTTTTCGCCCGTTGTATCAGCCGTTCCGTTTCCCGGACATTTAAATCTTTTTTTAAGATCAGGGTCAAAGCGGCAATCTGTTCTTCCGGTGAAGGACATGCCAGCAAACAGCGCGCATGACCGGCCGAAATCTGATTGGCCATCAGAGCGCTTTGTATTTTAGCCGGCAATTTTAACAGCCGAATGGTGTTGGAAATCGTCGACCGGTCTTTTCCAACCCGTGCGGAAATGTCCTCCTGTGAAAGCTTGAATTGGTCCATCAGGGTCACATAAGCGCCGGCTTCTTCAAGCGGATTTAATTCTTCCCGCTGAATGTTTTCAATCAGCGAAAGTTCTGCCGCTTCCCTGTCGCTGGCTTCACGGATTACAATCGGTACATCTTTTAAACCCGCAGCCTGAGCCGCCCTCCAGCGCCGTTCGCCGGCGATAATTTCGTACCCGCTATTGGTCTTACGGACGATAATCGGTTGAATGATCCCGCTGCTTTTGATCGAGGCGATCAATTCCTTCTGTTTATCATCATGAAAAGTTTTACGGGGCTGATAACGATTGGGGTGGAGTTCTTCTATGCCGCAGTACAAACTTTTTTTCTTATCGGATTCATTGTTGATTAAATCGGGAAATATAGCGCCCAAGCCTTTTCCCAGCACATTTTTTTGTGCCATTTACAATCCCCCTTGGATGATTTCCTTGGCCATTTCCATATAGGCCATCGCGCCGCGCGATTTAATATCGTAAAGAATGACGGGCAGTCCGTGACTGGGACTTTCCGAGAGCCGCACGTTACGCGGAATGACCGTTTTAAATACTTTGTCACCGAAATGTTTGCGCACATCATCGGACACCTGATGCGACAGCAAATTGCGCTGATCGAACATGGTGAGCAGAATGCCGCCCAAAACCAGATGGGGATTCAATTGCGCCTTGACCAGTTTAACGGTGTTGAGAAGATACCCCAGACCTTCCATCGCATAATATTCACATTGTAAAGGAACAATCAAATAATCAGCTGCGACCAAAGCGTTGACTGTCATAACGCCCAGGGACGGCGGGCAATCGATGACGATAAAATCATAACGCGCGTCCAGATCGTTCAATAACTGTTTCAGCCGTTTTTCTTTATCTTCCAGACCGACAAATTCCACTTCGATGCCGATCAGATCCTGTGTGGACGGGACAACGTCCAGATGCGGAATCGCCGTGTGCATGATCACGTCTTTGAGCGGCACATCGCCGATCATGGCATGATACAAATTGGCCGTCTCCAACACCGCTCTGTCAACCCCGACACCGCTTGTGGAATTGCCCTGAGAGTCGCCGTCAATCAGCAACGTTTTTTTTTCCGCGGCAGCCAGAGAGGCGGATAAATTTATTGCAGTCGTAGTTTTCCCGACACCACCCTTCTGGTTCGCTATGCATATGATTTTATTCATTTATTATTTAGTATCGCAAACAATGTTCTTTAGCAGGAACTGTGGATAGCACTAGCATAAAAAAATGCTTTTTAGAAGGATTTTTTATCTTTGCCCGATAATAATTTTGCGCGTTGAATTCAAAAAAGGAGCCTCTATAGGCTGTTGAATCAATTGATAAATTCCGGATGGATTCCGGTCCTCAAAACATTTTTGAATTTCCGCCTCCACCCCGGGACCTTTTAAGGCAATCAACCGGCCTGCGGGGGTGAGAAAATACCGGCAGAATGAACACAGTTGCGGCAATTTGAACGAGGCCCGGGAAATCAGAACGTCAAATTTTTCCTGATAAACATTTTCCCGGATGATGTTTTCAACGCGGTCATGAATAATATCGACGGAAGAAAGATTAAGCAGCCGCACGATGTGTTTTAAAAAGGACACTTTCTTGCGATTGGCTTCCAGAAGATAAAGGTCCAGCGAAGGCTGCGCTATTTTTAAGGGAAGACCGGGAAACCCGGCGCCGCTTCCCACATCAATGATTCTTGCATCAGGCGGTGTGATGTACCGCAAGGCCGTAAGAGAATCCAGGAAGTGTCGGGCAAGAATATCGCGGGCCGATTTTTCAGAAATCAGATTTGTCTTGGCGTTCCAGTCCATCAATTCGTTTTTATAGACGTCGAACTGCTGCAGTTGCCCGTTCGAAAGAGCGATATTTAATTGCCGGGCCTGGTTTTTCAAAAACGCTATGTCATGATTCATTCCTGTGCAATAACAAAAAAGATCAACAGCCGCAAATTTTAAATTATATTCATGTCCTGTCATCGGCGTCCATCGTGTCATTACAAGGGCTCTCCCCGATAAGATTCGCTTGACGCACCAGCGCGGAGGTCATATACTCTTCAAACGTTTCACGATTAAAAAAACAAATTAAGTTTAAGAAGGAGACAAAAATGAAAAAGATAATTATTTGCTTTTTTCTGTGCGGAACTCTGATGCTGACCGGTTGCGCACAGACAGGCACGATGACAAAAAGTCAGACGGGGGGGCTGGTAGGTGCTACAGGCGGAGCGGTTGCCGGAGCCGTTTTGGGTCAGGTGATTGGCCGTGATACCAAGGCAACGCTGATCGGTGCTGCAATCGGTGCTGCAATCGGCGGCGCCGGCGGCTACGGTGTCGGCACAATGATGGACAACCAGGAAAGGGATATGCGCGATGCTCTGGCGACGTCGGAAGCTGCAGCGGTTACCAGAGAAGGCAATCTCTTGTCGGTCACGTTCAAGGGCGATGTGACCTTCGATACCAACTCGGCGGAAGTTCGCCCCGGTCTTTATTCGGAAATCAACAGGGTTGCCGCCATTTTAAATCAATACCCTCAGACATTGATTCAGATCGAAGGGCATACCGACAGTGTCGGATCCGATGACTATAACATGAAATTGTCCCAGCGACGCGCCAATACCGTCAAAACCTTGCTGGTTCAGCGGGGTGTTGCCGCCAGTCGTATTGAAACGATCGGCTATGGGGAAACCATGCCTGTTGCCACAAACAATACCGAGGTCGGCAGACAAATGAACCGGAGAGTGGAAATCAAAATTGCTCCTCAAACGCAGGCGCAAACACCGTAAAAAAATTTTTCATCGATACGAAAACCGCCGGGACGCCCGTGTCATGCGTGCCCGGCGGTTTGTTTTGATAACGGAAAAATTTTCTAAGACTGGATGATGTGAAAAAGAATAATCCATAGGGGTTTCACAAAAACCCCTTTACCGTTTCAAACGCGCAATCAGGTCATTCATAAAAACCTCACGCTCTTTCAGTTCCCGGCGAAATTCCTTGCTGTCTGTATTGGCAATTTCCATTTGAATATCCGGTAAATATCGCTCAAGAATTAATAAAAGTTCGTTTTCTTCCTCTTGCGTCAAGTTAAGTTTGCTCATGATCGTTCCTCCTTTCTTTTGATAAAAGCAATGTTACCGGTAAGTTAACTCTTTACAGATATGCGAAATTTACAAAATACCCGTTTTTTATCCCGTTTCATACTCCATTGATGTCCGACAGTGTTTTGATGGATGAATATGCAGGCAAACAGGATTGTGTCATCCCGTGCTGCCTCCTGCCAGGTTTAAAAAAAACTTAAAGTCGTTGACGTTGGTTTGCTCACCCGCGCGTTTTTTTGCATCAGCACGTCAGCAAGGCGGTGGAATGTTGTCTGAAACCGAAAGGGATTTTAACTTAACGCTTTATTATTGTATATCAATAGGTGCTTTTTCGTCAAGATGCAACATCATGATCCTTTACGGCCACGGGCTTGACGCGTTGCCGCAGACGGTATGGTCATGATGGAAAATCAGCCCCGCCACAGGAGGAAAAGAATCAATATCACAACGGCAAGATGTGCGGCGATTACGCCGACTTTATACCGCTGATAAAATTCATTTGCTTTTTGAATACGTTTCAGCCCGCCGAATAAACGACGGATCAGGGCGAGTCGGGGATATTTGTAATTGTCAGAGGTAAAATTTTTTTGAAAAGCACACATGGGACAGACAGCGTAGACATCTTCCGTCAACGGCCGGAAAAGCGTATCGTTGACAATGCCGCTCCACGGGTCGTAGGCCAGGGTTTTTGCATAGGGAGCGTTGAGAGCGTAGGCATGGGTCAGACTCTGGTAGCGGACTTTTTGAACACAAGGGTCGTCTGTGTTGCGGCTGGAACGGATTAATGCTCCCAACAGCAGAACTTTCCAACCGGGATGTCGTCGTAAAAAATCAGTGCATTTTTGCAGGCGTTCCGGGTCAAAGCGATCAAATTCGACATCGTCTTCAAAAACGACAATATTTTTTGCTCCCGCCTCAAGGCCCTTGCGTAGACACAGCATGTGCGCCTCGTATACTTCGCGTTCGAAATCATCGGAAAGACGTTCTCCAATGACGAATTCAACGCGATTGGCCAGGCCGACTTTTTCAAATTCCTTCCGGGCCGACTGGCGGCGATCTTCCCGTTTGCGAAGCGAGATACAATAGAAGCGATCGAAAAAATCCCAGCCGTTGGTTGAAGAGTTCATTTTATCATCGTGTCATGTTAATTTTCTTTACGATTTTTATCTTATCCGGCAGAGGGATGTCAAGGAGGGGTTCGTCTCAGAAAAGCCGTTGCAGAAAAAAAATGTCTCATGTATGTCTGGTTCACACCGTGCGGGATCATCGGATCGCCTGTGACCGGAGATGATGTGTTATGATCAAAAAGAACCTGGGGCAATATCTTGCCCAAAAAAAATTCATCCGGAAAATCCTGGATGACCCCGTCGATTTAAGCGAGTTTAAGCAACGTCCGACACCCCGTTTGATCGGCGGTTTAGTCCTCATGGCGTTGAGTTACGTAATCGGCTGGCCCATCATATTTGTCTTAAGTATTCTTGCCGTTTCGTTTCACGAACCGCTGATTTTTGTGATCGGCGGGCCGCTGGCTTATGCCGTCTCCTGTGTTGTCTTTCTGATCGGCGCATGGATGGCCCGGGCGCCTCATTACATGAATACACTGACCCGTTATGCCCTGCAGTCCCTGCTCAAAAAATTATTTGATCCCGTCAGAACCGATTGAGGACTGCAAGCCAGGCTTGTGTGAGCGGGCGCGTTTCAGAAGCCCCGGCGGACAGCCAAGTGGAAACGCTGCAGAACGGGTCAGGCAAGGCGGGCGGATATTAACGGAGCACCTTAAGATTAGGCGGCGATCCGACAATGGGCAGCTGGATAAATTTTACAATAGACGGTTGAAATTTTTCGAAGTAGTCGCTGCTTTGTCCCGGATCGGAGGAGGGCAGTTCCAGCGTAAGCGTAAAAATATTACGTTCATGTCCTGCGTAATTGCCGAGCGACCCAGGATAATAACCGAATTTTTTCAACGGGTGATTACTTTCTTTGCAGATCTGCTCCATCCATTTTTCAAAGGAATCCAAGTCCGATGAGGGACCGTCGTAATCGAAAAAATTAAGAGGGGAATGCGCAGACAGTATTTTCTGCGGTTTGAATCGTTTGATTAAAGCCATCTGAAAAATCGTTTCCTGTTCCGAAGCCGGTCTGGTTCCGGGGTAGTAGCGAACCTGTTTTCCCTTGGCTATCCATTGGCGGATGGCTTTGGCTTTCCAGTCTCTGGTTGGGAAATTCCGGTTAATGTCAATGCCGCTGGCGTTGGTACGGGTTGGTTGAGCGGATAAGAATCCGTCGGGATTCAATAGCGGTGCAATCACAATACATTGATCCTTAAACAGGGCGGGATGCTCTTTTACATAATGGGCGAGTTTAAACATCAGGTAAGCCGTTGGTAATTCGTCTCCGTGCACGCCGCCGAAAAACAAAACGCAGTTTTTGGAACTATTGCCGAAGTGGACAAACATGAGCGGATGTTTGTTTCGGGTTGTTCTGTGATATTCCCAGGAAATGTCCCGCGGATGAAGATCCGTCCACCGGTAATCGGCGAATTTACGTTCCAGCAACCGCAGATATTGTTTGCCCTCTCTGGTGGAACAATCATAGGCAAAACTTTGCAGCGGCAGCAATAAGAAAAAAGCAAACAGCAAGACCAGACCAACAGAGATTAATGATATTTTCACTTTTACCATACGGGTCAGCGTTCCAATCTTTTCAGGCAAGCGTAAAACAAAAATTTAAGCTCATAACCACACCGTCCTAGGGCGGATGATGGAGGTGAACGATTCCAGAGAGTCGAGTCGCATCATGGGATAAATGAAATCGTTTGTCAATATCTATACACCCGTCCGGGTGTCGGCCGGGACAGGCGAAAATTCTCCGTGCAAATCGTTGAGGGCTGATTTATACAGACACAACGGAATAACGATTTTTTAGAATACTTTCGAAACAGGAAACAAAACCATGTTGAAAACGCAATTAAAAAATATCAGTGTTGTTTTATACAAACCGAAATATGCGGGGAATATCGGCGCAGTAGCCCGTGCCGCAAAAAACATGGGCATTCGTAAGATGATTGTAGTGGGGACCGATGATTTTGACAGGGAAGAAATGCGACAGCGGTCCACGCATCTGGCCGCCGATGTTTTAGATGATATTCAATACATTGAAAATGCCGCCGAAGCGGTGAGTCCGTTCAATTATATTGTGGGGACGACCGCACGTACGGGCAAAGCCCGCGGTCCGTTTGTGACGCCGCGCCAGGCTGCACAGACGATAGCGGATATTTCGCAGAAGAACAAGGTAGCCCTGCTTTTCGGTCCGGAAGATACCGGCCTGGCCAATGAGCAATTGCGTCTCTGTCACATGGTGGTCACGATTCCGACATCGCGGGAATTTACCTCTCTCAATCTTTCCCACGCGGTGATGATTCTCTGTTATGAAATATTTACTGCGTCCTGTATTGCGGTGACGGCGTCTGAAGCAACGCCGAAGCTGGCGCTTTCCTCGGAGCTGGAAGGCATGTACGGTCAGATCAAAACATTGCTGGCCGATATCGGATTTTTGAATCCGGAAAACCCGGACTACTGGATGATGCATTTGCGCCGCTTCTTTACCCGTGCCGGAATTTTGTCGCGGGAGGTCAAGATTGTCCGCGGTATCTGCCGACAACTGCAGTGGTATGCTCACCACAAAAAAACTTGACTTTGCAGGGGAGTTCCCATAGTGAATGCGGCCATAAACATTGCTTTTCTAATCGTTTGATTGCATGTATCAAAGATGCATATCTGATGAAAAACAACGTCACAATACAATGGATACCGATGGAGGTTTGACATTATGAGAAAAACATTTTCATTTACCGGCGCCAAAAAAATTGTTTTCGGCAGCGGATCATTATTAACCCTGGCGAGCCATGTCAAGGAGCATCATGCCCGGAACCCGCTGGTGGTGATTGATAAGAACCTGGCCAAAACGGATTTGCTGGAAAAAGTCGCCAACGTTCTGATTCCGTCCGGCATTAAATTTACAGTCTATGAAAAGGTGGAGGCGGAGCCGCCCATTGAACTGGCGGATGAGGGTGCAAAAGCCGCCATGAAAAACAAATGCGATATCGTCATCGGCATCGGCGGCGGCAGTGCGATGGATGTCGCCAAAGCCATTGCCGTCATCGCGACAAACAAGGGCGCAGCCGCCGATTATCTCGGTCTCAATAAAGTTCCCAAACCGGGACTTCCCAAAATCATGATTCCGACAACTGCCGGAACCGGATCCGAAGTGACCTTTACCGCGGTGTTTCTTCGCAAGAATTTGAAAAAGAAGGAAGGCATGAACAGCCCCTATCTGTATCCGGAGCTGGCACTTTTGGATCCGGAACTGACGCTCAGTCTTCCGCCTGTTCCGACGGCGCATACCGGCCTGGATGCCCTGTGCCACGCTATTGAATCCTATACCTCCATTAATTCTTCGCCGGTGAGCGAGATGTTTTCCCTGGAAGCGATCGCGTTGATTGCCGAAAATCTTCGCACGTGTGTGCACGACGGCAAAAATATCGTCGCGCGCGAAAGAATGCTTTTGGGCAGTTTATATGCCGGTATCGGTTTGGCCAATGCGGGCGTGACGGCGGTGCATTCGCTTTCCTATCCGCTGGGAGGAAAATACGGTGTCGGCCACGGACTGGCCAATACCATGCTGCTGCCGGCGGTCATGGCGTTTAACATGCCCTCGGCTCTGGAAAAGTTTACGGATATTGCGGAGGCCATGGGGGAAAATGTTGAAGGATTGCCTGAGCGCGAGGCCGCCTATCTGGCGCTGGAGGCTGTGGAAGCATTAATTGAAGATTGCGGCATCCACGACACCATTTCAACATTCGGTGTGAAAGAAAAGGATTTTCCGGCTCTGGCCGACGTGGCAGTAACGGTAGCCAGACCGCTGGAGAATAATCCCCGTAAACTGACCAAGGACGATATGATCGCAATTTACACGCAGGCATTTTAGAAAGGAAGGTTAACGATATGGCAGGTGCAGAATTAATAGGAAAAGAAGAAATCAAAGAAGTTATGGATGTTCTCGAAACGGGCATTCTGATGCGTTATGGCTTTGATAAAGAAAGAAAAGGCATTTATAAGGTCAGAGAGTTTGAACAGGCGTTTGCCAAATATTGCGGTACCGATTACGCACTGGGCGTAACCTCCGGTTCCTCAGCGCTCCAGGTAGCGCTGACGGCGATGGATGTCGGTCCAGGCGACGATGTTCTCGTTCCGGCTTTCACATTTTTAGCGACATATGAAGCGGTCATGGAAGTGGGCGCCATTCCCATCATGGTGGATATCGACGATACCCTTAATTTTGATCCCCTGGAAATCGAAAAGAAGAAAACCCCTTACACCAAGGCGGTCATCCCCGTGCACATGTGCGGTTCGGCGGCAAACATTGACAAGATCGTAGACGTCGCCCGCAAAAACAAGCTGCTGGTTCTGGAAGACAACGCGCAGGGTTGCGGCGCGAGCTATAAAGGCAAAAAGCTGGGCAGCTTCGGCGATATGGGAACGTTCAGCTTTGATTACGTTAAAACAGTTACCACCGGCGAAGGCGGCATGGTGATTACCAATAACAAGGAATTTTATCTGCGGTCGGAATGGTATCATGACCACGGCCATGACCATAATCCCAAAGTCAGCCGTGCCCTGGAAGGACGAACCATTCTCGGTTTCAACTTCCGGATGAATGAGCTGCAGGGCGCTTTGGGCTTGGCTCAGCTGCGCAAGCTGGATTATCTCATCGGCGAACAGAAGAAAAATAAGAAATTCATCATGGATGTTCTGGCCAATGTTTCGGGTGTGAAATTCCGCGTCAAACCGGATCCCGAAGGCGATTCCGCCACGTTCCTGGCGTTTAATCTTCCCAGTGAAGATCAGGCACAGAAATTCCAGAATCTGCTGGCTGCCGAAGGCGTGGATACCGTCTGTTACAAGAGAAATCTATGGCACTATGTGCCGAACTGGGAACATTT
>JAGOMJ010000004.1:76963-78523 GCA_017993615.1 Smithella sp. | reverse complement strand
GCCTGTCCCATGGCAAGGGTTCCTCCGGGATGTCCTCCCGCCCATTTCAGGATGGAAATGGTCTTCGGATCGCCGCCGGACTTAATGATGATTTCCCGCATAATGTCCGTTCCTTTTTTCAATCTCTTTTCGTCATTTGCGGTGAAGGGCTTGCTGGTTTTCTCATTGGGGAAAATTTGTCCGTGGGCTTCATCGGACAATTTGAGAAATAACCCCATGCCTCTTTTCATGATGGGAAATTTCGGCAGATTTTCTCGGGCTGTCTGCATGCGGAAAAAAGACAAAACCGTCCATGTTCCAAAAGCGGAACAGTTGCCGATCATAAATCCTTCGCTCTGAGCCATGGATTCAATGGCATGACTGAACGTCTGTATTCCCCACAAGCCGCCGTCGGGATCCTTGCTGTAACCCAGCATGATGTTCATGGGATCCATAAAGAATCTTGTTCCCACATCCTGCGTCCCTAATCGTTTGACCCCCGATCTTAACAATAAAGCGGGGCTGCCGATACCTCCGGCGGAAAGGATGATATTGTCGCCATGAATGACGGTGCCGTTCTTCAGTTGAATGCCGGTTGCCTTTGTTTTTCCGGCATTGAAGAGGATTTTGTTGACCGGAGCATTGAAGATGAGCTCGGCGCCGTATGATTTAGCCTCTTCCACGTGTTCCCTGGTTGTCCAGCGCGCGTTTTCCGGACAACCCAGCATGCACCAGTCACAACCCAGTTTGCACTTATCGGCATGGACGAACTTCTCCTGCTCCCGGAAGGGAATGCCCATTTTATCGGCTGTCGCCAGCATCCGGTAGAGCCCTTTGTTGTTGCGGTAAAATTTTTCCGGCAGAACCTCGATGCCGATTTCCTTTTTAAGCTGCTTGGCTTCCGGTCTGAAATCGACCCCCATATTATTAATCAGTTTTACGGGAGGATCCATGACGTTGGACTGATAAACCATGGAAGAACCGCCGACCGTAATGCCGCGTTCGATAATGACGCCTTCCCTGGAGCGGGCGAAGAGCATGTATCGCTCAAGCAGCCTGATGCCGAAAGGAAGCCCCAGAAACTTTTTGTGATAATCGCCTTTTTCCACCATGAGCACTTTCTTACCGGCTTTGGCCAGTTCCCTGGCTGCCGGAGCGCCCCCCGGTCCCGTACCGACGATTATATATTCATAACCGCTCCCCTTTTTTTTCATCTGTTTTACCCTCCCGGTTTATTGTATTTTAGGTTTATAATCAGCCCCTGCCGCCTGAACCAGATTTTCATCGGTTGCCTGTTTGTTTTTCAACTTCTCCAGAAAAGCCTGAACCCTTGTTTTTATTTGTCCGATGCCTCCGCCGTAGAGTTCCCTCTCCAAGGCCAAGAGCGGCAAGCCTCTTTTTTTTGATTCTGTGCGGTGAAGATATATTTCCCCGCCCCAAATATCGCAAAACTTTAATTTTTCGATAATAATGCCGTCAATGCCGTATTCATCCCTGACGTCCAACAAATAATTAAACCTCCGTTCAAAATCACCCATCATCCGGGGACAGGATAAATGGCTTAAGTATCTGTCGGCAATG
>JAGOMJ010000004.1:74973-76863 GCA_017993615.1 Smithella sp. | reverse complement strand
GTGCAGTTGATCGAAGAATAAAAAGCATCCGCACGGGTTGTCCCTTTGCTTTCCACGGCCCGCATGCGGTAGGGAACAAAGCCGGCCGCGTGGATAATTTCCTCAGGCATATAGGAACAGAAATATCCGATGATTTTTTTGCCCTGTTTTCTGGCTTCTTCAAGATAAGGGTTATGCGTCGATGATGCCAGTTCTCTTGTTTCGTCGAGTATGGTTTTCATACAAATCCGTTGCTCCTGAAAAATTCCGTTATCCAGCGTTTGATGTCATCCTCCGTTGCATGTCTCTGATCCATGATATCCATATTCATGAATAGCGACGGCAAGCCTCTTTTTTTTAGCAGGTCTTTGATAATGCCAATGACCGCCCAGCCGTGTTTACAGCCGGCGTGTCCCGCGAAGATCAGGCAATCGGGCGAGTACTCGTCGATGGCCTTCTCAAGCTCTTGCGTAATAAATTCCACCGGTCCGTGACATTGTCTGGCCATCGCCAGGTAAAGATGATTTTTAGCCATGTCACGAATCATTGTTTTTTCCGAGGACGTATCGATCTGCGGCATCTGGACATCGCCGATAAAATCCTTGACGACGACGGCGCCGAATTCATCTTCCATCCACTTGAAGACGTAGGCAAAAAAAGCAATCGGCGGGTTCCACCACAAAACGCGGATATTTTCCTTTTTAACGACACCGACACCTTTTTTAAAGCGATCCTTTACGACCTCGTACATGCGTCTGGCCATTTCGGTGCCGTTAGGATCGCCGATGGCGAGTTCCCGCACGACCCAGGCAAAAACCGGCGTGATCATCGTTGCGGGAGAGGGGATTGCCCGCATCATTTCGCAAATTTCCTGCATATAAAAGTTGAATTTGTTTTCATGATCTACAATCTGTTTGAGCCTCTCCCAGTTGATTTTCTGGTGAAGAGTTTTTTCCAGGAACTCTATGAGGCGCCACATATTTTTTTCATAATAATCGAAGGCGTCTTCATCGCGCCAATAAGGGGAGTCGAAAAAGAACACCGGGGCACCCGTCAGATGGCGTATTCCCTGATAGGCGGCAACGTTGGTGTCGCAGGGATGCGACCCGGCAATGATTGCCGCGGGTTTGGGGGTTTGCCCCAACATGTAGGCTCCCGCCGTCAGCTTGATGGCCGAGCAGTATTCTGAGGCAAAACCAGCGCTTTCCGCTTCCTCTATGAGCAGCGATGGAACGTCCTGTCCGGACAAGTTTCCGAACACATTAAGCGTTTCTGGATTGAACGGAAAAGCGTCAAAAGCATTTACGATTTCGGAGGAAAGAATCCATTCCACCCAGACGACGGGCTTACCGTTTTCGTTAGCTTTTAGAGCATTTTTCATATTATCAACAAAGGCTTTTGCCCCATAGTGGTAGGCTTTGATTTCCTCGGGCGGAAGAATTCCTCCTCCCAGAATCAGGAAAGCATATCTGAATTTGTGATTGAAGAATGTTTCGCGTTTGACATAGAGAGGCCGGGTAAGTCTGAGAGCCCAGTAACTCAAATTCGGAAAAGTTGTAAGGTAATATCCGAAATTCAGAAAACTGGAGCTCCATTTAAGATATTGAAACGGCTTGGGGTTATTTTTCAATGAAACTCTCCTTCTGATTTTATTAATATTTTTTCGGCAAAGTTAACTCCGGCTGCTGTGATAACTTGCGGAAGAAGAACCCGGCGTTGAATCCGCGTTTGATGCGGATGGCCGCCTCCGGACAGGCCGCTGTGCAGTCGCCGCAGGCCATACAAAGCGATATCCCCGGTGCGGTTTCGATCACCAGCGGTATCTTCTTTTTGGCACTGTCCTGCCTTTTGGTAAGCATCAGGCCCCGGGCGGGACAGATGGAAACGCAGATGCCGCAGCCGGTACATAGC
>JAGOMJ010000004.1:0-74873 GCA_017993615.1 Smithella sp. | reverse complement strand
GGGGCGAATCTTCCCGCCTCCAGCACCCGTCGGATCAGGTTGTCGGGCACCGGTTCCTTCTTGAAGTTCCTGATGCTTCGCCGTTCCATGATCACCTTTTCCACGGGATTCCATTCCATGCCCTCCTGGTAGGTGTAGAGCGGGGAAAGATTGTCGGTTGTTTGTTTTGCCATGGTATACCTCTTCTCTCCTTGTGGGGTTAAAGGGTCAATAAATGCCGTCCTTGGTCTTCCAGAGGAAGGCTACAAAAAAGATCGAGAATACGAAATCGCCCGATAAGACGAAGACGGGAAACCAGGCCGCTTGCTCCAGGGCGTAGTAGTAGACGAAGGTGAAAAAGATGATGAGCTTGGCGACAAGCCCCAGCCAGATCACGGCCCGGTTGGCCAGGAGATCGCGCGAGACCCAGTAGTAACCAATGCCGAAGAGGATGACAGCGATCATAAAGAACCTGAAAAATATCAAGGTCTGGAGGTTGTCCGTTACCGGCACCGTACCATTGATAAAGGCCAGGAGATTGTCTTCTATCGGCCCCTTTCCGAACATCATCATGAGCATAAAATCCGTAAACAACAGACTGGTTATGCCGATACCCAGATTCCAGAGCGAACCGACAAAAAACATCTTCTGCCAGAAACCCGTATTGATCTTGCTCATAGTTTTTGACCTCCTTTGTTACTAGATAATGGTAATTTTTATAATCAGACGCATCGAGAAACCGTCACACATAGGCTTTTTTGTTTTCGTCCCAGGTGCCGGTGACGACCTTCAGCGCCTCTAATTCCTTTTTCTTGACCCGGTGCGTTTCAGTTTTCGGCAATTCCGGAACGATCTTCACATATCGGGGCACGGCGAACTTGGGCAGGTTTTCCTTCAGATACTCGATCAACTCGGTTTCTTTCAGCGTCACGCCTTCCACCAGAGTGATGGAGGCCATGATATCATCTTCCGCCAGTTCTGACGGAACGGCGTAAACAGCCGCCTCCAGAACATTGGAATGTTTCTGGATCGCCTGCTCCACCTCGAAAGCCGATACATTTTCACCTTTAATGCGCATCGACTCTGTGTTTCTGCCGATAAAGTACAGGAAGCCCTCTGTATCGCGTCTGATCAAATCCCCGGTGAAGATATAATCCCCGTTCATTTTTTCCGCCGACGCTTTTTCGTTTTTATAGTACTCGACGGAGGATGTGCTTTTCTTATTGGAAACGGGAAAGACCAGCTCGCCCGGCGTACCATCGGGCACATCTTTCATGTTGGCATCCACAAGACGGTACTTGACTTTCATGGGCGGCTTGCCGATCGATCCCACCGGCGCAGTGCCCAGGTTGAGGATGATCTTGCCGCCTCCGTCAACGGCGCCATAGGTCTCATAGATGGTCAGTCCGAACCGTTTCTCAAATTTTTCCCACAGATCAGCGGGACAGGCCGCCGAAATAATAAAACGAACATTGTGCTGGCGGTCTGAAGGTTTTTCCGGCTGCTTCATCAGAATAGGGATCATGGCTCCGATGGTATTAAAGGTCGTAACGTTGTACTTTCGGATATCATCCCAGAAACGGCTGGCCGAGAATTTCCTTGCCAGAACAACCCGGGCTCCCGTATGCAGGGCGCAGGTCACTGTTACAAAAAGGGCATTGCCGTGGAAAAGAGGCATGCCCGTATAGAGAACGTCGCTTTTTTTGAAAAGCATAACGGCGACCAGCGACAACAGTTTCACCGATGATTTACGGTAGCGGTAAACAACGCCCTTGGGAAGCCCGGTCGTCCCGGAGGTATAGGTAATAAAACAGATATCGTCTTTGCGGTAGCCAAGCCCCGGATTCGCGGGCGATCCTTTATAGGCTTCATCAAGGACATGATATCCCGCCGGATATTGTCTCGATGAAGAAGGGGATGGATTAATGATGATGGTTTTTATCTTATCCAACCGGTCGGCTATTTTGTTCAAGGTCTCCAGATGCGTTTCATCGATGACCAGATATTCGGCGTCACAATGGTTAAGGATATACAGGAGACTGTCTCCCTTCAACGATGTGTTTACGGGGACGGCGTACATGCCGATCTTCTGAATCCCGATGAAAATATCGATGAAGCTCGGTGAATTGTCCATAAGAATCGCCACGCCCTTGCCCTGCCCTGCGCCTGAAGATAAAAAGTAATTGGCTATCCGGTTGGCATTTGCGTTCATCTGACGATAGGTGAACGTTTTGTCTTCAAAGATAAGAAAAATTTTATCCTTGTAACGGGCCGCCTTTTCTTCCAGTAATTCTCCCCACGACATTTCCTGTCGAATTTCCGTCCTGGAAACGCCGCGAATGTTTTTCAGAAAGGAACCTCTCCTGATTTCATTGATGGAAAACAAACAGATCGATTTCAAAATGTTTTTTCCCAGATCCAGCTTTCTTAGTTTTCTGTTCACTGCTTTGCTCCTTACATACAGATTATTTCAATGACGGGGCTTCCAGAATATGGATGCACATCGCGGCCTCTTCCACTCCCAGGGCTCCGCCGCCATTTTCAGCGATTGCAAGTTTTGCCCCGGACACCTGTCTTGGCCCGGCCGCGCCCCTGAGCTGGGTCACCAGTTCATGGATCTGTGCAAGGCCGGATGCCCCGATGGGATGGCCGCGCGATTCCAGACCGCCGCTGGGATTCACGGGTTGCTTGCCGCCCAATTTCGTCGCCCCGCTTTCGGCATATCGTCCTCCTTCGCCCAGACGGCAGAACCCCAGCGACTCGCATTGATGAAGTTCTCCGTAGGCGGTGGCATCGTGCACTTCGGCAAAAGCTATCTCGGCAGGTCCCACGCCGGCCTTTTCATAGGCGAGGCGACTCAGCCGTTCGCCGATGTCGATACCGTCGCGATCTCTGGCCATGCCGGAACCCAGAATCGACGCCCTGACTTTTACCGCCTGGCCCGACAATCCCAGGCGTCTTACCGTTGCTTCGTCGCAGAGAATCGCCGAAGCGGCGCCGTCGCCGATGGGGGCACACATGGAACGGGTCAGCGGCCAGGTGACCAGGCGGTCCGCCAAAACCTGCTCCGTCGATACTAAAAATTGGTATTGTGCATTGGGGTTCAGGGAAGAATGAAAATGATTTTTGGAAGCGATGGCGGCCAGATGTTCGATGGTGGTGCCGAACTTTTTCATGTGCTGACGCGCTTCATAGCCGTAAACATCCATAAAGGGAGAATGGTCGCCGCTGCCTAATTTACGCAGTTTCTTGAGCATGTCGTAACCCATGGTCTCGCCGATCCGAATGGCGACAACCAGGGCATCCCGCTGGGCCATGAACTTGTCCTTGAAGGATTTTTTTCTGCCCTTGCCGGAGCTTTGCTTTGCCAGGCCCTTGTACTTTTCGATATGGGTCGCCATCGCCTTCTTTTCGTTTTCGCTTAAAGCGACGTCGCCCAATCTTTCCAGCGTCTTTCCAAAGTTGCCGACATCCAGGCCGGTCAGAAAACCGGAAAAAACGAGCGCCTGGTTCTGATCGTAAATTTTTTCCGCACCCAGGGCCATCGTGATGTCATACATCCCGCTGGCCACGCCCATCCAGGCATGATGAAACGCCGTGGAACCGCCGGCACAGGCGTTTTCCAGGTTGGTGATCGGAATGGCATCGATCCCCAAAGGACGAAGAGCCACCTGACCGCGGATGCAGACCTGCCTTTTGTATTCACCCCAGGCGGAATTGGAAAACCAGAGCGCCTGGATATCCTTCTTGTCCAATCCGGCTTCTTTCAGACAGGGGGAAACCGTCATTGCCGATAATTCGGATATCGTTTTCTCCAGGTATTTGCCGAACTTGATTGTGTGGGCCGCAACGACATAAACATCTCGCATAATCTACTCCAAAAAATATATTTAAAACAGGATTGAGGGATAGGTCCTCTTTCTTTGTCTTATTTTTTAACGTTTAATATTTTCCCAAAGGCTCCAATTTGCTCCAGAACGGATCTCATCCCGGCGGCAGCGGGGGATGTGCCGGCAATTTTCGCGATAGAAAGGCCCTGCCTGTCCAGTGCGCTGATGGCGTTGTCCGGTCTCAAGCTGCCGTAATAGTCCATTCCCGCCTCCAGAATCATTTTCACCAGATTTTCATCCGCCTGATCGACACGGTTAAAAACAGTTCCCACCTTTACCGGCGACAGCTGGGGAATTTTTTTCAGTAAACTGGAAATCATCACCGCTGTCCTGGCTCCTCTGAGAGAGTTATCCGTAACAATGACGGGATAATGAACCGATTCCACAACCTGGCGATTCACTTGTTCGATGCCTGCTTCCGCGTCGATGATCACCGCTTCGTACTGTGATGCTATCGACTTGATCGTACTGCGCAGAAGATTGTTAACGGGGCAATAACATCCCAGGGTGTTGGTCTGTCCCATCGCCACCATCCCGAAACCCTGACCTTCGTAAAGCGCTTCCATGAGCAGATAGTCGACGATATCGGCCAGCTTCTCTTTTTCTTCAGAAGAACTGGAAATTCTTGCCTGACGGATGATTTCCTCCCGCGCGGCGCCGATGGTCTTGATGTCCGAAACCTCCAGGGCGCTGGTCAATCCCATGGCCGGATCGGCATCCACAAAAAGGACCTTTTTGCCGCAAGCGGAAAGGATCGTTCCCGTAAGAGCGGACAACACCGTCTTGCCAACGCCTCCCTTCCCGAGGAAAGCGAGGATAATCGGTTCGTTCATGATCACGTTCTCCTTTTCACAATAACATCCCGCAAGGTATCGCAGGTGGGTTTCTCCGTGCAATTTTCGCAGTCAAGATCCTCGCAACTGATGGTTCCGTCCGCTTCCAGAACCAGCTTTTTATTTTCGCCATAAATGATGCGGGCGCGGTTATGAATCGGAATAAGATGCCCCACGAAGTCGGCATTATCGGCGATAAGGGCGACTTCGATGTTTTTCAGCCCGGGGATAGACTCATGATAGGCCTGTATAAGACACTGTCCGAGGGACTGGAGGGAAAATTTCCTGGCCAGGAGATCCCGATGGATCCTGATCCATATCTTGCCGGGAATGCTCCGGGTCATGTATCCCGGAATCCGATTCGTCAGATTTGAGAGGGTTTGTATATTAGGACCCGTGGGATCAAAGTCACCTTCTAATTCCACCATGATCACCTGCGCAAAACTGACGGGGCTTTCTTTGATCTGGGGGAAATCTCTGCCGGCCGTCCAAATCGCTCTGCTCAGCAGATCTTTTTGTTTTGTCCAAAGAAACGTGCTGACAGAGGGATGTCGCGGTGATCCCAATTCAAGCGCAGTGTCCTCGGCGGTAACAATCACGGCCCTGTCAGGCTTTTTATCTCTGGATAAAAAGCCGATCCGGCGCGCCTCTTCACCATGATCGGAAAGATGACGCGAAAAACCCCTGCGTTGATCTCTAACCATCTCTGTGACCTGTTTCATCAAAGGCGTGCAATCCGTCAATTCCATCAGGCGGCTTCTCCTGTGACAGATAAACCCTGCCTTTTCCGGATGATCTTGCCCTGAGCAATGAGTGCGGCGCCAAAAGCGGCAACCAACTGGCTGTCTATTGGCAACGTCGTCATGCTTCTGCCGGTAAGTCCCGTTAACATGTCTCTAACTGCCGAAACCTTGGAAAGACCGCCGATCAAAACGATTTTGTCCTTTGCGCCGGCGCCATCGATCAGGGAAGCGGTCTTTGAGGCTATGGCCCGGATAACGCCGGCCAGAATATCGCTTGGTTTCATTCCGGTATTGACCTGCGAAATGATCTCGCTCTCGGCGAAGACGGCGCAACTGCTGGAGGACGAGTAGGGTTGGCGGGAAGCGGCGGCGCAGGAAGAAATTTCAGTAAAAGGTACCTCTGCCGCCTCAGCGACCATTTCCAGAAACTTGCCGCTTCCGGCGGCGCATCTCTCGTTCACATGAGTGGTCTCCAGAAAACCATTTTTATCAATGGTAGAAACCGTGATAAAAAGCCCCCCCAGATCAATAACGGTTCTAATATCCCTGTCAAAAAAGAAGGCTGATCGGGCAGCGCAGGCAGCTTCTCCCAATGTAAAGGCGGCCTTTTTCACCAAATGGCCGCCGAAACCGGTGGCGACAATTTTTTTTATTTCCCATCTTCCCGCCCGGGCTTGAACCCGCGCTTCCTTTAACAAAGAACGGATAAGGGCATCGAACCGGGGACCTATCTCCGCGCAGGCTGACCCGCGCAGATGCTCGCCATCGGTTACGCAAACTTTGATAAATCGAGTTCCCACGTCCACTCCCGCAGTAATCACATGCCCACCTTCGCTTTCAACGTTTCCATGGCATAGACGGCGGCGCCCATTGCGCCGATTATTTGGGGATCAACAGGAAGCGATGTAAATGAAACGTTCATATGATAAGCCAACTGTCTCACCACGCCGGGATTCTTGGATACTCCGCCGGTGATACAAATGTTTTTCTCGACGTCAATGGCTTTGGCCAGAGCTGCAACCCGTTTGGCAACGGCATCGGCAATGCCGCAGGCGATGTGTTTAAGTTTTTTTCTTGCGTAGAGATGATTGAGGACTTCCAGTTCCATGAAGATACTGCATTTGTTGGTAATACTGATGGGGTTCTTCGATTTAACGGCCAGGCTTCCTAACGTCTCAAGGTCGACGCCGATCGTTTTGGCCAGCATTTCCAATGATCTTCCCGTGCCCGCGGCGCATTTGTCGTTCATGATGAAATCACGGACATTGCCTTCCGCATCGATCAGGATAATCTTGCAGTCCTGTCCTCCGATATCAATAATGGTCCTGACGCTGCGGTCCGCACGGAAGGCACCCAATCCGTGACAGGATATCTCGCTCATATTCATCTGGGCGAAAGGAATTTCGTAACGGCCGTAGCCTGTGCTGCAGCAGTAGTCCAGATCGGAAAATCGGAGCTTTGCCGATGCCAAGGCTTTTTCCATTACTTCCGTGGCCGAATCCAGGGTAGACAATCTCACCCGGGTGATCTCTCCCGCAAGCCGGCCCTTCTCATTCATGATCAATGCCTTGGCGGTAAGAGATCCGACATCACATCCTGCTACAATCATTGTTCCCTTAAAAACTCATGCCTTTCTTTACAAATCATAAAAGAATTAACGAGGGGGTATCCACCATCAGTAAAATCAGCATAACAAATTACTATTAAATGTCAAGAATTTTATATATCAATTATTATAATTGAATTATTGTTTGACAAGATATTGATAATTGTATAAAATTATAAACAAAGGAGGAAGGGTATATGGCCAACCAACAAGTTCCGGAGAAAGTTGTTCGCATTCTCATGAGGGATATTTTTAATAATAAGCTCAAACCCGGAACAAAGCTTCCTTCGGCAAAAGAAATATCCAGACAGATGAAAGTCGATTTGAGTTCTCTGCGGATCGGCTTAAAACAGTTGGAATCCATGAATGTCCTCGATATAAAACAGGGAGATGGCATCTATGTTAAAGACTATGTGCAACATGCCGGCATCGATTTTCTCAGTCTCCTCTTTTCTCAGAAAGATGAAAATGAGCAGAAAATGATTGTTGATGATTATTTCGTTGATGAAATATGGGAATTCTGGACGGCTGTCTTTCCGGAAATACTCAAAATGGCGGCTAACAGATTTTCCCCGCGCGACGTGAAGGCTATCGCAGGGCTTTTCAATGAAGAACTTGCCAGTCTTGATGACCGAGAAAAGGTTATTGAGCTTCAGGAAAAACAGCAGGATCTTGTGGTCAGGGTGGCCAATAATACGATATTCCTGTTGCTGGCCAATTCAACACGCCCCATGCGCCGAAAAATTATAGAGCTATTCGTTAATTCCATTGACCGAAAAACTCTGGAAACATTCGCCAAAACGAAGGTGCGGCTTCTCAAGGAATATACGTCAGGCACCTCGACGAACGCTCTGGGTGCTTCGGAAAAATACCGGGAAATGCTTTTCCTGACGCGTCAGGCCGTAAAGACGGCGTTGGCGCAACAGGCGAAAACTCCCTCGCCTTGAAAATCAAATCGCATTGAGCGATTGCACGTCTTGAAAATTGCCCGTAGAACAATGCCAAGCGTTTATCCTTTGCCGATTGCTTCGTTGATCGCTATAGTGGTGTCACCGGGCCCGGTGGAAACAGCTTCTGTTTATGCTCAGGGTAAAAGCCAATACAATCGAACATTAATGAACTGGCGATGATGGTGGTTATGATAATAACGACCAATCGCGACACAATCCGAATCGGCATATCTCTGATATTTTTAATATCCCCTCTTATGTGGTGATAATGGAACGCGCACATCTTAACGGGATGAATGTGTCATATTCAAGGTTCATTAGTTCGACGTTCCGCTTTGGGGTTAATTTGTTTCTAAAAAATGTGCCTCTTTAAATTCGGGTTTAAAGGTATCAAAAATTTGTCAAAAAAGAAGAAATCCGATGTATTTCCGGTATTGCAAACTGTTCAAATATTTTTCTTGACAAGCAATTTGAAATTGCATAAGGTGCATCTTTAAATTTTTCATTAAAGTGGTGATTTTATTATGAAGACGTACATGGCTAAGGCGCAGACAGCCGACAGAAAATGGTACATTGCAGATGCTTCCGGTAAAGTGCTGGGAAGATTTGCCAGTGAAATAGCGCACCGTTTAAGAGGCAAGCATAAGGCAACATACACACCGCATGTTGATACCGGTGATTTTATTGTTGTCGTCAATGCCGAAAAAATCGTTCTGACCGGCAAGAAAATGACGGATAAAATTTATTATTCTTATTCCGGCTATCCCGGGGGGTTGAGAGAAACGACCGCAGGGAAAATGCTTGCCGAAAAACCGGAAGATTTGATTCGTATCGCCGTGCAGGGAATGCTTCCCAAAACGAATCTCGGACGCAGGATGCTTAAAAAATTGAAAGTTTATTCCGGTAATGCTCATATTCACGAAGCACAGTGTCCGAAAACATTATCGATTTAACGGACAATCAACTATAAACTAGATTTAATATTGGAGAAATCATGGCGGAACAAAGGTTTTATGCAACAGGAAAGAGAAAAAGTGCCATCGCCCGCGTTTATATGAAAGCAGGCAACGGCAATATTGTGGTTAATAAAAGAAGCTACGAGGAATATTTCCCCCGTCCCAGCCTGAAAATGCTTATCAAGCAGCCTCTCGATATCACGGGGAAGAAGGATCAGTTTGATTTATATATCAACGTCACCGGCGGAGGCGTTGCCGGGCAGGCGGGAGCCGTGAAGCACGGCATTTCCAAGGCGCTTCTGGAGTACGATGCCGAGTTGCGATCGGTCCTGAAAAAGGCCGGTTTTTTAACCAGAGATGCCCGGGTTAAAGAACGCAAGAAATACGGGCAGCCCGGAGCCCGGAAGAGATTCCAATTCTCCAAACGTTAAATTCCGACAGGGGGGCTTCCAGCCTCCCTTTTTTTTGGGAGCGTTTTATGATTAAGGCAGCAATATTTGGCGCCAGCGGTTATACGGGTCAGGAACTGATCAGAATTCTGTCAGGACATCCTGACGTTAAATTAGTGGCAGCCACGTCAAGGCGGTTTGCCGGTCAGGAAGTATCGACCGTGTTTCCGGCTTTACAGGGTTTGACCGCGTTAAAATATCAGAACGCAAAACCGGGTGAAATATGCAGGCTTTGCGATGTGGTGTTTCTGGCTCTGCCTCACGGTGTGTCCATGGACATGGCTCCGGAATTTATCAACGCCGGAAAGACGGTGATTGATTTGAGCGCTGATTACCGTTTAAGAGATTTGAAAATTTATGAAGTCTGGTACGGCAAGCACGCCAGCGCCAAATTTATTAAAAATGCGGTGTATGGCATTCCGGAGCTTTACAGGCAGAAAATAAAGAAAACGAAATTTGTGGCTAATCCCGGCTGTTATCCGACCGGCATTATTCTGGGGCTGGCTCCGGCGCTGAAAAAGCAATTATTGGATGTTTCCACGATTATCGCGGATTCCGCCTCCGGCGTCAGCGGCGCGGGACGGGAACCGCTTGCCGGTTCGCTGTTTTGTGAAGTTGACGGCGGCTTCAAAGCTTATAAAGTCGGAAAGCATCGCCATCTGCCGGAAATTGAGCAGGAACTCAACGCGCTGGCCGGCAAAAAATTTGCCGTTTCCTTTACGCCGCATTTACTGCCGGTAAAACGGGGCATTCTCAGCACGATTTACGCCAAACTGAAAAAAGATATTGCTTTGGGCGATCTGCATGCTCTTTACAGCAGCTTTTACGCCGGGGAGACGTTTGTCCGGATGTGTCCCGAAGGCGTTTACCCGAATATTTCGTCCGTATGCGGCTCAAATTACTGCGACATTGGGTTGGCTGTTGATCCGCGGACAAAACGGGTCATTATCATGGCGGCCATAGACAATCTGGTGAAAGGGGCGGCCGGACAGGCCGTGCAGAATATGAACATCATGTGTGGATTTAAGGAAGATACCGGCCTGCAAATCGCGCCGCTCTTTCCCTGATGCGTAAAGGTGAAAAAAATGCCTCAGAAGATATTCAATACAGCGACCAGAAAAAAGGAAGTTTTTCAGCCCATTCAGGAGGGCGCCGTCGGCATTTATGTGTGCGGCATTACCGCCTATGACGTCTGTCACATCGGGCATGCCCGTGCGGCGGTTGTTTTCGACGTGGTCGTCAGATACCTGCGGGCCCAGGGCTATAACGTCACCTATGTTAAAAACTTCACGGATATTGACGATAAAATTATCGACCGGGCCAACAGGGAAGGCGTGAGTATTGCGGATATAGCCGAACGATACATCAAAGCACACGATGAAGACATGGCGGCGCTGGGTGTCCGGACACCCACCATTACTCCCAGAGCAACCGAAAACATGCAGGAAATGATTGCTCTGATTAGAACCCTAGAGGACAAAGGTTATGCGTATTGCGTTGAGGGAGACGTGTATTTTTCTATCAGTGATTATAAACAGTACGGCGGTTTATCCGGTCGCAATCTGGAAGAAATGATGGCCGGCGCCCGTGTTGATGTCAGCGACAAGAAAAAAAATCCCCTGGATTTTGCACTCTGGAAAAACAGCAAGGAAGGCGAACCCTTTTGGGAGAGCCCGTGGGGAAAAGGCCGCCCCGGCTGGCATATTGAATGTTCGGCCATGAGCCGGCGTTATCTGGGAGAGACGTTTGATATTCACGGCGGCGGTGAGGACTTGATTTTTCCGCATCATGAAAATGAAATCGCTCAATCGGCGGCGGCGACCGGCAAGCCGCTGGCGCGTTACTGGATGCACAACGGTTTTGTAAAAATCAATTCGGAAAAGATGTCCAAATCGCTGGGCAATATATTTCCGGTCAAGGAAATCCTGAAACATTATCATCCGGAAGTGTTGCGTTTGTTCATGCTGCAAAGCCATTACCGCAGTCCGGTCGATTATTCGGATGATTCGCTGTCCGAAGCCAGAGCCGCTCTGTTCAGATGTTACAGAACGCTCCAGCAGATGAAAGAACTTCAGGGACAATTAGCCGCCGGATCCAAACCGGTGGCAACGCAGCCGTCCGGGCGCGTCGATGACTATGTCAATGCCTTCCAGATGCTGAAAGATAAGTTTAATGAAGCGATGGATGATGATTTCAACACGGCCCAGGCATTGGGCTATGTTTTTGATATGGTCCGGCAGATGAATAATTTTATGATGAAAGAAAAAAGCATGCCGGTGGCCGACAAAACCGCCGTCCTGGCCGCAGCCATCCGGGTTTTTGATTATTTCGGTTCGGTGCTGGGCGTCATCAACAGCGATGCAGATCAATTCTTTGTGTTGTACCGGGAAACCGAGTTGCGCCGACGCGAGTTGAACGCCGATGAGATTGAGGAGTTGATCAGACAAAGACAATCCGCCCGCGAAGCAAAGGATTGGGCCCGGGCCGATGACATCCGGAAAAAACTGGCCGGGATGAATGTTGTTCTGAAGGATTCTGCTGACGGCACCAGCTGGACGATCGAGTAATATCAAAACGTTTCCGTCTTCGAGAGCACTCAACGCTTTCAGATATTTTCCAACAAATACATGATAAATATTGAAGAAAGTGATATAAGTAATGCGGTATATATTCAATTTTGTGAGGAATATGATGAAGAAGCTATCGATAAAGTTTTATCTGCTGGCCGTCATCGGTGTGGGAGCCCTGATCCTCTTGGGACTGAGTAGCGACAATAGTGCCGCCGCGAAGGATAAAAATTTTTATAAGGACATAAAAACTTTCAGCGAAGTTCTGGACATGGTCAGAAAAAACTATGTTGATGATGTTGATACGACTAATTTAATGCAGGGAGCCATCAACGGCATGATCCGGTCGCTGGATCCGCACAGTTCCTTTATGACACCGGATTTATACAAGGAACTGGAGGTGGAAACACAGGGACAGTTCGGCGGTGTCGGCATAGAGATTATGCTTATCAAGGACATTCTGACGGTTGTCTCGCCCATCGAAGATACGCCCGCGTTCAGGGCCGGCCTCAAACCGGGCGATCAGATTCTGAAAATTGACGGCAAATCGACAAAAGACATTACGATTATGGAAGCGGTCAAACAGCTCCGCGGCGCCAAAGACACCAAGGTGACCATTACCATTATGAGAGAGGGTATGGCCGCGCCGAAAGACATTACGTTAACACGGGCCATCATTCAGGTAAAAAGCGTCAAACATAAAAAACTTGAAGACAACGTCAGCTATATTCGCATTGCGGCTTTTCAGGATCGAACGGCGGATGATTTACGCAAGGCCCTGAGAGAACTGGACGATAAAAACAAGCCCATGAAGGGATTGATTCTTGATTTGAGAAACGATCCGGGCGGCTTGCTGACTCAGGCGATAGATGTATCGGATATTTTTCTGAAATCGGGGACCATTGTTTCCACCCGGGGAAGAGTGAAGGCAATGGAAACAAAATCAGTCGCTAAAAACGATAATAATGAAATTAGTTGTCCGATCGTTGTTTTAGTCAACGAGGGAACGGCCAGTGCTGCAGAAATCGTTGCCGGCGCGCTACAGGATAATGGAAGAGCTTTAATTGTCGGAACACAAACATTTGGCAAAGCGTCCGTTCAGACGGTGATTCCCCTGGAAGATGGTTCGGCCCTCAAACTGACGACGGCCCGTTATTACACACCCAATGGCCGTTCTATTCAGGCGGAAGGCATTACCCCCGACATTATCGTGCCTTTTATCAAGGGGGCGGAAGAGGCGGAAAGCGTTACGGATAAGGAAGAACGGATCCGGGAAAAAGATCTCAAGGGTCATATTAAACCGGATAAGGACGATGGTACAAAGGTCGATGGGGGCCAGAGCAGAGACACAAAAGACCCATTGGATTTGGAAAAAGACAATCAGCTGCAGACGGCCGTGAATATTCTTAAGAGCTGGAATATCATGAAATCCATAAAGAAATAGCAGCCGTTCTGCACTACTTGAGCATTCATGAATTTAATGAAAAAAATTTTTACGGCAACTCTGGTCGTACTCATCCTATTGTCAGTAGCCGGCATCATTTATGTCGTGCAGTTTCAGGAAGCGGTTCCTGAAAAAGCAAAGGAGAAAGAGGTTGCCGTCAAACCCGCCGCGCCCAAAATCGATTCGGTTAAGAAACGGACATCTCCTCCGGCACGGTTACGTGAAGTGGCCATCATTATCGATGACATCGGTTATGACCTGAACGTGGCCAAAGCGTTGCTGAAAATCGATGCCGATCTGACGTTTGCCATTTTACCTTTTCAACGACATTCCCGCGAAGCGGCGGAAATGATCTATCAGGCGAACAGAGAGGTCCTTGTGCACTTGCCTATGGAACCGGTTTCTTATCCCAGGGAGCGACCGGGAGAAGGCGCCTTGTTCACGGACATGAGTCAGGAAGAGCTTGTGTTGCAATTACGGAAGAACATTGATGCGGTTCCCCATGCCGTCGGCGTGAATAATCATATGGGTTCCAAGTTCATGATGGACGACGAAAAACTGTCCGTCATTTTTAAGGAACTCCAGCGCAAGAAACTTTTTTTTATCGATTCGCGCACATCGCCGGATACCCGGGCCTATGCCATTGCGGACGACATGGGTTTCCGTATCGCTGAACGAAAAATTTTTATCGATCATCACCGTGATTATCACGCTATTTACAGTCAATTGATGCATGTTGCCCAGAGCAATGATCCTGCTCCTAAAATTATCATCGGGCATCCGTATCCTGAAACGGTCCGGGCCCTTCAAGCAGCAACCAAAGTCATGCGGGAAAAGGGGGTGTCGGTTGTTCCGGCATCCCGAATCATTAAAAAAACAAACAAGTCCCCGGAGAAATCATAATGCCGGCGCATCATCGCGAAAGCGCCGTTAAAACGGATTCGAAGACCTTATGAAAAGAAATTTCATTTGTTTCGTTGTCATTATGTTTGTCAGTCTTTCCGGCTGCGTGACGTTGCCGAACGTCCAGCATGCTCCGTCGGGAGATAAATTTCAACAGCAGGCCTCTTATCATTATCTGCTGAGTGTTTTTCTGCGCAATGATGGAAATCTGGATGAGGCCATCCGCGAGCTGGAGCAGGCCTATGCGGCGGATCCCGACTCCGCCTATCTTGTCATTGAACTGATGTCTCTTTACGCCCAGAAGGGCGACGTCAAAAGCGCCGTGGCCCATGGCGAAGAGGCGCTGGCCCGGGATCCGGACAATGTAGACGTGCATTTGATTATGGGCGGCTTGTACCTGAATATGCGGGAGTATTCGAAAGCAGTCAGAGAGCATAAAAAAGTCATCGAGCTGGATCCGAAGAACCTCGTTGCGCATCTGTATCTGGGGATTATTTATGCGGAAGAAAAAAGATTCGACAGAGCGGAAGAGACATTTAAAAAAATGCTGAAAATCGATCCGGATAACATCATGGGCGTCTATTATTACGGGAAAGTTCTGGAGAAGATGAAACGGCTGGACGAAGCGGAGAAGATGTTTAAAAAAGCCATGTCCCTGAATCCGTATTTTGAAATGGCCCTGTTCGATCTGGCGGCTTTGTACGAGAAACAGGAAAAACTGGATAAGGCCATTGAAATTTACCGCAATTATCTGGCGATTGATCCGACACGGCTTAATTTACGCGTGCGGACCGGCGAGCTTTTAATCAAGAAGAAAAAATATGAAGAAGCGGAAAAGGAATTTCAGGAAGTTTTGAAAATCGATCCGGATAACCGGGATATCAAAGTGGCGCTGGGGCTGCTGTATTTTGACATGAAAAAATTTGATCTGGCCGCCGCCGAGTTTTCTTCGATTTTACAGAAAAATGTCCTGGACGACAAAGTGCGTTATTTGCTGGCGACAACGTACGATCAGCAAAAAAATAACGTCCGGGCCGTTGAGGAATTTACGGGCATTGCATCATCGTCCGAGCTATATGTCAGTGCGCAACTCCGCGCGGCGATGATCTTGAAAGAGGAGGGGAAAGTCACGGAGGCCGTGGCGGTCATAAAAAAATCCATTAAGAAAAAGAACGATCAGGTCCCGTTTTATCTGTTGTTATCGTCCTTTTATGATGAAACCGGTGATAACGCCTCGTCGGAAGCCATTCTGCAGGACGGTTTGAAAGTGCTGCCTCGAAGCACGGATTTGCATTATGCCCTGGGCGTGCTTTACGATAAGACCAACCGTTTTGAAGAGAGCATTATGTCGATGAAAAAAATCCTGGACATTGATCCGAAAAATGCCGAAGCGCTGAATTTCATCGGATACAGTTATGCGGTAAGGGACATGCATCTTGATGAAGCGGAGGCCATGATCTTGCGGGCGCTCAAAATCAAACCCGGCAATGGTTATTTACTGGACAGCCTGGGATGGGTATATTTCAAAAAAAATGATTTGAAAAACGCGGAAAAATATCTGAAAGAAGCCTGGACACTGCTGCCTGATGAGATTGAAATCATTGAACACCTCGGGGATTTGTATGTCCGGCAGAACAGGCTCAAGGACGCGGCCGATATGTATGAGCGGGGGATGAAAATCGATCCCGGAAACGATGTCCTGAAAAAGAAGCGCGAGGATATCCGCGGGACACGATAATCAAACCACAAGGTCTTTCCGGATAAGAATCAACTCATGATCCAAAAATATTTCCGCTTGATATGGATGTTTCTGATGCTTTGCCTCTGTTCCTGTGCGTTACAGCAGGCATCAGGTGTTGCGCGCGATGTTTATCCGGAAAAAAGGATCTTGTCGACATCCGGCGGGCTTGCCGAGGAGGATGTTTTCCAAGCCCTGGCGAAAATAGATTTTAAAACGGTCGACGCATCGTATCATGTCCGGGCCGCCCTGGTTCTGAGACGTCCGGGATACGTGCGCCTGGAAGTGCTGCCCCTCATCGGCAATCCCGACTTGTTGCTGACGGCGACACCCGATACCATGACTGTTTTCGTTCCGTCGAAAAAAGAGCTTTACCGGGGACGACCGACGCGTTCCAATCTGGAAAAATTTCTACCCTGGTCGATGGACATCGAAGATATGGTCCTGGTGTTGACGGGGACCTATCCGTTTTGCACGACAGAACGTCTTGCCGAGGATGTCTCATCCGAAGGCCGTCTTTGGCGGATGACATGCAAGAAATCCTCGAGTGAGTCGCAAATCATCTGGGTACAGGAAGGCAGTCAAAAACTGATGCGGCTGCTTTGCACCGATGAAACCGGTTCGGAAAAATATAATGTGCAATATTTTTATGGCGGTCAAAGCGCTTTGCCTGAAAAACTTGTGATCCGATTGGCGAACGGCTCAACCGCGCTGACAGTCACCTACTCCGATGTCCGGGTTGAAAAGACGAAAGATTTATCGGTTTTTAATCTGACCGCTCCATCCGATGTGGAACAAAATATTTTAGAATAGATCCTTGCAGAGGGTGAAAAACGACTATTTGATGTCCTGCAAATTGGAGCGCGCGATACGCGCCTGGCTGGTGTTCGGATAATTTTTTATGACTTCCTGCAGGAGTAATTTGGCGCTGGTTTTATCCCCCAGTTTCAGAAAGGAAAGACCCTGTTTCAAAAGAGCATAGGGGACCTTGTTTCCCTTCGGATAATTTTTGGTGACTTTTTCATATTCCAGAATGGCCGATTCATATTTTTTTTCAAAAAAATAACATTCACCAATCCAGAACTGTGCGTTGTCCGAATATTCGCTGTTCGGATAGGTAGTCAAAAAAGTCTGAAATTCGTTTCGCGCTTTCGCATAGTTTCCTTCCTGAAAAATCTGATAGGCGGCTGAGTACGCTTTATCCTTATCCTGCTTGCTTCCGGTATCCTTTGCGACCGAGCCGCCATTGACTTTGCCCGTTTTATCCGAGGCGTCCGACGTGTTTTTGCTGCCGATTTCCAGAAAATTTTCGATGAAATTGATTCGCAGCAACATGTTATTCAGAAGCTGTTCGTCTTTCCTGGACGACTGCGACGCGTCTTTTTTGAGCGTTTCCACCTGACCCCGCAGTTGCTGGAGATTTTCCCTTAATTCGGCAAGATCCGCCATGGTATTGGCCTGCCCTTTGCGCATGGATTCCAGTGCCGTGGCGTTTTCCTTCAACGCGTTCACCTCTGCTTCCAGAGAGGATATTTTTTCATCCGTTCGCTGGCTCATCTCCGAACGCAGCGCCCTTAAATCTCCGGAGGAGGCGCATCCGGCCAGAAAAAGGACCACCAGAAATAAAATGCAATAACGAAATCTTTCCAAAGGCTTCACCTCGCTTTATCGTTAGGGGTTGACCGCAAAATGTGCCCGTCTGTTTTTTGCCCAGGCGTCTTCATTGGAGGCCGGATCCAGAGGATTTTCTTCGCCAAAACTGACGGTTTGCATCAGGGATTCTTTCACCCCCAGATTCACCAGATATTTTTTTGTTTCCTGAGCGCGTCTTTCTCCCAGCGCCATATTGTATTCGTTGGTGCCTTTTTCATCACAATGCCCTTCAATGATGATGGACGAAATTCTATTGTTCATGAAATAGTCGGCATTTTCCCGGAGAGTCTCACGAGCATCCGGGCGAATACTGGAACTGTCGAAATCAAAATGGATATCGTTGACAGGGGATTGTGCCCGCGCCATTTTTTCCAGGTCCACCGACTTTTCCTCCGATGCAATCTGGGACCCGGTGATATCCTTCGATGACATATCCTCCTGCGAGGGGGGCGTCTGTGCCGGGGTGGTTTGCTGTTCCTGTGCGGCATCGCTGGTGATGACGGATTTTTTTTCGGCGCAGCCCACTATCATCATCAAACCGGCTATGAATACGACTAAAACAAGTCTTAAATGGATTTGCATGTTCATTGCTTCATCTCCTTTTTTAAAGGTGTTCAAAAATTATATTGATCAGAAAATGACGACCAAGAATCGTTCACGTTAAAACCATGAAACAAAAAGTAGTTTGTCTGTTTTTGACTCCCGTTTCACCGAAATACATTCAAAATATGTGTGTTTTATACATCAAAGAAAAGAAAATAACAACCCCTTTGAGATTTAAATTTGCCTATCGGAGTCGTCCCGACCATGCCGGCATGGCGAGTCTGTTGCTTTGCTCATACAGCAGCCTCGGATTGGTCCCGTTGGCATTCATGATGAGGATTTGACTGCCGGAATGTTTGCGGGACACATACACAATCTGACGCCCCGACGGCGACCAGAACGGCGACTCATTGTTGGCATTGTCAGAGGTCAGTTGCGCCGGATTGTTGCCTTCCGTGTCAACGGAAAAGATTTGATATCGGTCAGCGGTTAATCCTTCGTAGATGATACGGTCGCCGCGCGGTGACCAGGAGGGCGAGGAATTATAACTGCCTTTGTAAGTAATTCTTTTCACGTTGTTCCCATCGGCATCCATAGTGTAAATTTGCGGCGACCCTCCTCTATTGGAAACAAAAACAATCTGCTTACCGTCAGGCGACCATGACGGCGAAACATCGATGGCGGAATGGCGGGTCAGGCGCTGAAGCTGTAACGTCTGAACATCCAGGGCATATATTTCTTCGTTGCCGTCCTTGCTCAGGGTCATTAATAGTTTTCGACCATCGGGGGAAAAGGAACCGCATAAATTCAATCCTCCAAAAGATGCCAGTCTTTTTTCCGACCTGTTTTTTAAATTGAGGAAATAAATTTCAGGACGTCCTCTTTTGAATGAGGTAAAGGCCATTCCGTTTCCGTCAGGCGACCAGCGCGGCGCCATTAAGATGGACTGATGATGGGTGACTTTCCTGACATCGGCGCCGTCATAACTGACGGCATAAATATCAGACCGGAGGCCTGTCTTGGATACAAAGGCTATTTCGGTGTTGAAGTCTCCCGCGTCATTGATCAGGGCAAGCATGATGTCGGATGCTATCGCGCGGGCGACCGCCTTGGTTTTTTCGGCCGGCGCCTGGTATTTTTTGCCGAAAATCAACTCACCGCGGGCGACATCATAAAGATAGGCCTCGACGGTCATTTCCCGATCCTTTTGAAAGATGCGTCCTTTGACCAGATAGTCGGCGCCTACGGCCAGCCAGTCGGCAAAACGAATTTTTCCCACGGCTGTTGTCGATACGGCATCAGGGCTTTCCAGAAAACTTTGTTTGTTCAAAATATTGAACAGTCCTGTCAGGGCGAGATCTTTTTTAACGCGTTCGGAAACCGTTGTCTCGGAAGCGACATGGCCGACCGGACCCGACGCAGGATGAAAATCGCAGATGGCGATGGGAATCAGTCTGAAAGCGGGAGAATCGATGTCCACATACACTTTGGAATCTGCACGGTTGCTGCAGATCGGCCAGGCGCAGAAAAAAAAGATCAACGTTAAAATCAAAACTCTTTTTGTCACGTGATACCCCTACCTTTTTCTTTTAAAAAACGTTCTCCTGCACACACGAGATCAGCGCAGTTCCGAGGAATGAAACCGGATGCCGATTTCAATATGGTTATCCCTGATCCAATGGGGCAACGGAGGAAACGGACCGGATTTTTTGACCGCTCTGAGCGCGGAGTCATCGAAATAACGGTTGCCGGAGCGTTTTTCAAAACCGGCATACAACAGGGCGCCGTTGCGGGCAATCCTGACATCCACAATCGTCGTGATATTGTTATCCGGCAGCAGGGATTGCGGTATGGACCAGTTCTGCTTTACCCTCGACCACACGGTTTCGATATATTCATTGGCCTGCGCATTGACTTCGGCGTCCGTCATCGCCGTTCGGCCGGATGCCGGGGCATTCTCCTTTGTTTTTCCCGGGGCGCGTTCTTTCTGACGGAGCGCACCAACGGCTTTTTCGACATCGAGTTTTTGTGTGGCCGGCGTTTTCAGCGGGGACGAATAAATGCTGCTGATCTTCCGTTTAATGATGATGGCGTCGGAGGTTTTTTTCGATTCCAGGATGTCACTGAGTGAAGACGTTTCCTGAGAAGGCATAACCGCTTCAGAGCCCACAAGTTGAACGGAATAGGCTGCTCCGAAGGTCAGGTGCCGCGATGTTGTCGGGACCGACACGAGAATGAGGGCAACAACAACCACATGAAGGGTCAGGGAAAGGAAGATCATGTTTTGAAAGTTGCCGTTACCGCTGCGGTAGCCCTTGCCAAGCATCCGGGGTGTCATTTTGTTTCCTCGGGAGGTTCCGTGATCATTCCCAGTTTATCAACCCCTGCCTTACGAACTTCCGACATGACTTCAACCACAAAGCCATAAGGCACATTTTTGTCGGCGCGCAGAAAAATTTCCCGGTCGATTCTGTTGGAAAAGATGGCTTCCAGTTTGGGTTTTAATTCCCCCAGCGTCATTTTGGTTTTATTCAGAAAAATTTCCCGGGTTTCATTGACGGTCAGAACCAGTTTTTCTTCGGCCACATCGACGCTTTTGGCTTTAACCCGCGGCAGATTGACATCGATGCCCATCGACAGCATGGGCGCCGTCACCATGAAGATAATCAGCAGCACCAGCATGACATCGACCAGAGGCGTAACGTTGATTTCCGCCAGCGGTTTACTGGCATTATTTTTTCTGCGTGACCCGCGCACCATTGTTTTGTCTCCGGGATTTATTTACGGACAAGATATCGTTCCACAATGTTTAAGAATTCAGCGGAAAAGTTTTCCATTTCCTGAACCATGTTTTTCGACTGATTTAAAAAATAATTATAGAAGATAACCGCTGGTATCGCTGCAGCCAGTCCGGCTGCGGTGGCGATTAATGCTTCGGAAATTCCGGGAGCGACAACAGCCAGCGTGGCCGACCCGCGCGCGCCGATGCCTTTAAACGTATCCATAATTCCCCAGACGGTGCCGAACAGACCGATAAAAGGGCTGGCCGACCCGGTTGTAGCCAGAAATCCCAGCGAACTTTCCAGCTTGGTCATTTCTGTGGCACTGGCTTTATTCATCGAGCGTTCGAGATTATCCAGTGACGAAAGACTGATGTCGTCGCGTCCCTGGGCCGATTCACCTGTGGCCGGTCTGTTGGTCTGGGTCAGTTCCTTGTACCCCACGCGAAAAACTTCCGCCGTGGTGGAGTATGAATATTTTTTCGCTGCCGGCAAGACATCCGAAAGTTTCGAACTCTTCAGATAGTCGTCATTAAACGCTTCATTTTCTTTTTGAATTTTGCGATAATAGCGATACTTGATGAAAATGATCGCCCAGGAAACCACAGAAAAAATGAAAAGCACCAGCAAAACAAACTTAACCATCAGCCCGGCATCGAGAATCATGCTCAAAAGGCTGCCGTTCACACTGCCGCTTAAGTCTAAAGCTCCAAAGTCTTTCACTTTTAATCTCCAATGGGAAATGAATTTGTTGCGTACGCTAAAGGAAAAAAAAGTCCTTGTCAATATATCTTTTAACGTAAAAAACTTCTTGTTTTTTTTTAGAAATGATAGTAGATGTACCGATAACTTAAAAACTATTTGATTAAAACGTAATAATAATAAGGGGGACCTATGAAAAGAAAAAGGATTTTAACTCAATTTTTGTTATATTTTCTGATGTTGATGTTTTTGATAGTCGCCGGTTGCAGCAGCGGCGGCAGCGATGACGACGATGATGATCAAAATCAGCAGCAGTTATTTGTGACTGTTTCCGGTACGGTCACTGACGCGACCGGCGCAGGGGTTCAGGGTGTCAATATTTCCGCCATGTACTCATTGACGATCCTGAATGTCAAGGTCTGGGAGGGCTCGATCAGCAGTGATTTGTTCAGCTATATTATCACGGATGCCAACGGCAATTACACATTGAGGCTGCCCGCAGCGCTCGTCGAACAGTATAACGTTATTCTTACACCCGGTAAAAAGGGTTACACCTTCACCCCCGCCAGAAGAACTTTCGATGTAGGTTTGACCGATATAACAGGCGTGAACTTCACGGCTGCGGAAGCATCCGTATACGGTCAGGCCGACCTGGCCGGAACGTGGCGTACTAATATGCTTCGAACGGGCACCGAAAATGGGTGGGTGCGTGCCCGCTTGACCATCGGCGCCACCGGTGTTGCCACGTGTGAGTCGTATGAAACCAGCACGTCAGCGGGCGATACAACCTGTCCGGCCGATTTTGATTTAACATTTACCGTCAATCCAGATACGGGTGCGATCATTCAAAGCGGTGCCTATGCTGCGGGAGACGGCGGTCACATGACCATGAACTCCGATATGGATTTTGCTGCCGGCACGGCAACCGCAGGAACAAACTACCAGATCATGATCGCGCAGAAAGAAGGGACCACCAATTACAGCAATGCCAATCTGGCAAGTCATAACTTCGTCGTTCATGGCATGGTTGTCGGTCAAACCAATGAGTGGTGGTATGGAACAGGAGCAACCGATACCGCTCTGGTAACAACGATGAGCGAAGAAGTAGGTCCCACAGGTGCTCCTTCTGCAACCATCAATGGCGTAACGTTAGCCGTAGCGGTTGACGGTGTTGTGACCCTGGTGGATGCTTTAGGGGCAAGAGCCAGTGATTTCGAAGGATTTCTCTCCGTCGATAAAAAGACAATGGTTGGAACCTATACCGATATTAATGGCGATTATCAGTTAATGATCGTTCAGATTACCGATGGACAGGCTGTGGCCAATTTGACCGGATCGTCCTATAACCATCTGCTGGGTGTCGGCGATGACGTCTTCTGGGCGCATCATGATATTAATGTAAGCCGGTTTGAGACGTCCTTCCTGCCGGATATATTGGCGCTTACCTTCAATTTGGATGTCATGCTGTCCTATAACTGGAATTTGTCTCTCGCTTATACACCGATACAGAAGTTGGGTCTGGTCAGTGTCAAGAAACTGACCATTGCTCCCAACGGTCAGGCAATCGTCACGAATCCTGAAACCGATGCAATTGTTTTCCATGGACAGCTGGCATTTGACGGTACGTTCATGGTTGGTACGGAAACAATGGAGTTGACAGAAGGCACTTTCTATACACTGAATGTCATCACCCATTAATCACTAAAAACCAGATAAACAAAAACCCGCCCCTTATTCGGGGGGCGGGTTTTTTTATGCATTAATTTCTTAACAACGATGGATCAAAGATTTTCCGGTATAAACGCAACCACATCATCAATGCAGTTTGCACCGGTTATGATCATCACCAGCCGGTCAATGCCCAGCGCAATGCCGGCACAGGGCGGCAGGTGTCCCAGGGACTGAAGAAATTTCTCCGGCATCAGATACTCCGACCATTTTTTTTCAGCCCGTTTTTTCAGCGCCTCTTCAAAACGTTTTCTTTGTTCCGCCGCATCGGTCAGTTCTGAAAAGCCGTTGGCAATTTCCAGCCCGCCGATGTATAGCTCGAACCTTTCGCTGACGGTGCGATGATTGTCTTTAAGTTTCGCCAGCGCCGCCAGTGAGGCCGGATAGTCATAAAGAAACGTCGGTTTGCCGATTCCCAGCCGGGGCTCGATACAGTCAACAAGGATTTCATCGAACGTGCCCTGCACCAGAGCCTCATCCAGGGTAAGCGGCGCGTATCTTAAAAAGGCGTCTTCCACGGTGATGCTCTCCCACGGCGGTGTTAAGGCAATGGTCCGGTTGTCTCTTTTGATTTCAGTAAGGCCCTGATTTTGTGCAACCGCAACGATCAGGTTCCGGCATTGGGCCATGAGTTGCCGGTAATCGAATCCGGCGACATACCACTCCAGCATCGTAAACTCCGGCAGATGCAGATCGCCTCTCTCGCCGGCGCGGAAACATTTGCAGATTTGAAAAATACGCGGGTAGCCTGCGGCCAGCAACCTCTTCATGCAGAGCTCCGGCGATGTCTGCAAAAACCAATCCTCCGAACGGAGGGCCTCGATATGTTCTTCCGGCGCGGGCGAGGGGATCCTGACCGGCGTGTCCACTTCCAGAAAGCTGCTGTTGATGAAAAAATGACGGATGCTTTGAATGAGTTTGGCTCGCATCTCCAAGGCCTGAGACTTGCGCGCCGGATGAAAGATATTATCTTGAAAAAAGTCGTTCATATTGATTAAGCTTTTTCAAATTGTCTCAGAGGCAAGGCGCACGAAGGATGCGGAGTGAAGCGTATTATGATACGACGCAAGGACGCAGGCTGAAGCGCAACGCAGCAGATAAGCATTTTGAAAAGCTGCGTTAACCTTTGACTCTAGTCAGGTACTCACCCGTTCTTGTGTCAATTCTGATTTTCTCACCTTCGGTTACGAAGGTCGGAACCTGAATCGTATAGCCTGTCTGTACCTTGACCGGTTTGGTTGAACCGGCGGCAGTGTCACCTTTGGCCCAGGGTTCGGCTTCGGTGACGACCAGTTCCACAAAGTTGGGCAGGCTGATGCCGATGGGCCGGTCTTCAAAAAGAAGAATTTCCACTTCGATGTTATCCGTCATAAAATTTACGGCATCATCGACCTGTTCTTCCGTCAGATAAACCTGCTCGAAGGTTTCATTGTCCATGAAGCAGAATTTGTCTCCTTCCTTATATAGATACTGCATGGTCTTTTCCCGTAAATCCGCCTGTTCGAATGTATCTACAGAACGAAATGTTCGTTCAAACTGATTGCCGTTGATCATGTTTTTGAGTTTGGTGCGATACAGGGCCTGTCCTTTACCGGGCTTGACGAAATTGAATTCAACGATGACATAAGGTTCGCCATCGATTTTCAGCCGCAGTCCTTTTCTTAAATCACTGGCAGTGTACATAAATTTTCTCCTTGCTTAGTGTGGCAAAATCGCCTGTTTTGCCTCAGGCGCTTCTCTAATCTATTTCTTGACGCTTGTCAAAAAAATGTTGATGTTTCTTTAAATCATTTTTCATCGTTTCGGACAGGATGTTTAAGGGGATTTTTCCGACCTTGCCGGGGACATCCAGAACATATTGCGGCACGCAAAGTCCGGAACAGTGCCGCCATATTTTCTCCATCATATCAAGGCCGGCCGGTACCTCGGTGCGAAAATGCAGACACCCTTGTGCCGGGTCGCAATGGAAAAGATAATAGGGGCGGACGGACATTTTTTGCAGACCGTAAAGAAGATCACCCATGATGTCCGGGGAATCGTTGACGCCTTTGAGCAGAACCGACTGGTTGGAGACGGGAATGCCCGCCTCCTGTAGCATATTACAGGCCCGCGCCGCCTCCGGTGTAATTTCCCCGGGGTGATTGAACTGCGTATTGAACCACAGGGGCCGGTATCGTTTCAGCATCCGGCAGAGCGTCCGGGTGATGCGCATCGGCAGAACAACAGGCACGCGGCTGCCGATACGCAGAACGTCAACATGCGGGATGGCTTTCAGAGAAGCAAGGATTTTTTCGAGAACACGGTCATCCAGGGTCAGGGGATCGCCGCCGGAAATAATCACTTCCCGGATGCGGGGCGATTCGGCAATGTAACGGGTTATCTTTTGCAGTCGGTCAGTCAGGTTCAGGGAAGCGGGGCGGGACCAGAAACGCTTTCGGTTACAGTGCCGGCAGTACACCGCGCAGGTTTCCGTGACAATCGCCAGACAACGGTCCGGATAACGGTGCACCAGTTTGGGAACCGGCATATGCAAATCTTCCTGAAGGGGATCTTCCGCCGCCCGGCCGGCAGTAGATATTTCCCGCGGATCCGGCATGCATTGGGCGTAAATGGGATCGTGAAAATCCTGGTGTTGGATAAGCGATAAATAGTAAGGCGTTACGGCCATCGGATAAACAGCCGTTACCGACTGGAGGGTTTCCCGGTGGCTCGCGGCGGTTTGCGGCTGCGCGCACGGGAGGAGCGGATGGGTGAGGCGGTTTTTGATCTGCCAGCGCCAGTCGGCCCAGTCTTTTACCGAGGTTTTTTGAATGAAAGGTGAAACAGTTTTTGTCTTCATAAGGATCTTTTTTTACCAAACAATTTGAGGCTGGCTTTGTATCACAAAATTAGGTGCTTGCAAAGCCGGCGAATTGCGATTAGAAGAAAAACACAGCGGGCCTGCAATACAGATGGCCAATTTTAATTACGAGGCAATACCGTGAAAGATATGCAGCAGCGCAAAGAAAACGTGGCAATGTTGTCGGTTGCTTCCAATGCGTTTCTCGTTTTATTCAAAGTCCTTGTCGGCTTTGCCATCGGTTCCGTTTCGATCATTTCGGAAGCGATTCACTCCGGTGTGGATCTGCTGGCTGCAGTGATCGCCATGTTTTCCGTCAAAACTTCCAGCGTTCCGGCCGACGAACGTCATCCGTTCGGCCACGGCAAAATTGAAAACCTTTCCGGCTTTGTGGAAGCCCTGCTGATTTTTGGCGCGGCGTTTTGGATTATCTTTGAAGCGCTGAAAAAACTAAATGCCCCCCAGGCCATGGAAAATGTCGGCTGGGGGGTCGGCGTCATGTTGTTTTCTGCCGTCATGAATTTTATTGTTTCGCAAAAACTTTTTAAAGTGGGCAAGGAAGCCGATTCCATTGCTCTCCAGGCTGATGCCTGGCATTTGCGCACGGATGTGTATACGTCTGCCGGTGTCATGTTTGGCCTGACGATCATCTGGCTGGGTCATAAATTCTTCGCCGACCCCAATATTTACTGGGTTGATCCGGTTGCCGCGATCTTGGTCGCCGCGCTGATTATGCGCGTCGCATATCGTTTGACCGTTGACGCCCTCAGTGGCCTGGTTGATGTCCAGTTACCGAGGGAAGAAGAGAATTTTATCCGCAGCATGATCAGCGTGGAAAAGGCCGTCTACGGTTTTCATCAATTGCGCACGCGCAAAGCGGGGCATGTTCGCTTTGTGGAATTTCACATCAAAGTCGATCCGCAGATGTCCGTCCACGATTCGCACGGCATTACCAGAATTTTGAAGAAAAACATCAGGGCTCGGTTTCCGGAATCCACGATCACCATTCATATCGAACCCTGTGATGGTGAATGTTCCGATATGTGTCAGGCCGGTTGTTTATTGCCCCGGGAGAAAAGACCGGATAAAGGCATGATCCGACCGCAACCGATCGGACATGATCAATCATCGTGAAGAGCTGCTGTTTATAATAGACAAATCGGCGGGGTGACGGGCGGCAGTTTATCGCCTTCGTACAGGACCTTTTCCAGAAAAAGACCGGAAGGCGGGGCGGTGAAGTGCGCGGGCAGCTCTGAAAAGGATGTCATCATTTTTTCGACATCGGGCCTGGTGAGGTTGCCGCGGCCGAGCTCAACGGTCACGCCGACAATGCGCCGGACCATTTTCCAGAGAAAATGCGACCCTAAAATGCGCACCGCAATGATATTGTCGAATTCTTTCAGCCATAGGCCTTCAATGTTGACTTTTGTGGAAGCTTCCTTGTCCATTCTTTTGTCGGCGAAGGAGGCAAAATCATGAAAGCCCTGAAAAACATCCAGCGTCTGTTTCATTTTATCGCAATCGAGTCTGTCTTTGACCCACCAGACATATCGCTTGCCGAAAGCCGTGCGTCTTCGGGAAATCAAATAGAGATAGCTTCGGCTGAGTGCGTGATGGCGGGCATGAAAACGCGCGGGCGCATTTTCCACCCTTAAGATGTTGACGCTTGACGGCAGGTGATCGTTCATACCCGTGCGTAAAATGTCCGGATGGACTTTTTTGGGAGATTCGAGATGGGCCGCTTGCTCCAGGGCATGTACCCCGGCGTCGGTTCTGCCGGCCCCCTGTATTCTTACCGGCACGTCCAGAAAACTTTGCGCCGCCTTGATTAAAGTTTCCTGAACGCTGCGGGCGTTTTTCTGCGTTTGCCAGCCGCGGTAACCGGTTCCGTCATATTCAAGCAGAATTTTAAATTTGTACGATGCCATTTTCAGTGAAGGTGTTGTTTAATACGTCGTCCCTTATGACCTATTTTCTTAAACAGCGGCGTCAACGGGAAGACATGCTATTTACTTTGCCGGCGCCAGTATCGTCATGGCGGAAAGATTTTTGATCAGCAAGGCATCGGGATCGATGTTTGTTAATTCTTTGCCGGGATGCAAGGTCGTGATGACGGCCTTGCCGATGATCTTGCGTCCTTCCTCGCCGCGGGCGTCTGTGATTCTCAGTCCCCAGACATTGTGAAAAATCAGTGCCCGCCCGTTTCGTTCGCCGATGTAAAGCATGATATGTCCCCTGCGCCACAGCAGGCTCAAATAGGGAATGCCCTGTTCCAGAATCACTTTTTCTTTTTCTTGCGGTTCCATAGCCTCCAGGTCAATATAAATGCCGATTTTTTTTGCCTGATCCGCCGAATGTCTGGGCAGCCAGATGCCGAAAGGAGCAAAAAAATCCCGCGTCATTGCGGAACAATCGCGGTTTCCGTAAAGACCGCCCCAGCCGTAGGGTTCGTCAATCAGTTCATTGGCAATTCTGGTTGCGTTTGCATAGGTAAACGGCAACGGTTTGATGTTCATGATCTCCCGCGAAATGAAAACGCGTTGGATAATGGCCTGATGGTTTGCGTCCGCCGAGGCGATGAGAATTTCGAGTTTATCCGCCATCTCGGTGATCAGAGGAAACATTTGTCCGATAGAGGTCCGGAGACTGAAATTGCCGTTTGCGTCGACGATCGGGATTTTATCCCGGGTGACGGTGGCATAGCGGGAGGTTTGCCATGTCTGCATAAAGGGATCGTCAACGCGTGCAAAATCCTCAGCCGGAATCCATCCGAAGGCAAAGCTGGTTTCCACCAGGGCCCATGACCGGTCCCTGCTGATGTGGCATATCAGAATCGGTGTGTTGGCCGCCACTGAAGATATCTGAAGATTGTCAAACGGCCAGCCGTTGATGTCGCCGCCCGGTTTATAAAAATGTGGACCGTTCGTGGGCAGCATGCGCAGGTTCGTCGATCGGACGGTGATCGCCGGCTGCAGCGTATTGGGATAATTTTCCAGCCAGGCGTTCTGCTGAAGTTTTTTCAACCATGCGGTGGAATGCTTTCTCTTGTTTTCGCCATAGCCCGGATGGGCGGCAAATTGTGTGAAAATGGCAGACAATCTTTCCGGCAGTGCGTGCACCGGTTCAGGATGGTGCCACACGGAAAAAAACGTTTTGTCGTAATGTTCATTCATCGCAGTTTGACTATCACGGGTCAGAAGGACTTTGTCTGCCGGCACGTCCGCCAGACGGGCGGTGTGATCCTGGGGCAGGTCGGTGACATCTTTTACGTCCTGGAGGGTATCGGGAGGTTGCAAATAACAGGACACTAAAAACAGCGCTAAAACAACGCAGACGTATTTTACTTTCATGCCCGATCCCTTCAATTTATTCTGGCGTATTGTATAGTCTTTTTTCATGTTTTGGGCAAGATGAAACGGCGAAAAATTTTCTGTATTTTATAAATAATTTATGGAATAAGGGATCGAACCCTGCTATACAAACTTTTGGATTTTCGACGGGCAGGGCGAAAAGTTTTAAAAATACGGCGCCGTTTACGGGTAGAAGAAGGAGATGAACCATGGATAGTTTTGTGCCCAAAAAGATTTTTTTTACAAAAGGAGTGGGCACGCACAAAGACGAATTGCATTCCTTTGAGCGTGCCTTGCGTGATGCCGGAATAGAGAAATGCAACCTGGTGCAGGTGTCCAGCATCTTTCCGCCACGCTGTAAAATGATCTCCAAAACTCAGGGGCTGAAACAATTGACGCCGGGCGCCATCACGTACTGCGTTATGAGCCGTTGCTGTACGAACGAACCCAAACGACTCATGGCCGCTTCGGTCGGTTGCGCCATTCCCGCCGATAAATCATCCTACGGTTACATCAGCGAACACCATGCTTTCGGTCAGAATGAAAAACAGGCCGGCGATTACGCGGAAGATCTTGCAGCGGCCATGCTGGCCTCCACATTGGGCATCGATTTTAATGTTGATGAGAGCTGGGACGAAAAGAAGGAAATTTTTAAAATCAGCGGCAAGATCGTTCGAACGCTAAATGTGACCCAGTCGACAATTTGCAAAGACAACAAATACACCACCGTGATTGCAGCGGCGGTATTTGTGTTTTAAATATTTTTAAAAGCGTATAAACGGCGTATGAATCCCCGAAGGGAGACATACACCGGTGACATGCGACCTTTTCCCCGGTGCGGACTATGACCCAAACGGAAAGAATTCTGGATATTCCGTCTCTGAACCACCACGATATCGGCGGAGCGCATTTACCGTATCTTTATTACGAGGGAGAGACTCCGCAAATTCTTTTTGCCCACGCCACCGGTTTTCTACCGTGGCTTTGGCATCCCATCCTGGAGGAGCTGACGCCGCCCAGGAGGCAGGCGTGGGCGCCATATATATGTAATTACCGCGATTGCGATCCCGAAAGCGGCGGGCTTTCCTGGGATGTGATTGCCAGAGACCTGATCAGCTTTTGCAGCGTTCAGAATATCAGCGATAATCTGGCTGTCGGGCATTCGATGGGCGCCACGGTGGTGACGATTGCCTCCGCGCTTTTTGGTCTGCAGCCCCGCGGGATGATTCTGATTGAACCCATTTTCCTTCCGGAAGATTTTTATACCATCGATATCCAGCTCAAAGATCATCCCCTGGCCTCTTTGTCCATCCGAAGAAAAAACGGCTGGAAGGATGAAAATGCCGCGCTGGAGTATCTGAAATCAAAATCGCTTTTTGCGGGCTGGGACGAACAGATGTTGCAATTTTATCTGCAATACGGCATGGAAAAACAGGCCGGCGGCGATTTGAAGCTTACCTGTGCGCCCCGCAACGAAGCGGCTCTTTTTATGGGCGGTAAAAGCACCAATCCCTGGCCGTTGCTGGAAAAGTTGACCTGTCCCGTCCTGATTCTGGAAGGGGAAAAAAGCTCCAACAGAGAGTTTATCGATCTGCCCAAGGCAGCATCGCTTCTCCGGGACGGCCGGTACCAGTTGATTCCCGATGCCGGTCATCTGATTCCCATGGAAAAACCTAAAGAAATCGCCAAAATTATAAAAGAATTTCTGGCGGACGTCTTTTAGGAAATCATTGACGAAATGCTTTAAATATGTAAAATTTTTACGCTAGCATTCCGGGAACAATGAAAGGGAAGAAATCTGTTGATAGCTTTGGATGATTACAAGCAGAATAGGACTGGAGACACACAGAGGTTCAGGGGAACGGTGAGCAAACCATTTGCCTTGATCGGGCGGAATGTCATCCGGTGGATTAACAGCATCGGAGCGGCCACTATTTTTCTGGTGCTGGCTTTACTCAAAACCTTTCATCCCAAGCAGTTTCAAAAGGTCATTCAGCAAATTTATTATATCGGGGCGCGATCGACGACGATTATCATGCTGGTCAGTCTGTTTACCGGCATGGTGCTCGGACTACAATCCTATCATGCGCTGGTGCAGTTCGGCGCGGAAGGATCGCTGGGAACGCTGGTCTCGCTGTCGCTGATTCGGGAACTGGGGCCTGTGCTGACCGCGATTATGATTACGGCCAGGGCCGGATCGGCAATAACAGCCGAAATTGGCGTGCAGCGGATTTCCGAGCAGATTGACGCTTTGGAAACCATGCGCATCGATCCTTTTCGCTATCTGGTGACTCCCCGGATCACCGCGTCGATCGTCAGTTTTCCCCTGCTAACCACTGTATTCGATCTGATCGGCATTATCGGCGGTTATGTCAGCGCGGTGGCTCTGATGGGATTGAATGCCGGCGTTTATTCACACAGCATTCGGTCCTACGTGGATATGGAAGACCTGACCAACGGGTTTGTCAAATCGCTTGTGTTCGCGGTGATTGTCGCGACCGTGTGCTGTTATCAGGGATATTTTGTTCATATGCGCGAGGACAGCAAAGGCGCCAAGGCGGTCGGTCTGGCCACCACCTCAGCGGTGGTTATTTCCTGTGTATTGATTCTGGTTGCGGATTACGTCGTAACGTCACTCCTGATGGTATAGAAAAGATATGAACACACCGTTGATTGAATTCAAAAATATCACCAAACGATTCGGAGAACAAACCGTTCTCGATCAGGTCAATTTGCAGATTTACGAAGGGGAAGTAACCACTATTATCGGCCTGAGCGGTTCAGGCAAGAGCGTGCTGCTCAAGCACATCATTGGCTTGCTCAAACCCGATGAAGGAACCATTCTTTTCCGGGGAGAACCGATCAACGACATGAAGAAAACAGAACTGGCCGAAGCCATGTCCAAAATCAGCTACATGTTTCAAAGCAATGCCTTGTTCGGTTCCATGACGGTTTATGAAAACATTGCGCTGCCGCTTCTGGAAAATACGGCCATGAAAAAAAACGAAATTCATGACCGGGTCATGGCCAGAATCGAACAGACGGAATTGACAGAAGCCGCACAGAAATATCCTTCGGAGCTTTCCGGAGGCATGCAAAAAAGAGCGGCGCTGGCACGGGCGTTGATTACCGATCCCCAGGTGGTTTTGTTCGATGAACCGACAACCGGTCAGGACCCTGTCCGGAAAAACGCGATTTTGAGCATGATCGCCCAGTATCAGAAAAAATTTAATTTTACGGCGGTCATGGTCAGTCATGAAATTCCCGATGTGTACTTTATTTCCAACCGGATTCTCGCCCTCTATGACAAAAGCATCGTCTTTCAGGGAACACCGGAGGAATTGAGTAATTTTGATCATCCTTTCAACGATGAAGTGATCCGCAGTCTGGAAGGTTTGCAAAAGGAATTAACCGGTCTTTATTCCAGAAGACAATTTAAGGTTTTGCACCGTTCCCAGTTACAAAGCCGCAAGTCCGACGAAGGCTATTGTGTGGTTGTGTTTGATTTATCGGATATGAATTCGATTGTTTCCGCCATCGGTTACGACAGGGCGCAGGAAACCATCCATTCGATGGGAAAGTACATCGATAAACATTTTGATGCCATCGGCGGTTTCTCCACCCGTCGTAAAATCAATGAATTCGTGACAGTGCTTCCTTTTTCCGATATTGCCGAGACGGAAAGCATTGTCAAAGACTTTATGGAGGATTTCCAAAAAAGTGGCATGAGTGAGATATGGAGCGAAGCTCAAAAAAACGATCCTCAGACGAGGTGCGTTGATTTTTCAGTCAAAGCCGGTATGGCGGAAGGGACACCGGTCGCTGAAATTGATTCAATTGTAAAACTGGCCAAAGCTCATCGAAAAGAAATCGGACGGCTGCAATGTGCCGTCAAGGAGTAAGCACATGAAAAAATACGAGATTGAAACTGTCGTGGGAATTTTTGTGTTTCTCGGTCTTCTCTGTATCGGATATATGACCGTGAAACTCGGAAATGTGTCTTTTTTGGAAGCCGCGTCCTATCCCCTTGAAGCTAAATTTACGTCCGTCAACGGTTTACGGATCGACAGTTCCGTAAAGGTCATGGGTCTGACTGTGGGCAAAGTGAAACAAATTGCCATGGATCAGGACAATCAACGGGCTGTGGTGAAATTAAATATTCAAAAAGGCATCAAGATTTATGACGATGCCATCGCCTCGATCAAAACGGAAGGATTGATGGGAGACAAATATGTCAGCATCGATCCGGGCGGCGGAGGCTCTCTGCTGGAGCCCGGTGGAATTATTCTGGAAACGCAGTCACCGTTGGACATAGAGACGCTGATCAGCAAATACGCTTTTGGTGATGTTAAAAAACAATAGATCGGTTATTACGACGTTGAGGGAGGAAAAATTCATGAAAAAACTTTTTACCCAAACAGCCATCATCCTGGTGATTGTAATGTTTTCTCTGCCTGTTTATGCGGGCGCGGCGCTGGATTCCGTTCAGAAATGCGTCAACGAGGTCATCGGTATCGTGGGCGATCCCAAGCTCAAGAGCGAGTCGGCCAAGGAACTGAAAAAAGAAAAACTCCGGGTTCTATACAAACAGATGTTCGATGAAATTGAATTTTCCAAACGCACCCTGACGCGCAACTGGAATAATTTTACGCCTGCCCAGCGGACGGAATTTGTCAATCTTTTTGAGCAGGTGCTGGAGACAGCGTACGGCGATAAAGTGCTCAGCTATACCAATGAAAAGGTCGTCTTTTATAAAGAAACCACGCTTTCGGCAACCCAGGCGGAAGTGCAAAGCAAGATCGTCACCTCTTCCAAGGAAATTCCTGTTTTTTACCGCGTTATTTTAAAAGACGGAAAATGGAAAGTATATGATGTCGTGGTGGAAAACGTCAGCCTGGTTCAGAATTATCGGACGCAGTTCAACGATATTTTGTCCAAGGACAAACCGGAAAAATTGCTGGAAGTTCTCAGAAACAAGGTTAAGCAGCATTAAAAAACCTGCTGACCCTGCGGCTGTGTTGCAGCACGCCGGCTGATAACCTTTCATACGGTCGGATGACATGAAATCTCGTTTGGTATTTCTCGTATCGTTTATATGGATGCTGTCGGGGGGCGCACCCGGCAGCGCTCATGCATTTGTTGATCTGCCGCCGGAGCAGACATCTCCGCCGCCTGTGGTCCTGACAGTCTCCCCGGACCGGCCCGCAAATCAATTCGCCGCGGCCGCTGTGGTTGATCCCATGGAAGAGGAATACACGGGGGACGAATTCGATGACTATGCGGGGGACAATGCTAAAGAAGAAAAAGTGTCCATCGCCGATCCTCTGGAACCTTTCAACAGGGCAATGCATGAGTTCAACGATAAAATGTATTTCTGGGCGGTCAAGCCCGTAGCTCAGGGCTATAAAGCCGTTGTCCCCGAACCCGCGCGCATTAGTGTGGATAATTTCTTTTCCAATCTCGGATTTCCCGCACGATTTTTAAGCTGTCTGCTGCAGGCTGATTTCAAAGGTGCAGCGACGGAAGCGGGACGTTTTACCATTAATACCGTCTGGGGCATCGGCGGTCTGCTGGATCCGTCTTCCGGCAAGGAGTTGAATTTACAGGAGCAGAACACGGATCTGGGACAAACTCTCGGCGTCTGGGGCGTGGGACAGGGTTTTTATATTGTCTGGCCGGTCTTCGGTCCCTCCACCCCCCGGGATACCGTCAGCATAGCCGGCAATTATTTTCTGGATCCTGTTGCCTACCTGAATCCCTGGTCGGCCCGCCTGGGTGTGAATGTCCTGGATAAGGTCAACGCCGCATCCCTGAGAATCGGCGATTATGAAGCGCTGAAAAATGCGGCCATCGATCCGTATGTGGCTTTTCGCGACGCCTACATTCAGTACCGTTACAAGCAAATTAAAGCCAGAAAGGCAAAAATTTTCTCCGGATCATCGGCAGCAGAACCGTTTCCGGAGACGGTCCGGCCGGACAAGGTGGATTAAATGAAAAAAATACGTTGCGCACCATATTGGATGGTTTTTGTTCTGACGGCGTTAGTTTTTTTTACAACCGGTCCGGCGGCAAGCGCCGCAGGATTGTTCAGCGCCTTTGAGACCGTTTCCCGTCAGGACGGCGGATTGAATACCGCCATCGGTTACCGGTATCACCAGGATACATATGAAAAAGGCAACGGGTTGAAGATCAGGCAGAATGAGATTTATTCGCAGGCGGCCTACGGTGCTGACAATGCCTGGGAAATATATGCCCGGCTGGGGATTGCCGATCTGAAAATAGGCGACGTTTTCAGAGAAAGCGAAGAGGTCTTTGCAACTCTGGGCGGAAAGGTTTTTTACCCGGTCAGCGGGAAGCTGGGAGTCGGCGCATTTGTCCAGGGGACCTATTATTTGAATGATTTTTCCGATACCGTTGAGCGCAGGAAGCATGTTCAACTGAAGGATCTCTGGGATGTTCATTTCGGTGTCGCCTTGCAGGCGACGCTGCCCTGCGGCTCGACGATGTATGCGGGGCCGTATTTATATTACTCGGAAGGAACGCTGTCTCTTTCCTCCAATGTGTCGGACTGGGGATATGCTGCCGGTCGTTATTCTGTTCAGAACACGTCCATTGCCGGAGGTTTTGCGGGTCTGGATATCCCGCTTGCCAAAGGTTTTCGTCTGAACGTTGAAGGACAATATGCGGACAGGTTCTCCGCCGGCGCCGCCATCAGCTATACATATTAAGATTATTCCTGCACATTATAAGTCAACCCGCAGCCCGTCAGACAACCGGTGAGTCGGATGAATCAGCAGAAAGAAAAATTTTTCCAGGTACAGGATCTTACCAAAGTTTATCAAATGGGCGAGGTGGCCGTTCATGCCTTGCGCGGGGTGACCATGGAACTCTATGCCGGCGAACTGGTTGTTCTTCTCGGTCCGTCCGGAAGCGGCAAATCAACCCTGCTGAACATCATGGGCGGCCTCGATACAGCCACGGGCGGTGTGGTGTCCTACAGAGGAAAAGAACTGACCAAAGCCACGGAAAAGGAACTGACCGAGTACCGCCGTTTTCATGTCGGATTTGTTTTTCAATTCTACAATCTGATTTCCAGCCTGACGGCCCGGGAAAATGTTTCAGTTGTTACGGAGATTGCTCCCGATCCCATGGCGCCCCAGCAAGCGCTTGACCTGGTCGGCTTGTCTGACAGGTTGAACCATTTTCCTGCGCAGCTTTCCGGCGGCGAGCAGCAGCGCGTGGCCATCGCCCGGGCCATTTCCAAAAAACCGGCTGTGCTGTTGTGCGACGAACCGACTGGCGCGCTCGATTCCCAAACAGGCATTGTGGTGCTCCAGGCCCTGGAGCGTATCAACCGCGAACTGGGCACGGCTACCGCCATCATTACCCATAACGTGGATATCGCGGGCATGGCCGACCGCGTCATTCATTTAAGCAACGGCCATATTGCCAGTGTTGAAATCAACAAAGTGAAGAAATCCGCCAGCGAGCTGCAGTGGTAAGATGATGAAAACGCTGAACCGAAAACTCTGGCGGGAATTGTGGCTGATGAAAGGGCAGGTGTTTGCCATTACGTTGGTGGTGATGAGCGGCGTAGCCACCTTCATCATGTTTATCAGCACCATGCATTCTCTCGATTTTACCCGCAGCAAGTTTTACCGCGAATACAATTTTGCCGATGTTTTCGTCAATTTAAAGCGGGCGCCGGAAACCCTCAAATATAAGATCAATGACATTCAAGGCGTCCATCAGGTGGAAACCAGGGTTTGCGCCCAGGCCAAGCTGGATATCCGGGGATTCAAGGAATCGGTGACTGCCAGGATAACCTCCATTCCCGATGACGGTGATCCTCTGCTGAATCGTCTTTACATCCGTAAAGGACGTCTTCCCGATCCCGCACGGGATAATGAAGTGGCCATGAACGAAACCTTCGCGCAGGCGCATGGCCTGAATCCGGGCGATAAGTTTGCGGCGGTCATTAACGGGAAATGGAAGAGACTGACCGTCACCGGCATTGTTCTTTCTCCGGAATTCATTTTGCTGATGAAGACGGGCGCCATGACGCCGGATTTCAAACGGTACGGCGCATTATGGATGACCCGCAAGGCTATCAGCAAGGCCTACGATATGGAAGGCGCGTTCAACGATGTTGTTTTAACCGTTTATCCGGGAACGGCATTGAGTGATGTTGTGCGGGATCTGGACAACATTCTGGGACGGTACGGCGGCTTTGGCGCTTACGGACGCAAGGATCAGATTTCCCACCGGCTGTTGAGTGAGGAATTCCGGCAGCTCAAGACCAGTTCCAGAATTTACCCCACGATATTCATCTGTGTCGCCGCCTTTCTGCTGAACATTGTCATGAGCAGAACCATCAGCACGCAGCGCGAGCAGATCGGCACGCTCAAAGCATTCGGCTATAATAATCTCAGCATTGCCGTTCATTACGCGACGATGGTGATGATGATTATTGCCACAGGCGTGTTGCTGGGGATTGCCGGCGGTATCTGGTTCGGCAAAATGCTGGGGGCGCTGTACATGGAAACCTACCGGTTCCCGTTTTTTCATTATATCCTCCATCCGCAAGTGATGATAGCGGTCGTCGTGATCAGTGTTGCCGCTGCGCTCAGCGGGACGATGCATTCGTTGTGGAATGCCGCCCGGCAGACTCCGGCAGAAGCGATGCGACCGGAAGCGCCGGTGAAATACAGGGTATCGCTGATTGAGAAAACTGGCATCGGCCGCTGGCTGTCGCAGCCGTCGCGTATTATCTTCCGCAACATTGAACGAAAGCCGGTCAAGACCGTGCTGGCGATCATCGGCATCGCAACCGCCTGCGCGACGATGATCTGCAGCGGTTTTTTCCGGGACTGTATTGATTACATGGTGCACATTCAATTCGTCCTGTCGCAGAAGGAAGATATGACCGTAAGCTTTGTCGAACCGACGTCCTACCGGGCGGTATATGAACTGAAACGCATGGAAGGTATCAGCAGCGGCGAAGCATTCCGGAGTGTTCCGGTGCGGATGAAATTCGGTCATCGCAGTTATAAAACCGTCATCAACGGCATCCAGCCGGACAGCCACCTGAACATTTTGCTGGACAACCATCTGAAGAGTATTTCCATGCCGCCGTCCGGTATTCTGTTGACGGATTATCTGGGAGAGATTCTCGGAGTGAAAGCGGGAGATCTGCTGACGGTCGAGGCGCTGGAAGGGTCCCGGGCCGTCCGCCAGGTTCCGGTTGTTGCTATGGCTAAACAGTATCTGGGGGTGATGGGGTACATGAACCTGGAAGCGCTCAACCGCCTGATCAACGAAGGCGATGCCATCTCCGGCGCCTATCTGGTAACGGATGAGACCCACAGAGAAAAACTTTTCCAGTTGTTTGTGCAAATGCCACGGGTAGCCGAAATCGTGGTCCGGCAAAACGAGATTCGCAGCATTTACGAAATCATGGCCAAGGCGATGCTCTTCTTTATGTTTATTGCAACAGTGATGGCCTGTTCCATTGCTTTCGGTGTGGTGTACAACAGCGCCAGAATTTCCCTGGCGGAACGCAGCCGCGAACTGTCTTCTCTGCGCGTGCTGGGATATACCCGGGGCGAGATTGCCTATATTCTTCTGGGTGAACTGGGGTTTATAACTCTTGTTGCCATTCCCTTGGGATTTATAATAGGATACTGGATATGCGCTTATGTGGCTCACGCTCTGACAACCGATCTATACCGCATACCGATGATGATCGAGCTTAAAACGTATGCGCAGGCGGCGTTGGTGGTTATCGTATCGGCGGTGATATCCGGTTGTATCGTCCGTCACAAGCTCAACAACCTCGATCTTGTCGAGGTGCTCAAAACCCGGGAATAAAATAAAAAAACTCAGATGGGTCAGAGGATCATTTCATGAATCACGTGTTACGCAGAAAAATATTCATTCTCAGTATCATGGCGGTCGTTGCCGGCCTGCTCATTTACGGTTTTCTTCCCAAGACGCGGGATGTGGATATTGTTTTTGTCACGCGAGGGCCGCTTCAGGTTACCATTGAAGAAGAAGGCCGCACCCGCCTGAAGGACCGCTTTACCATTTCTGCGCCCACTGCCGGATATCTGCAGCGCATTCATGCCAAAGTGGGTGACAATGTGAAACGGGGCCAGATTGTTGCAGTACTCGAACCCCTGCAGTCGCAGGCGCTCGATCCCCGCAGCCACGCCGCAGCGCGGGCGGCGGTTTCCGCCGCCGAGGCGGCTTTGAAGGCATCCGTGGAACGCGAAAAAGTGGCCGCGGCGGATGCCGCGTATCTGGATCAGCGCAGGGAAAGATTAAAAGCCTTGTATGACAAGGGCTCCATTGCCAGAGATCAGTTTGACCAGATTCATGCCGAAGCGCAAAAAGCGCGCGCCCTGCAATTATCGTCTGCAGCGGAGGTCCATAGGGCAGGTTCCGAACTGGAACAAGCCAGAGTGGCCTTGCGGAATTTTTCAGCCGTAAGAAGCCAGGGCAATGCCGTTGCCGTATCTTCGCCGGTGAACGGAGCCGTGTTTAGAATTTATCATGAAAGCGAAGGTGCGGTGAACATCGGCGCGCCGTTGATGGATCTCGGCGACCCGAAAAATCTTGAAGTCCGGGTGGAAGTCCTTTCGTCGGATGCGGTGAAAATCAGACAAGGAACACACGTGCTGTTTAAACGCTGGGGCAATGATGAGCCGCTGACGGGCAGGGTGCGTCTGGTGGAACCGGCGGGATTTACGAAAATATCGAGCCTTGGCGTCGAGGAACAGCGGGTTCTGGTAATTGTCGATATTACGTCGCCGCCGGAACAGTGGAGCGTTCTCGGTGACGGTTTCCGGATGGAAGCGCACTTTACAATCTGGGAAGATGACAACGTTCTGCAGATTCCGGCAAGCGCCCTTTTCCGTGCGGGAAAAGACTGGGCGGTTTTTGTTGAGCACGGTGGAAAAGCACGCAAACGCGTTATCGAGATCGGTCAGAGAAACGGACTAACGGCTCAGATCATTTCCGGTTTAAAAGAAAACGAAAAAGTGATAGCATACCCTGACGATACGATCAGCGAAGGCACAAAGATACGACAGAGAAAATAAACTAAAACACTTTTGCGAGGGGAGATATGAAAGTTTTTATCATTGTCGGCATGCCGGCAGCGGGTAAGAATATCGCCCGGATTTATGCAGGATCACGGGACATCGTATATTACTCGACCGGCGATATTGTCCGGGCCGAGGTCAAAGCACGCGGATTGGAAGTCGATGCCGCAACAACATCCGAGGTGTCCGATGAACTGCGGGGTGAAGATGGCCTGGGCGTCACCCGGCTTGCCCTGGAAGAAATTCTGAAGACCGGCGCCGATGTTGGTTTTCTGGAAGGCATGCGTTCCTGGCAGGAAATAGAACTCATTCGCGAAAAAACGGATGGTGTGGTCGTTGCGGTCCTGACTCCCAGAGGACTGCGGCTGGAGCGCGTCTGTTCGCGAGGACGAGATGATGATTCTCCTCTGGGCTTTAACGAGCGGGACCAGCGTGAAATTGCTTATGGAACGGCTCTTCCCATTGCCCTCGCCGATGCATATATCCTAAATACCGGCACGATGGATGATGCAATGGAACAACTGGAGGCCATTGTCCAGAGAGAGATGACTCCCTCATGAAATCATAAAAGATTAATTCGTCCCGGTTCAGCGGCGTGAAGAAGCGTACAGAAAAAGAACCGTATTTAAACGTTATCATGTATCGAAGTCGCTGAATGAACCGTTATGCCCTTCCCGGGATTTCCCAAAAAAGACTGACAGTTTCATTGATTCCCGTTCTCCGACGCCGAGAGATGTCTGCGGCTATTCGATCGTCCGGGGTCCGATTTTGCGATGAACAAAGCACTGCTTAAAAAGTGCGGGTCAAGATTTCCGAAATACAACACATTACGTCTTGCCCCGAACCTGGCGAACGAGCAGACAATTAACAAGGTGATGAAGCTTAAAGAAGCAAGGCAAATCTTCACAAACAGGATGCCGCTTACAGAAGATATTCCAAAGACTTTTTTAAATTATTCGATTATCGAGGACAAATCCGGAATCATCATTATGCTGTTAAATCACTATGCTTAATCCGTCAGACGCAGCAAACGTGTGCGGAAATATCCTTTTTGCCTGCATCTGCGCTTTTGCTCTTTTGGCCCTTGTTGTATATAAGGCGGCATCGAAATGCGTCAGGGCGAGCCTCTTCGCTTGTGATTTAACGGCCAGCCTGGCGGCGAGTTGCGGGTTCATGTGGGGCCAGGTCTTGGACTGTTGACCGCTGAGAAATGCGCATTCCGAGATCAGCAAATCGGCGTTTACCGAAAGTTCCTCGGAGTTTTTGCAGTATCCGGTGTCGGTGCAGTAACTGATGACTTTGCCCTCCATCTCCAGCCGGTACCCGAAACATCTGGAGGCGTGCTCAAGCGGCAGCGCCCGGAATCGAAAAGGACGCCTGTGCCAGCCTTCATTGATATCAGTTACGTTACAGGGATAAGGCAACCGGGTGACCGGCAGAGAATATTTTGGAGACAAAAATTCCCCGATCGTTTTTTTGGTGCCGGTCTGACCGATAATCTCCAAGGATGTGAATCTGAATTTCGCCAGGATGTGCAGACCCTCCATGTGATCGATGTGGAAATGGCTGAGCAGCAAGTAAACCGGCAGATTTTTCTTGATGTATTTGTCCGCCTTATAGATGCCGTTTCCGGCGTCCAGAAGAATATAGGCCGTTTTTGTTTCGATCAGCGTGCAAATGGTATTGCCGCAATCCGTATCATACCAGCCGTTGGTTCCTAAAAATGTAATCTTCATCTTGCCCCCGTATTGTTACTTATAAGATTACGAAATACTTTTCAAATTATAAAATCGTTTTTAATGAGAATGAAAAAATCTTGTAGAGATTCATTGAAGTCATTCGAAATCACCGGAAAAGACGAACTCTGGCTTGACAAGATATCGCGGCGTGTGTTCATTATGAAAACGTTTGTTTCAAAACAGTGGAATCAGGAGGTGTTTTAGTTTTGACAAATGACATCATAACACTCAACGAGTTTGACGGGACGGCACTGCTCAAGAAGGGCGGAATCCCTGTTATGGATAGTATTTTAGCCAGGGATGATAAGGAAATTGACGTTGCGGCCAATCAACTGGGTTTCCCCGTAGCGCTCAAGATTTGTTCCGAGAAGATACTTCACAAGAGCGACCGGGGTGGCGTTGCGCTGAACATTGCGGATACCTCCTCGCTGGCCGATGCTTTCCGGGACATGAATAATAGATTTTCCGATGTTCCTCATGCATTCCTGGTGCAGAAGATGGCGCGGCCGGGGACTGAACTCATCCTGGGGGCAAGGCGTGATCCCGTGTTCGGGCCGGTGATCCTCGCGGGAATCGGCGGCATCTTTACCGAAATTTTCCGCGACACCGCCATGGATCTTGCCCCGGTGGACAATACAATTGCGTGCGCGATGCTCGGGCGCCTCAGAGGAGCAGCGCTGCTCGACGGCTACCGCTCTCAGAAGGCTCTGGATGTTGTTGCCATTGCCGAAGCCCTCTCATCCCTCTCCCGATTAATATCCGATCGACCGGACATTCTGGAAATAGACGTAAATCCTTTCATCGCGTATCCGGATGGTGCCGTGGCTGTAGATGCTCTCGTGCGGCTGGGTGGCAGCCATGCCAGATCCGCCCGCAAACATCCCGAGCCTGCTACGGTCGTTCCCTTTTTCAATCCGGCCTCCATAGCGATTATCGGTGCCTCTCGAAGTCCGGGCAAGGGCGGCAACATTATTCTGCGCAACCTGCAAAAGGCCGGTTTCGGGGGCGCCATTTATCCGATCAATCCCACGATGAAGGAAATCCTGGGTCTGCCCTCTTACGCAAAAGTCTGCGATGTGCCGGCGCCGGTGGATTTGGCCATGATTGTGATTCCCAAAACTGCGGTGCCGGAGGCTTTGGAAGACTGCAAGGCGAAGAGAGTCACCAACATCATTCTGAGTACGGGCGGGTATTCGGACGCAGGCAAAGCCGGCGCCGAGGAACAAAAAATTATTATCGAACAGGCCCGCAAAGCGGATATCCGGATCATGGGTCCCAACAGCATCGGGACGCTTAATCCCTCCGCCGGCATGGCGACGTCCATCGTTGGCCTTGAACCAATCAAGGCAGGCGGCGTATCGATCATCGGCCAGTCGGGGGTTTTTTCGTCAGGCTGGGCGCGCTGGATAGCAGACACCAAGCCCTTCGGGCTGGCCAAGGTGGCTTGCATCGGCAATAAGGGAGACATTAACGAAAGCGATCTTCTGGAATACCTGGCCGAGGATTGGGTAACCCTGACCGTCGGCATGTACCTGGAAGGCGTGATTGACGGACGGCGTTTCATCAGAGCCGCCGAAAAAGCCAGCAGGAAAAAACCGGTTGTCGTGATGAAAGCAGGACGCAGTGAAGCCGGAGCGGCGGCTGTTGCGTCGCATACAGGCTCGCTTGCGGGATCGGATGCGGTGTTCGACGCTGTCTGCCGCAGAACGGGTCTCGTGCGAACACACAATCCCGAAGCATTTTTCGATACCTTATCCGCCTTTGAGAAACTCCCCCTGCCTCGGGGAAACCGCATGGGTGTGTTTTCCATCACGGGCATGGGTTGCGTCGCTGCAACGGATGCCGCGGAGGAATACGGCATTGTTCTGCCCGAACTGAATCCCGCGACGCTCAAAAAACTGGCAGAAGTGATTCCTGCATGGGCGCCGGTGCGCAATCCCATTGATACCTGGTCGGCCATCGAACAGCATGGTTCGAAAAAGACATCGATCCATATTGCCCAATGCATGCTGGATCAAAGGGATATGGATGCCCTGTTGATTATTTTTGTTCTTATGCCGGAGAGCATGTTCGACATTCCGGAAGCGTTTGCCGAACTATTCCGCAATCATCCGGACAAGCCGGTCTTTGCCAGTTACTATGGGGGCACCGCCAGGGAAATTGCTCATGTCCATGAAGGATTTTCCAGGCTGGGCGTTCCCTGTTATCCCACACCGGAGCGCGCCATGTTTGCGTTTGGCCGCATGGTGGAATACGCGCGGCACCGCGGTAGAATCCGCACCCGGCCTTAAATTGATGAATGGCAATTGAGGACGGCTTCCTTGATGAATCCGTGTCTTAAATTCACTCGTCGCAGCGGCGTCGCCCATGACGACGCCGTCGGTAATAGATCTGTCCTTGGACTTGCCGGAACTCACGGCCTTGCGTTTGAGCAGGGTTGCTGATCCGCACCCGGTCCGCTTTTGTTTTGTTCGTAAATCTATGAAGAATCCATATCGAACCACAATCCATTTCTTTAAAATAATTACATTTTTTATTTGACAAAACCTCAAAAAAGTCTCATACAGTACGAAATCCAAAAACACATATTATCTGATTTTTTCCGCACGCGAAATGGTCTGTACAGGTGCTGTACGGCGGGGCTTGAATCGTGAATTAAAAAACTTATTTTGACAAGTTTTTTATAAATCCAAAAGAGGGGGAAACAGGAATGAAGCAGGTGGCTTGGTCTAAAAGCAGACGTCCAAAAAGTAAACCCATTTTTTACAAAAACCTTTTGATTATGATGGCGATCGCCGTTTTGGGAATCGCCATGGTGCCGGTGACCGGCCAGGCCGTATCCAGAGTTCCCCTGAATGCCAGCGGCATCTACAGCGCCACGGCGGATGACGGCAGCAAGATATTTTTGTATCGCTATGCGCCGTACACGACCGGTACCCCGAAGTTTAACACCAGCGCTACGCCGGTTCTGATCTTTACCGGCATCACCATGAATATGAACCAGTACCTTTCCTGTACGCCTCCCGATAAGAAGGATGTCTACAGCAGCGTTTATGTTCCTCCGGTTGATCAGGCTCCTGAATGGGCGTTGAATGAGGACAAAACAGACTATGAACCGTACATCAAAGCCGACAAAATGCGTTATTACAGTCTGGCGCACTACCTCTGGCTTAAGGGGTATGATCCCTGGTTTGTCAATTATCGAGGCACAGGCCGCGGTGAGGTAAGGAGCGACGGAACCAACGCCAACAGCCTCACGACCCTTGATACCTGGGCCACGCAGGATGCTCCCGCAGCAATCGCCAAGGTAAAATCGGTGACAGGCAAACGCATGTTTATCGGCGGACACAGCACGGGAGGTCTTGTTTCCTATGATTATCTGCAGGGCGCCTATATGGAATCCGGCATTGCTTCCTCGGCCTGGGCAAAGAAAGCTTACTATAAATTATGCTATTCCCTCGGCTATATGCCGCATGTCAGAGCCAGCGCTGATCTTGCCAAAAAAAGGAATGAGGATGTAAAAGGCTTTATCGGTATTGACCCCGCAGGCGTGCCGTCGCTGCCGAACCTTCTGGACACCCCTCTTTTCTGGACAATTGTAGGATCGAGATTGTATCTGCCGCTGGATTACCTTTCAGATAATTTAATTCAGGTGCTTCCGAGCAAGCCGCTGGTCGGTTTGCTGGAGGGCATGTTTGGGCTGCTGAACAAGGCGGCTGCCGGTGATTCTGCGATAAGCGACTTCTTCGACTATCTGAATTTCTGGGTGGTCGAGGATATGGACCCCTGCCTGGAGGATTGGACGGTGCGTTATGCTGTCGGCAGCGCTGCCATACGCGGCTTCGGTCATTACATGGACATGGGCCTGAACAATACCCTTCGTGAACACTACTTAAACGGAAAAGAAAACTATCTATCGTCGAAATTGGTCAAAGGGGTTTCGGCACCCAACCCCGGCCGAGACGGTTACTACTACTATAGCGAGAATATGGCACGCATGACCGTACCGATGATCGTTTTTTCATCGAGCACGGGATCCCTGGTGAGTCCGCAGGCGACTTACGACTTTATCATATCGAAAAAAACGCCAACGGCGTATGACGAGTGGTATGTTTTGGACGGAACCGGCCATTTCGATTTGGCGATGGGCAAGAAAATGCCGACCGAAATGTTCCCGCGGCTGGGAGCGTGGCTGGACACAGTTGACGCATTATAAAAGGCAACTGCGGCATAGATACATCGGCCAGCAGAATTTTTAAATCACTTCAAACCGGGAGGATGCCTGCCAGGCGGGCATCCTCCCGAAACAATGACGCTTTTTGAAAACCCCCGTTCAATCATTTGTTGGACTATCCAATGCACCTGCGAACATTGCGCGATCGGACCCTCAACAGAAAAAAAATCCAAAAAAAGTGGGTGCCTTTGATAAAAAAGCACACAAATTAAATCTCTGGAGGAAGGGATTATGGAACAGACGTTCACGATTACAGTTAATGTTCAGGAGTTGTTCATGGAGTTTATCCCCAAGTTGGCCGGACAATACATTCAGATGCGGGGAGACCAGGAGGAATTGAAAGGGACAGAACTGAAAATAACCCTGGACATATCCGGCAGCGTCTACAGTTATATCATTCAGGATGGCGTCGGTTTCAGCATCCGGGAAGGCGCTGTCGACAATCCGCACGTTCGGATCGCCTTTTCTCCCGATACCCTGTCCAAAATGGCGGACATGAAGAATATTGATATGTTGATCGCCATGCAGAAACAGCTCACCAGGAAAAAATTTGATGTGTTGACCGCATTAAGCGGGAAGGGTGTTTTTCAGATCAAAAATGCCGACGATACCGTTTCCGAAATAACCGCCATATTCAACGGCGCAGAAAAGCCGATCGCCGTTTTGCGGCTCTCCATGCAGGATGCCAACATGATCAGCGGCGGGAAAGAATCTCCCATTAATCTTTTCATGTCCGGTAAAATGAAAATCGAAGGCGACATTGCTTTTGCCATGAAGCTGCAGCCGTTGTTTGTTGCTTGAAAACCGGGGCCCGGTTAAAAAATTTTACATTGGACGTTTTTCAATATGGCGATTCAATGCGTCTGAATGCTTATGCCCATAAAAAGAATCTTTTTTAAAACCCGGCTTGCTTTCCTGATGTACGGTTTTGCCTGCATGATGCGGCTGGCTGTTCTTATCAGTAAAGATTTTCGTGCGCATCTGGCAACTCACGACTATTCATTTATCATGGGCTCCCCGGAAGAGGATACTTATCGCTATTTTCAATTTATCCGCGGCAGGGTGCAATCGGTCCGGGGTCGCCGGCCATCGGATTTTGCCCTGATCTGGCGGGATAATCGATCCGGCGGTAAAGTCATGATCGATTTGGCAGCGGGCAAACGCAAGGCGCTGAACCGCGCCGTCGTGCATGGTTTACTGACCCTGGAAGGAGAAGGAAAGTACATTTCGCTGTTGATTGAAACCATGAATCGTCTTAACCGTTTGTTCAGACATGAGCGGAAAACGAACAATCGTGTCAAAGCCGGTTGATTCGTAAAAGCAGGCATAAAATAAAGCAAATAAACGGATTTCTGATAATCTGAAAAAGACGTTCTTCGGGGCGAAATATATCACCAATATATTGTTTATATTAGCAAAAATCAACCCCCCTGTTTTTTGTCCAACCTTGCTCCCGCCGACATTTCCTGTTTTTTCTTGCAATGTTTATAGGAAGTCAGTATTATTAATTATGATCATGCGATGATCATAAGAGTTAAACATGAATGAAAACTTGTATTTCAAGACCTGACCTTATCTGTTTGTATTCTATCAGTTCCCCTTCTAGCTTTGTCAGTACTGCAGTTTTCAAATCAAAACGTGAAATTACCTGAGCCGGCTGATGGTGTTCGGATCGTCCGGACCTGAAGCCGGGACAGACATAAAATACAGGAGAGATATTATGAGTGAATTTAAACCTTACAACGACACAACAATCCCAGGCATTTTCAGAAATCAGGTGGAGAAATCCCGCGACATAATTTTTCTGAGAATACGCGATGAAAACAAAAAGTGGAAAGAGTACACGTACGGCGATATCAGCGGGCAGGTCGATGCACTTGCTTCGTACTTTCTGAAAAAAGGCATCCAGCCGACAGATAAAATCGCCATTTATGCCAACAACCGGCCTGAATGGGCCGTAGCCGATCTCGCCACGCTGGCCATCGGAGCAGCCGACGTCACCGTCTATCCGACCAACTCCGGGCCGGAAGCCGAATACATCCTGAATGATTCCCGGGCAAAAATATGTATGTGCGCCGGGAAATTCCAGGTGGACAATCTGTTGAAGGAAAAAAATAATCTTCATTATCTGCAGGAAATCATCGTTTTCGACGAAATTGATTCCAGGTATCCGATCGTCGTGAAGTTTTCCAGTGTCTTGCAGATCGGTAAAGCCAGCCTCAATCTCGACGAAATCGACAAACGGTTGAGAAATATCGACGTTCAGGAAACGGCAACCCTAATTTATACCTCGGGCACGACGGGCAATCCCAAAGGCGCCATGCTGACCCACAGCAATCTGGTATCCAACGTAAAACAATTCGTCGAGCATCATCCGTTCCCCCCCAGGGGAACGTGTGTGTCGCTTCTTCCGCTTTCCCATGCGTTGGAGCGCACAGTCGGCTACAATTCCGCCATGCATGAAGGGTGCACCATCTCCTACACCAAAGGTGCCGAGACCCTGCTGGGCGACTTGAAAGACGTCAGGCCGACGCTGGCCGTATACGTGCCGCGTGTCCTGGAAAAAATTTATGAAGGCGTCATGAGCCAGCTGGGAAACGCTCCACCGAGTAAACAGAAGCTGTTTCACGCATCGATGGGCGTCGGTAAAAAGGCGCTGCCTTATATTCTTTACAACAAACCGGTGCCGTTTTTCCTGAATCTGCAATACAAGCTTTTCGAAAAACTCATTTATTCCAAGTTGCGCAAGGCCCTGGGGCTTGATCGCATGGTGACGATCGGGGTTGGTGGCGCGCCGTTATCCAACACCATCAATGAGTTCTTTCAGATCATTGGCGTTGAAATCCATCTGGGTTACGGACTGACCGAAACCACGCCGATCACGCATCTGAACACATACAAGCATCTCAAGCCGATCAAGATAGGCACCTGCGGTCCGGCCTTTCCGCGCACGGAATGCAAGATTGCAGAAGACGGCGAAATCCTGATCCGCGGACCTCAGGTGATGAAAGGATATTACAACCGGCCGGAAGACACAGCGCAGGTGCTCACGAAAGACGGATGGTTTTACACCGGCGACATCGGCACCATCGACGAAGACGGTTATCTGACGATCACCGATCGCAAAAAAGATATTTTGATTACCGCGGGCGGCAAAAATGTGTCACCTCAGGTCATCGAGGGCGCATTTGTCATGCATCCGCTCATCGAGCAGATCGCCATTATGGGCGACCAGAAAAAATACCTCGTTGCCCTGATCGTGCCCTGTTTCACCGAACTGATTAAATGGGCCAAATCGAAAAATATCAACGAGACCGATCCGACAAAACTGATCGCCTATCCGGAGGTTGTCCAGAAATACAAGGAGACCATCGATGAATTGAACAAACCGCTGGGTCGCGTGGAACAGATCAAACGATTTTCTCTCATTAACCACGCATTCAGCCAGGAAAGCGGCGAACTGACGCCTACGCTCAAGATCAAGCGCAAGATCGTTCTGGCTAATTACCAAGACCGTATCGAGGAGATGTATAAAGAATAGCCTAAAAAATTGTGTGAACAATGAGGGGGTAATTCGGGACAGCAATTCCGAATTACCCCTTTTGCATCTTTTTTGTTATACTTCACACAGACGTCATGGAAGGAGGAATGAATATGCATTACAGAATCTGTAAAACGGTCACAATCGTATTATTCACGATGCTGGCAATGTTCTGTCTGTCGTGCACCGAAGCGAAATGCAAGATCGATCAGACAGTATGCAATTATGATTGTCCGTCAACCATCGGAGTGAAACAGGCCTGCGAGCAGAAATGCAATCTGTTATATGATATTTGCAGAAGTCAGAAATGATATTCCTTGATCTGAAGTTCAATGTTTGCAAGATGCCACCACGCCGGGAGGTCAGTCGTCACGTCCGTTCATCAATAATGAAGTAATCAGGCTGAATCGTCTTGCTAAAATTCCGTGGCTAGTGTAAGACTTTCCGCCAACTTGTTATTTATATTATAAAAAAGGCTCAATGACCTTCTTGGTGTTGAATGTCTGCACCCTGAGCCGGTTGATGGAGACATTGCAAGATTAAATGGCAGTGTAAATAAAGTAAGAGAGAAGGCTATGACGACACCGATACAGCAGAAGATCCGAGATAAAAAAAGAACAGCCAAGCAGATTGCCGAAATGGTCAAGTCCGGCGATTGGATTAATCACGGCGCGGTCGGCGGTGATTCCACTGCCTGCACCGAAGCGGTCGCCAAGCGTCTGGGCGGAGGGAAAAGCGATCTTCACGACATCGAGTTCTGGCTTGCCGGCAACTTTTATCCGCATCCGGAATTGCAGGAGATCGATCCGATGCAGCAGTACCACTGCGTGCATGAACATTTCTTTTTCCCCTGGAACCGCAAGGCGCGGGAGGATAACGACGTAACCAGCTGGACGCCGTGGGGCTGGGCGGGCGGCATCTGGGCGCATCATTACCGGTTCGCCAACGGCGAGCGGAAAAACCGCGGTATCGACTGGTGGTTTAACGCGGCGACCGCACCGGACAATCACGGTTATTTCAACATGTCCTATGGGACCAACAGCAGCAACATCTTCAAGCAGACGGCAAAGAAAATCGTTTTTGAAGTCAGAGCCGATTACCCCTGGGCGAAAGGTTGCCGTTTCAATACCATTCACATTGACGATATCGATTACTGGGTGGAGGTGGACTGCGAAAAATACAAGTGGCCGCAGATGAATGAAAAGGGCATTGTCGCAAGGCCGATGGAACAGGAAATCGCCGGCCACATCATGACCATCATGCGCGACCGCGATGTCGTGCAACTGGGCATCGGATCGCTTCCCTCGGCGTGCGTGGCCGCCATGGCGGACGCGGGTTTCAAAGATCTGGGCATCCATACGGAAATGCTCAATTACGGTCTGATTAAAATGATCGAATCGGGGCAGGTGACCAACGCGTACAAGAGGCTGGATCAGGGCAAGAGCGTCTGGACGTTCGCTTTTCCCGTGGATGTGAAGTGGTATTACGAAACCGTACACCGCAATCAAGCGCTGGCGGTTTACGATATCGATTACACCAATAATCTCGATGTGCTGCGTCGCGTCGACAACATGATCGCCATCAACAACACCGTTGCCGTGAATTTGCTGGGTCAAATGACCTGTTCGTTTTACGGCAAGCGTCCCATTTCCGGCACGGGTGGATTTTTCCAGTTCATCATTTTTGCAGCCCAGTCCAAAGGCGGTCGCAGTGTTGCGGCCATGACGTCGTGCAGCAAACACAACACGCCGCGCATTGTTCCCTTCCTGCCGGAAGGATCGGTGGTGGACGTGCCCGCACAGTTTGCCCAATACGTCTGCACGGAATACGGCATGGTCAATCTTCGGGGCCTCAACGGCTACGAACGCGCCCGCGCGCTGATTTCAATCGCGCATCCCGACGACCGCGCGTGGCTGGAGAAGGAAGCCCGGCGGCACGGCCTGATGCCACCGCAGTTTCCCGCGAATTTCCTGCCGGAAGAAGGCGGCAACCGGCGCTATCCGTCTTATTCGGATCGGCGCAGTTACAAAATGCCCATGGGCAGTTCCATCTGGGGTTACGACTGGGATCCCATTCAATCGGGCAAATAAAAAAAGAGACAAAAGTACAGCGGCCCCTGTGTTCAATTTGTAACGAGGAACCGGTTGTCCTTTTCAAAGGTGTTAAAATATGAAAGTTATTCCCGCCGATGCTTCGACCGTCGTGCTCCTACGTTCCTGTCCGGATGCTTCGGTAAGAGGCATTGAAGTTCTGATGGTTTTACGAAACCGCAAAAGCAGTTTTGTGCCGGGGTATTATGTTTTCCCCGGCGGAGGTCTGGAAAATGATGATTTTGCCGACGGCATGGAACGTTTCATTGTGGGCATGGATCGTCTTGCCGCGTCCAAAATCCTGTCCGACATGCGTTACCCGGAGCAGGCGCTCGGGGCATGGGTGGCCGGTATCCGCGAAACATTTGAAGAGGTGGGCATTTTGCTGGCGCAGAAAAAAGACGGTTCACCCGTGACGATTAGAGCGGAAAATGAACGGCAGCGCTTTTGCGATCACCGCAAAGCGCTCATCAGCGGTAAAATGCGTTTTATTGAAATGCTGGCAACCGAAGAGCTTCTTCTGCCTCTGGACAGACTTTATTATTTTTCGCACTGGATTACACCGGAACCTTTTCCCCAACGCTATGATGTTCGTTTTTTTGTGACGGAAATTCCGTCCGATCAGGCCGTCATTCATGACGGCGTCGAATTGACCGATCATGTCTGGGTTCGTCCCGCTGAGGCGATAAGGCAATATGAGCAGGGCCGGCTGGATATGGTTTTGCCGCAGATCATGACCCTCGAGAATATCAAAAATTGCAAAACGGTGGCGGAAGTGATTGCGCGCGTCCGGAAACGCAATGTACCGGCCATACTGACTAAAATCAAACGGATCGACGGCAAAGACGTGGAAGTTATGCCGGACGGAGCGGTTTTTGAGAATCGTCCGCCCGCGTATTCCTGGCCCGATAAGAGCGATTAATTTTCCGGCATTGCGCCTGCGAAATATCCCGGAAGTGATTCATATTAAATATTAATAACATTTTTTATTCGTTTTCGCTCAGGCAGTTATACCTTTCCCATTTTTTGCACTCGTAATAATGAATTTGTTTGGTGTTTTCCGGATAACGTCCGCAATTGAAATAACGCCAGAAAAAAGAACCATAACTTTTGCATTGATTGTGTTTCATATCATGAAGGGGACACGCTCTTCTTGTGCAGCAATTGTTGCACAACCCGCAACCTTTATCACTATGCTGCCACAGTGCGCGGACACGAACACGTTTGGGATCGGGAGCATTGATTGGTGGATCTGTCCATGGGATGTAAAACATTTCCCGGTAATCCGGATTATAGAGCAGTTCGACAACCTGACGCCAAAAAGCAAAAACAAGGCGGATGATATAGTGATGATATTTTATAAAATTTAGGTCTTTAAAAAAGTACCATGAGAACAGAGGGCACAAAACATAGCCTAGCAGACCGCCCGACAGCGCAGTTCCCATTGCCGCTGTTAAAAAAATAAATCTTGCCATAAACCATTTTGTTTTTTGCATCATCGCTATTTTGATTTTTGCGTTAATTGATTAAGCTCCCGCATCGACGCAAGAATTTTTCGCATGTCCGGTTTTGCGGCAAGATTGATAGATTCTGCCTTTTGTGTATCCAGGTCGAAAAGCATTTCCTTGCCGCCTTTCCGTTTTTGCAAAAACTTAAAACGTTGTCCGCCGATATCAGCCACGACGCCTGAAACGTCATAACAGGCGGTGTAAACCGCCTTGCGCGGCGCTGCAAGTTGAAAAGGAATGCCCGACCAATCTTTTGGTATTGCGGCGCCAATTGCATATAACATGGTAGGGGCAACATCAACTTGGCTGGACAGCGAGCGTTCAGGATAGTTGGATTGCAGTCCATCATAGACTAGCATGGGGATACGCACCATGGGTTCGAAAGGCTCGAAACCATGACCGAAATTATCGAATTCTCCAAGGAACTCACCATGATCGGCAGTAATGACGATTAATGCGCGTTGTAACATACCTTCCCGATCCAGAATCTCGAAAATTTGTCTGATCGTGTTGTCAGCCTGAAGAACACCATTATGATAATTGTTTTGATACGCGCGCTGCGAATAAAATAGTTTTGGAATATCCCATTCTTTGTCAGGCAGCCATTTTTTGAAACGCGGATCGCGCAAACCGATGATGTGTGCGGACATCAGATGAATATAAAGAAACGTACGGTCCGCCGATTTCCAGTTGTATGTTTGCAACCAGCCTAAAACGGATCGATCATCGTTTGCATATTTTTTCGGTTCAATGGATCCGTCGCAAAAAAGATCAATATGGGAACCCAAGACCTGGCGTAAACCGAAAAAATTCGTCGTGTCGCCGCTTAAAAGAAAGCTGTTACGATAATTGTACTTTTTGAGCACATCGGCCAGATTCACAGGGGGCTCGTTTAACTGGTGCCAGTATTTGGACGACAATATGCCTATCATGCCGCAAAACGACGTGGTGCAAATTGAATATGCATTATCGATTCGACGAAGTTTTCCTCCGCGCCATAAGTGCGAGAGGAAAGGCGTGGTTTCCCGGGGAGCCCCATACACACCCATTTGATCGCTGCGCAATGCATCGACTGTGATAAGCACAAGCGGCCGGGGAGTTATTCCTTCATACGGCTCCGCTGATGTTGTTGACTGTTTTTCTCCGGACAAAGGACGTTTGTTGAATATTCCCTGCGGAGCTTGTCTCAAACAACCATGCCCGTTAAGCCAGGCGATGTGCAAAGGTTCGCTCATTTGCCAGCTTTTGTAACTGTTTGAATACACGATTGCAAATATCATCACGAGGAATAAGACCAGAACCGGCCATCGGGAATGAGGTTGTGTTGCGTCATTTTCATTTGCGGTAAATTCTTCCGCCGCAACACCGCTGTAATAGTAATATCCTGCGAATATTAACAGCCATATAAATAAGAAAATAATGATCGCCGCTTCAACAGACAATCCGTAAATATTCAGCAGCACATCGATATGTCCCGAATAGGCGCTCAATAATTCAAACGTAAAAGGACCGCTCCAGCTTTTATAGCCCAATATGGTCATAACGTAAAAACAAAGCAGGAAATAATGAACAAAGCTCAGAATGAGCACCAGGGTAATTCGCCTGACGACGGAAGGAACAATTTTGAAAGATTTTAAGTCAAACGGAATCATTAATACGATCAACAGCAAGCACACAATGATCCAATGCATGAACAAGCGCATGAAATATCCATCATATGTATAGTTGACATATCCGATAACTGCCGTTGCCTGTAAGAACCAGACCAGCGTTAATTTCATGACATGTTTCGGTGGCAGCCATTTCAGAAAAAGAATTTTTAGATGGGGATTTTTCAAAAGCAACCCTCTCAATGCTTTGCTCAACGGAAAAGATCGAAATTAAATTAACGTGCAAATTCGTAATATTTTATTACATGAAAAACAAGAAAAAACTGATGAGATCAATCTGCTTTCATTATCGTAATTCTTTTTTAATGTTGCTGATGTAATCGGAAAGAATCTTTGACAAGTCGCCGTTATTTTTGTTTTCGTCAATCAGACGTATAACCGCGCTTCCGATGACAACACCGTCGGCAAAACGTCCAATTTCTCGCGCCTGTTCGGGTCGGGATATTCCGAAACCGACGGCTATCGGCAATTTAGTTATTTTACGGATTTTGCTCACTTCCGTTTTGATATTGCCGATCTTTGGCGCGGCTGTGCCCGTGATCCCGGTGATGGAAATGTAGTAGAGAAATCCTGAAGCTTTCGAGGCAATCTTTTTTAATCTTTCTTTATCCGTGGTGGGAGCGATGAGAGAAATAAAATCCATACCGACAGCATCCGTGTAATCTCGGAGCTCCTTTGCTTCTTCATAGGGCAGATCAACAACCAGCACGCCGTTCACGCCCGCATGCCGGGCAGCTTGAGCAAAGTTTTTCACACCGTAGGCAAAGATGGGATTGAAGTAACCGAAAAGGACAATCGGAATATCGGAGGTCTTGCGCACGTCGGCAACCATTTTCAGCACACCTTTCAAAGTCGTCCCGGCTTTGAGCGAGCGTTGAGCCGCCGCCTGAATAACCGGCCCGTCGGCCGTGGGATCGGAGAAAGGTACGCCGATTTCCAGGATGTCCACTCCGGATTTTTCCAGAGCAAAGATTAGTTGCTTTGTAATATCAAGCGACGGATCGCCTGCCGTTAAATAAACAATCAGTGCCTTTTCATTTCTGGCGCGTAATTCCGAAAATTTATTTTCAATTGGTTTCATCAGCCCATAACCCCCTTCTCGATAATCGTCTGAGCGTCCTTGTCGCCGCGCCCCGACAGACAAATCACAATAATTTTATTCTTAGTCATTTTGGGCGCCAGTTTCATCGCGTAGGCGATCGCATGCGCGCTCTCCAGCGCGGGAATAATGCCTTCCTTCAGCGACAAAAATGAAAAAGCCTTAATCGCTTCCTTATCCGTTATCGTTACGTATTTGACTTTTTTCGTAGCATGAAAATAGGCATGCTCGGGACCCACACCGGGATAATCCAGGCCGGCGGCAATGGAATAGGCATCGCGCACCTGTCCATGTGCGTCCTGAAGGAGATAGGTTTTATTTCCATGCAGAACGCCGGCTTTGCCGCCATTGATGCTGGCCGAATGTTCAGACGTATTCATGCCATGACCTGCCGCTTCCACGCCATACATGGCAATATTTTTTTCATTACGGAAAGGGTAGAAAGTGCCCATGGCGTTGCTGCCGCCCCCCACGCAGGCGATCATCACGTCGGGATATCGGCCTTCGAATTTCATGATTTGCCTTTTCGTTTCTTTGCCGATGACCGACTGAAAATCGCGTACCATCCCCGGATAAGGATGCGGCCCGGCCGTTGTGCCGATCACGTAAAATGTGTCACGCACTGAAGATACCCAGTAGCGCATGGCTTCGTTCATCGCGTCTTTAAGCGTGGCGGTGCCGCTTTTCACCGGCACGACTTCCGCGCCCAGGGTCTTCATCCGGAAAACATTGGGCGCCTGCCGGCGGATGTCCTCTTCGCCCATAAATATTTTGCATTCCATTCCGAAGAGCGCCGCGACTGTCGCCGTGGCGACACCGTGCTGTCCCGCGCCGGTTTCCGCGATGACTTTCTTCTTGCCCATCCGGCGCGCCAGCAGCGCCTGCCCCAGCGTATTGTTTATCTTATGGGAGCCGGTATGGTTCAGATCTTCGCGCTTCAGGTAAATTTTCGCGCCGCGTAAAGATTCCGACATTCTTCTTGCGCAGTAAAGTGGCGTGACGCGTCCGGCATATTCCCTCTGATACCATTCAAACTCTTTCTCGAAGCCCCTGTCCTTTTGTGCGATTTTGTAAGCCTTTTCCAGCTCGATTAATGCGGGCATCAGCGTCTCGGCAGCATAGCGTCCGCCGAAAATGCCGAAATGGCCGTTTTTGTCAGGCAATGTATTCTTCATGTGTCCCTCTTTTTAAAAATGGATTGAAAATTTTCATGCTTTGTATCGAAGGCCCGGATGGTGTCAAAGATACGGGCCAGCTTCTGATGATCTTTTTTCCCCGGCGATGCTTCCACTCCGCTGTTGATGTCCAAAGCGTCCGGAGTGACTGTTTTCAAAGCGTCGGCAACATTTTCGGCGTTGAGTCCTCCGGATAAAATCAGCGGTATTTTACCCCTGAGGCCAGCGGCCAAGTCCCAGTTGGATTTTTTACCGGTGCCGCCGTAACGTCCGGCATGACGGTTGTCCACCAGGATGGCCGCCACAGGATAGGCGCAGGCGGGGGTTAAATCAAATTCGTTCTTTAACTCAACCGCCTTAATCAATACCTGCGACGGGAAAAGACGGCAATCGTCGGGCGATTCGTCTCCGTGCAGTTGAATCATATCGAGTCCGCAGGTTTCGACCAGCTTTTTTATATTTTTCGGTTGTTCATTCACGAATACTCCCACCTTCACAACCTTATCCGGCAAAACACGGATAATTTTTTCTGCATCATCCGGTTTTATATAGCGGGGCGAGGGCGGATAAAAAATAAAGCCCAACGCATCCGCGCCGCAATTTACTGCAGCGAAAGCATCTCCTTTACTGGCTATGCCGCAGATTTTTACTTGAGTCACTTCAGCTCTCTCCTTTCAACTCGCGCAGTTTCTTGCCGATGTCCGGCGCCGTGACGAGATGCTCACCGATTAAAAAGGTCTTAATTCCCGCTTTGATCAATAATTCAATATCTTTTCTTTTCCGGATGCCGCTTTCCGCCACGACAAGGTTGTTTTCCGGAATCCGCTTTTTGAGTTTGACGCTGGTTTCGATATCCGTAATAAATGTGTCCAGATCGCGGTTATTGATACCGATAATCTCCGCGCCGGCGGCCAGCGCTAAATCCAGTTCTTCCTGAGAGTGGACTTCCACCAGTTGGCTTAAGCCAACTTCCCCGGAGAGCGAAATGAAATCAGCAAGTTTTTCTCCTAACACCCGTACGATAAGCAAAACAGCGTCAGCTCCAATTATCCGCGTCTCAAAAATCTGGAGGGGATCAACAATAAAATCCTTCCGCAATAACGGCAATTGTACGGTTGGCCTTATTTGCTTCAGATAATTTTTGTGTCCGGAAAAATACTTTTCATCGGTGAGCATGGAAATCGCCGCCGCACCATTTTGTTCATAAATCCGCGCAATCCTCAAAGGATCGAAATCAGTGACCAGCCGGCCTCGTGATGGTGAGGCGCACTTGACTTCCGCGATAATGTTGCAGTCGCTGCTCGTTAACGCCTTTTTGAAATCCCGGCAGGGGGCAAATCCGGCAATTTCTTTTTTCAGTTGCGCCTCTGTTGTTTCTTTTTTCAGTTGCGCCACTTCTTCTTTTTTTGTTTCAATAATTTTGTCGAGCATTTCCACGTCGCTCTGCTCCTGGGATAGTTTCCAATAGCCTTTGGTTATTGGATAATTCGATTTGCGAATTTCAGTTCACAACGTTTCTGGAATTCGAGTCTTTTTACGTTCAGCAAGTTTCAGTGTGCCTATAGTGACCTTCAGGTTACTTTGCGCCTGGGATAGTTCCGCTAACGCTTCGCGCGTCATTGCATTCGCGCTCAGCGAGTATCGCTAACTGTTGCTCATTTCGATCAGTCCTTGCAGCTTTTTAACGGCTGCGCCGCCGTCAATGCAGTCGGTTGCAATCGCCAACCCCTCCTTGATGTCTTTCGCCTTTTCTCCGGCAACAATCGCCAGGGCAGCATTCAGCAGGACAACATGACGGCAGGGACCGTTTTTGCCTGAGAGCACATCCCGGGTAATTTGGGCATTGGCCGAAGGATCGCCGCCGCGAATGGATTCCAGGGAATCCAGCCGTCCGAAGTAATCAACAGGATTAATATTATATGTCCGGACAATCCCGTCACGGAGTTCGGCCACACGCGTCTCTCCGGTAATGGTGGCTTCGTCCAGTCCGTCCAGTCCGTGAACGACAAACGCTTTTTTTGTACCCATGTTTTTTAAAACATGCGCGAACATTTCTGTAAGTTTTGCATCGTAAACGCCAAGCAACTGGGCTGTAGCTCCCGCCGGGTTGGTCAGCGGGCCCAGCATATTAAAAATGGTTCGAATGCCGATTTCCCGCCGCGGACCGATGGCGTATTTCATCGCGCCGTGGAGTTTGGGGGCAAATAGAAATCCGATGCCGATCTGCTGAACACATTCTTCAACTATTTCCTGGTCGGCGCTGATATTCACGCCAAGCGCTTCCAGAACATCGGCGCTGCCGCAGCCGCTGGAAACGGCCCGGTTGCCGTGCTTGGCGACGGTCAGTCCCGCCGCAGCTGCAACAAAGGCCGCCGTCGTGGAAATATTGAACGTATTGAGCTTGTCGCCGCCGGTGCCGCAGGTGTCGATGATAGTTGAAGAACAGGCATTAATACGAGTGGCTTTCTGGCGCATGATGCGTGCTGCGCCCGAGACTTCTTCCACGGTTTCTCCCTTCATGCGCAGCGCTGTGATCAACGAGGCTATTTGCGCGGGGGTAGCAACTCCCTCCATGATTTCATCCATCGCGGCCATCATTTCCGCTTCCGGCAAATCCGTTTTCATCGTGGCTTTTTCGATTGCTTCTTTAATCATGATCGTCGCTCCTTATTATTTCGTATATATTAAAAAATTTCTGATGATGCGTTTTCCTTGCGGTGTCAGAACGGATTCCGGATGGAACTGAATGCCTTCCACCGGATATTTTTTGTGCCGTAATCCCATGATCTCGCCTTCGTCCGTCAGTGCGCTGATTTCCAGACAGTCAGGCAGCGTTTCCGGATAGACAATCAGGGAATGATACCGCCCGGCGGGGAAAGGATTGGGCAGTCCGGCAAAGATAGTTTGACCGTCGTGTTTTACATGAGATATTTTCCCGTGCATGATTCTTCCGGCGCGCGATACTGTGGCGCCGAACGCGTAACCGATGGACTGATGTCCCAGGCAGATGCCCATGATGGGAACGTCCTGATAAAATTTCCGTATAACCTCAACCGTTACTCCCGCCTCGGCGGGCGAACAGGGACCGGGCGAAAGAAAAATCGCTCTCGGCTGAAGACGCCTGATGTCATCCGTTTTTATTTTGTCATTGCGATAAGTGTTCACTTTTTCGCCCATCTGTTCCAGATACTGAACGATGTTGAATGTAAAGGAATCGTAATTATCGATCATTAAAATCATATTTATTTCTCCTGCCGGCCGTTTTTAAACCAAATTGCTTTCAAATATTAAGATATGAATTTTTGAAAGCTTACATGGTCTTATGCTAATCATGCCTGATTGGTACTGATTTCAAATCCTCCTGCTGCAAGCTTTATGGCCTGCAGCATCCCGCGGGCTTTGTTGAGCGATTCCTGATGTTCCGATTCGGGGATGGAATCATACACAATGCCCGCTCCGGCCTGAACGTAAATTCTGCCGTTTTTCAGAATCATTGTTCTGATGGTAATGCAGAAATCCATATTGCCGCTGAAACTGAAGTAACCGACGGCTCCGCCGTAAGGTCCCCGTTTGACTTTCTCCAGTTCGCTGATGATTTGCATCGCTCGCACTTTCGGTGCACCGGTTAGGGTGCCTGCCGGAAAGGTTGCTGAAAGAACGTCGAAAGCATCTTTGCCTTTGGTCAACTGCGCGCGCACATTGGAAACCAGATGCATGACGTGCGAATATTTCTCCACCATCATGAATTGATTGACCTGAACACTGCCGGTTTGCGCCACGCGTCCCAGATCGTTGCGTCCCAGATCCACCAGCATGACATGCTCCGCACGCTCTTTCTCATCGGACAGCAGTTCATCGGACAGCGCGCGGTCTTCCTGTTCCGTTCTGCCACGCGGCCTTGTCCCGGCAATCGGGCGCAACTCCATGGTATCGTCCTCTTTGCGGACCATCACCTCGGGTGAAGAGCCAATCAGCGTCAGATCGTCCATCTTCAAAAAGAAAAGGTACGGCGACGGATTGATGAAACGCAGTGCGCGGTACAAATCAATGGAGCTGTTTAAATATTCGGTTTCGAAACGCTGAGACAGCACGACCTGAATGATGTCGCCCGCCGCAATATATTCCTTGGCTTTTTCAATGGCGTCTTTATACTGGTGACAGGTCATATTGGATTGAAAATTGACGTCACCTTCTGTTGCTGCGGCTATCTTGTGCGATGCGGATGCTGAAATGATTTCAATCATTTCTTCAATTTTCCGGCATGATGCTGCGTAGCCTGCTTCAAGCGATTCCTCATCTTCAGTAAAAGTGCAGGCAACAACTTTTATGGTGTGACGCACGTTGTCGAAAATCATCAGGGAATCGCTGATGATAAAAACAGCATCATCCAGATTCAGATCATCCGGCGGACTGGGTGGAAGTTCTTCGAAATAGCGCACCATCTCATAACCCAGATACCCTACCGCGCCGCCGTAAAAACGCGGCAGGCCGGGAAGCGCCACCGGTTTATAGCGGTTCAGCAACTCACGGAGAAAATTCAAAGGACCGCCATGATGGTGGCGGGTTGTCACATTTCCTTTTTCATCAATGATAACTCTATCGCCCTGGACTCTGAAAACCACGCTGGCGTCCGTTCCCAAAAACGAATAGCATCCCCATTTCTCGCCGCCCTCGACGCTTTCCAGAAGGAATACATGGTCTTTTTTCCGAAGTTTCATTAAAACGGAAACAGGCGTTTCCACATCGGCTAGGATTTCCCGATAGACCGGAATCAGATTTCCTTTTTGAGCTAACTTTTCAAATTCTGCAAAATTCGGTTGGTACATAAAAATTCTCCCTAAAACGACTAAAGCCGTGAAATCTATTCACGGCTTCAATCTGTAGATACAAAAAAGCCGTGAAGGTCCCGGAGGCACTCCACGGCTTTGACTTTAATTAAAAAGGATCAGCGGCGGAAATCCCTCCCTTTGAGGTTCCACCACCAGTTGTTAAGCATTAAGGTTTTTACTGTTGTTTTCATAAATTAATTTCCAATCTCAATGTGGGATTCCTATAACAGCAAGAAAATGACTTGTCAATAGATTTTAATGAGACTCGCCGAAAACGAGCGAAGTGAAGTTAGAGGCGCAAGTCGAATTATCCCCGAAGCGCAGCGGAGAGGGATTGTGAATTTTAAAAGCATAACAATCTGTTAGCTTGCATCAGAAAGGCAGCGGCACCTGGATCAGGGAGGGGAAACAACGGCGACAGGCCTTGTTTTGCATGGAACGGGCGCGGCACGCATCCAGATCGATAAAATAACCGTATCTTTCGCACCAAACATTTTCCCGTTGCGGTTTTACTCTGGTCGTTGAACCTCCCGCGGGTTTGAGACTGCGACGTATTTTTTTCATGGCGGCAAAGATATGAGATAAAAGGGGGCATTGTCAACAGAAGATTATTAATCCTGCTTGACACGTGTTTGTTTATTTTTATATAAGTTTTCCAAGCCTTGCAAAATTGGCGTATCGGGAAGAAATTTATGATGTTACTGGAATCCTTTTTATCCGCCGTGAAGAGCATCCGGGTGCAGGATGTTCTGGATGTGATGATCATCGCCATCATGATCTTTGCTCTTTTGACCTGGTTTAAAACACGGGCGTCCCGTTTCGTACTCATCGGCATCATACTGTTAGGCGGCGTTTATATCGCGGCGCGCTTTTTTCAGCTTTACCTCACCACTATTGTTCTGCAGAGCTTTTTTGCTATTCTGCTTTTTGTTCTGGTGGTCATTTTTCAGGAAGATCTCCGTCGCTTTTTTGAAAGGTTGGCGATGCTGGGAAGCCTCGGCAAGAAATTTCCGGAGATCAGCGGCTTGAAAAGCACGGCGGAAATCATTGCCCAGACTGCGGCAAACCTAGCCAAGAAAAAAACAGGAGCTTTGATTGTTCTGCGGGGCAATGACCCCCTGGAAAGGCACATCAACGGAGGAACCAAACTGGATGGCGTGGTCAGCGGGGCTCTGCTGGAAAGCATTTTTGATCCGCATTCCGTCGGCCATGACGGGGCCGTCATTATAGAAGACAACAGGATCAGTCAATTCGGCTGTCATCTGCCGCTTTCCGCCAATACCTCAAAATATTCCAATTTGGGATTGCGTCATACCGCGGCACTCGGTCTTTCCGAACGATCCGACGCCATATGCGTTGTGGTATCCGAAGAACGAGGGACCATTTCTCTGGCCTACATGGAAAATCTTACGGTGGTGCCCAGCGCGGCCGTCCTGCATGAAACGCTGGAACAGTTTTATATCCGCAACACGCCGACGAAAAAATCGCATCCCGCGTTGAACTGGCTTAAAGAAAACACACTGGAAAAAGTTATTGCAATAGCGATGGCCTGTATTTTGTGGATGGCGTTCGGCTATCAGAGGGACATTGTACGGCGGGATTTTATTGTTCCCATTGAGTACAAAAATATTCCGCGCAACTGGCAGATCGATGAAATGCAGGTCACCGATGCCCGGGTCGTGCTGAAAGGTCCGGAGCAGGCGTTTCGTCTGCTTGACGAACGCTCTTTGAAATTATCCTTGGATCTATCGGGTATCGCCGACAAAAAACGCGAATTCAACCTGAGCGCCGACATGATTAATGTTCCATCCAATCTGACCATTGCGGATATTGTTCCCGCCAAAATTCACGTAACGGCCTCCAAACGTATTCCCTGGACATTCCCTGTTCATGTCAACACTCAAAATGCTCTGGCCCATCATCTTTCGCTGCAGCGGTTAAGTGTAGCGCCGTCCAAAGTTCGGGTTTTGATCAGTGCACAGACGGATCCGGATCAAATCAAAATAGAAACGGAACCGGTTGATCTAAAGAGAATTTTATCCACGACAACGGTTGATACAAAAATCGTGCTTCCCATCGGTGTTGCTTTACCGGAGGGACAATCGCCGGCTGCCCGGGTGCAGATTAAGGTGAAACAAAAGGCTTCTTCTTAAATGAGGCAGACATGACGTCCAAGTATCACAAAAGATCCAGAAAAACGGGTCTTGCGCCCGGAAGTCTGGTGCACATCGGCAGTCCGTATGCCGAAAAATCAAAAATCACTCTCATGCAATACAATGAAGGTTTTTTTGAAGCAAAGGACCTGGAAAGCCTGAAGGATTTCCAGGCGGATAAAGATAAAGAGATCATCACCTGGCTGAATGTTGACGGATTAACGGACATACAATTATTCGAAGAAATTGGCAGAATTTTCGGGTTGCACCCGCTTGTTCTCGAAGATATTTTAAATACGGCTCAGCGTCCGAAAATGGAAGATTACGGAGGCTATATTTACCTCGTGGCCAGAAATTTTCATGATCAGGAAAACGGCAGTTTGCTTTTCGAGCAGATCAGTATCATTCTGGGGAAAAATTTCATTCTCTCTTTTCGGGAAAAAGAAAGCAATCTTTTCAAATCAATCCGGGAAAAAATCAGTCAGAACAAGGGCAGAATACGAAAGGAAAACACAGATTATCTTGCCCACGCCCTGCTGGATAATATTGTCGATAATTATTTTGTTATTCTGGAAAATCTGGAGGAAAAAATTGAAGCTCTCGAAGACGATCTGATCAGACAGCCCGATAGCTCATCCCTCCAGGCAATTCACATGCTCAAACGAAAACTGATTCTGCTGGGCAAATCGCTGTGGCCCCTGCGGGAAGCTATCAGCGCACTGGAGAGGTCGGATTCGGCGCTGATTAACAAAACAACGGTTGTCTACTTCAAGGATATCTATGATCACACCATCGCGATCATCGATACCGTGGAGACATTCAAGGATATGCTTTCCGGTATCCTGGATGTTTATCTGGATACCGTCAGCAACCGGTTGAACGAAGTTATGAAAATTCTGACGGTCATTGCGACAATTTTCATGCCCCTGACATTCATCGCCGGAATATACGGTATGAATTTCAAGTACATGCCCGAACTGGACATGCGCTGGGGGTATTTTGGAATTTTAGGCGTCATGCTGCTTGTCGCACTGTTCATGGTGAGATATTTTAGAAAAAAGAACTGGTTTTAATTTTGTTGCATTCAATCATAAAATATGCAAAATTTACCCAGAATTTATTTAAGAATCAGGAGGCAATGAAGATGAGTGTTTTTGCAGCAAGCGATATCGTGGAAGTCGCTATCAGAATTGAAGAAAACGGCGTTAATTTTTATAAATTTGCCGAACAGATTGCCAAGAAAGAAGACGAAAAGAAGCTTTTTGCCGGGCTGGCGCAGGCGGAAGTTGCTCATAAGAAAACATTTGAAAAACTTTTTGCCGGTATGGAAAAATCCAACCTTCAGGAAAGTTATGAGGGGGAATTCGGCGAATATCTCCGTGCGTACGTTGATAATAATTTGATCTTCACCAAGGAAATAATGGATAAACAGTTGGCCAAAGTTACGGATACCACATCTGCCCTGGAATTTGCCATTCAGAGGGAACTGGACTCCATTCTTTATTATCACGAAATCAAAAAAATGGTCCCTGCGGCACAGCACGATGCGCTGGAGAAGATTATCGAAGAGGAGAGAAAGCATTTTCAGGCCCTGACAGCCATGAAAAAACGTTTAGCTTGTTAGTCATTCAACTCAACTAACCATAAAAAAGCCGCCCTAAAAGGCGGCTTTTTTATGGTTAGCCAATGAATTTTCACAGCTTTTCTTCAGGGGAAAAAGCTTTCTTATGGCGTTTTTTGTTTCGCTTAAAAACAAGATATCAGCAAAAATAATCAGAGGGCTTTGCCCTTCCCCTAATCCTTTTGAAAAATTTCAAGAACAATACGCGCGTATGAGAATAAATCTTTAACGCAAGGGGTTACAAGGGCTTGATAGCAGGGCAGGCATGAGGATAGCGGCTATGCCGATTTATCAGTCGATTCGTGCGAAATCTTCTCTGGCAGTATTTTAATCTGCGATATCCCTAGCTCATTTGCCAGGTAAGATGCCAGAGCATAAATAAATATCAACAAACCCATCATTTCCAATGTTTCCTCTACTATAACAAAATATAGATAATAATATTTATCCTGTCCGTATATCTCCACATGGCGCAATTCCAGCGCTTCTATTCCTGCGGCACCCAGCATAAAAATGATAAAGGAAAAAACAAACAGATATTTTGTTTTTTTAGGCAAATGAATCATGAAACGTAAATAAACGAGAGAAATCGGTGCAAGAACAACTAAGTAAATAAGAACCCATGCATTAGTAGGGAAAAGCACGATCTTTATATTAAACAGAGCTAATATATGATCTGAAATTTCGTGAAAGGAAATGAATTCGTCGATCAATAGAAAACTGAAAATTATCGCCAATCCCAACCAGTATCTATAACGGGAGGACTGTGTGTTTCTCTCAAAAAAAGCAATTAAGACCAGAAAAATGACACAAAGGAACCATTCCAAAATAGTGTAAAGCGTGGGAATATTTGCCTCTCCATCAAGGTTAAAAAACACTGAGAATAAATCATAACCGCGAAAACATGGAATGATGTTAAAAATAGCAAGTTGACCCAGAATATGTGCCATGACTAAAAAAAAAATTGGCACAAAAATATAAAGGAATATTAATTTTGGTTTCAATTTTATGATTATTTGCGACAGATTCTGGTCGTTCGTATTTGACATGCTTCATTTCATCCCTTCAGACCATATTTCTTGAGTTTGTATCGCAGCATCCGTTCCGATATTCCCAACAGATCGGCGGCCCGGGTCTGATTGTTCTGGGTTTTTTCCATAGCCTCAATAATTAATTTTTTTTCCAATTCATCCAGAGAGTCTTTTAACGCGCCGAAAGGTTTCTTTTCTGAATCTTCAAGCAGGAAATCAGATTTGAACGGCAGATCATTGGTGGTAATGTATTGTTCGCGTGCGATGACGACAGCCCTCTCCAGAATGTTTTCTAATTCCCGAACATTGCCCGGGTAATCATATTTTAAAAGTAAATCCCTGGCTTCAGCCGTAAATCCTTTTATGTTTTTGCCGTTTTCTTTAGCAAACTTATCGATAAAATAATCAATCAAGACAGGTAAATCTTCCTTGCGCTCTCTGAGCGGCGGCAGCGACATCGTAACAACTTTTAAACGGTAAAATAAATCATCCCGGAAAGTTCCCTCTGCCACTTGTATTTCCAGGTCGCGATTGGTGGCGCTGATAAACCGCACGTCAACCTGGAGATTGACATTGCTGCCCAGCCGCTGAAATTCACGTTCTTGAAGAAACCGCAAAAGCTTGACCTGGATGGTCGGGCTCAGCTCCCCTATTTCATCTAAAAAGATCGTGCCTCCGTCGGCCTCTTCAAACCGGCCGATGCGGCGCGAGGACGCTCCGGTAAAAGCGCCTTTTTCATGACCGAACAGCTCGCTTTCCAGCAGATTTTCATGGAGTGCAACGCAATTCACAATAATAATCGGTTTATCGGCACGGGGACTCAATTGATGAATCAGCCGCGCCAACAATTCCTTACCCGTGCCGCTTTCGCCCTGAATCAAAACGGAAGCTTTGCTGGGCGCTACGCGGCCGGCCAGATTGATAAGTTCCGCCATTTGCCGGCTCTGATAAATAATTTTATCTGCAGTAATGCCGTGTTTGCTCAAGTCATCCTTCAGCAGCCTGTTCTCCTGGATGAGTTGTCGTCGCTCCGCTATTCTGTTGACCAGAATAATCAGTTCATCCAGTTCCACGATCGGTTTGGTGATATAGTCAATGGCGCCGGCCTTCAGGGCATCCACTGCCGTCTCGACAGTGCCGTATGCCGTGATGATCACCACATCGATTTCCGGATTGATTCGTTTGACTTCTTTGAGCACTTCCAGACCGTTCATCCCCGGCATTTTGTAATCCAGAAGAATCAGATCGAAATGGCCGCCCAAAACCATTTTGATTGCTTTTTCTCCGTTATCCGCTTCTGTGACCGTATGGCCTTCGCTTCGGAGAAAATCGCGTAACAGTTCCCGCTGGGATTTTTCGTCGTCAACAATCAGAATGCTCAGCTTTTGCATGAAATGGTCATCCTTGTTTGATTATGAAACTTCATTCAATCTTTCCCGGGGAAGAATCACTTCAAATGTTGTGCCTTTATTCTTCCGGCTGGTTACCCGGATATCACCGCCGTGTCCACGGATGATTTCAAAGGCCAGTGGAATTCCCAGCCCCACCCCTTTTTCTTTGGTGGTGTATTCGGGATTAAAGATTTTTTCGAGTTCTTCTTCGGTCATGCCGCAACCGGAATCGGAAATTTTTACAACGATGTAATTTTTGCCTTCCTTGTCCACCGAAATCACAATTCTGCCTTTTTCCGCCGTTATGGATTCCATGGCGTTTTTAATCAGATTGATAAATGCCTGCTGAAGTTTGTTCACGTCCATGGAGATTGGAACGGACTCCTGTTTCCAGGTTGTTTCAAGGGTAATTCCGCGCAACAGGGCTTCTTCTTTCATCAGGCTAACGATTTTTTGCAGCAGTTCTGTGATGGAAAATTTACAGAAATCCAGGCGGCGGCTTTTGGAAAAATTAAGAAATTCTTCAATGATTCCATTGAGGCGTTTAATCTCATCCCTGATGATGCCCGATAAATTCTGAAAATCGTCAACCTTTTGAGGGTCGGAGGGGACGAAATCTCTTTTCAATCTCTGGGTGGCCATGCTGATGGCGTTCAATGGATTGCGTATTTCATGGGCTACTCCGGCAGCCAGTTGACCCAGAGAAGAAAGCCGTTCAGCTTTTTCCAATTGGCGTTCCATTTCCACAATGCCGGCCAGGTGGCGGTTCTGGTCATGGTAAAGCAGCCACATGGACAACAAGGCGATCAGGACGATAAATATCGAGAAAACAAAAATATGTTGTCTATTTTCGACAAGACTCTTATCCATGGAGTTTCGGTCAAGGCCGATGCGCACAATACCCACAATTTTTTTATCCAGATACAACGGCGCCGCCAGGTCGAGAATTTTATTGTCGGCATAATCCACTTTCCGGCTGACAATTTTTATTTTTCCGGACAAAATTTCCTTTAGATTGAAGATTCTGTGATTTAAAGCGGGGGCCGGCTGGCCGACACTGCTGAGCAGCTTGTCCCGGTCATTAAAGATTTGCATATAAACGATGCCGTGGCCTTCGCCGATCTTGTCCATTCCCCTTTCACCGGCAATTTTTAAAATCCAGTAAACGGATCCGGATTTGTCCAGGCTAATGATCACCGCTCCGGTATTGTCCTTACGGCTTAATGCAATAAATCCTACTCCTTGTTTCTCTCCTATTTTCGATATCAGTTCCAGCGTGGTCAATTTACGACCTTTGTGCGTAAGCTCGTTTTCCTCAAGGAGGTCTCTCTGCAAAGGGCCGCTCTGAAAGACAGCGTTTCCTTGAGCATTCAACATCCCCACATACGAAAAATTATTGTCCGATGCGAATTGACGCAGGGACTCATCGGTCATGTCCCCTTTTCGCCATTGTTCATCCAAATCTTTGGCCAGTTCGGTAATAGCCTGGATAACCCATTGTTTAGAATAGGATGCTTCGTCACGACCGGACGTTTTTTCATGCGGAGCGTTCTTATCCGGTACGCCGATAATGCTTTTTAAATTCTCTTCCGTTAAGCGCTGAAGAACGCCGATAGTGCTCAAAGCCTGATTTTCCATAAAGGCTATCAGGTTGCTTTCGCTGCGTCGAAGCTCGAGAAATCCTGTAATCAGAATTAATGCGACAAAAATTGCACTGACGATAGCCACGGCCAGAGGTTGAAGGAAGGGGTCATTGTAATTATGAGCTTTGCGATGAACGACGATGTCTTTTTTTCTGAAAAGACGCATTGTTATCCTTAATAATTGATTTTGCCGGTCATTTTAAGCTATTTGAAAGAAAAGTCAACGATTAATCCTTTTTTATCCGACAATTTTGTCGAATGCCGGACAAACAGCGTCAAAAAAACTTAATTAATTGTAATTATTATGATTTTTAAAAATTAACAAAAATGATTCGACATTTTTTGCCGCTAAACAAGTCGCGGATATTCGCTGAAGAAGGCATTAATATACATATTTTGTCAATAATATTAATATTATGTAAAATATTTAGAATTCTGGTACGGCAAATGCTTTAAATACGGGCGGGTAAATTGTCGACTGAAAAATAACGGGTATGATTAGCCGACAACAAAATAACCTGGAAGGTATAAAAACCTTCACTCTTCATGTTTAAGGGAGGCTCCGACCAAGCCTCCCTTACTTTTTAATGACACTCGCTGAGAACGAGCTTAGCGAAGTTCGAAGCGCAAGTGGAATTATCCCCGAAGCGTAGCGTAACGGGATTTGACACTCGCTGATAGTGAGGACTCGTTGAGAACGAATGAAATGATGTTCGAAGCGTTAGCCGAACTATACCAGGCACGTAGTGCCGTGGTAGAACAAGCGAAGTGCAGTTTGAGACATAAGTCGAATCAATGAAACTCCAATTTCAAAAGCAGAACGCATTGAAATTGGTAAGTTGAATTGTCCCTTGTGCGGAGCACATGGGGATATCCCACATGCGAAACTTAGTGCGATTCTAGGCGCTTTATTCTTTTTCCCCTTCTTTTTTCTTATTTCGCCAGTAATTGAGTCGTTCTTTAATTGTTTTTTCAAAGCCCACGCCTTTGGGCTGATAAAATAACTCTCCCTTGATTTCTTCCGGCAAATAATCCTGCGGAACATAACTCTCTTCGTAGTCATGAGCGTATTTGTAATCTTTGCCGTAGTTCAGGTCTTTCATTAATTTAGTCGGAGCGTTCCGGATGTGTAATGGCACGGGCAAATACCCTTTGGTATTGATGGTATTTTTAACTTTGCCGTAACCGACGTAAAGAGCATTGCTTTTGGGCGCTGTGGCCAGGTAAACAGCCGCCTGAGCCAGGGCCAGTTCGCCTTCCGGCAGGCCGATGAAGTGAAATGCCTGCTGGGCGGCAACGGCGACAACCAGCGCCTGAGGATCGGCATTACCGATGTCTTCAGAAGCAAAGCGGATCATCCGCCGCGCGATATAAAGGGGATCTTCTCCGGCGGCCAGCATCCGCCCCAGCCAGTAAAGAGCTGCATCCGGATCGCTGCCCCGCAAGCTCTTATGCAGGGCGGAAATCAAATTGTAATGTTCTTCGCCGTCTTTGTCGTATAAAAGCGATTTTTTCAGCAGGGCATCCTGAGCGAATTTCAGCGATATTGCCCTCTGATCGTCCGGCAGGTTTTGTACCATGGATACCAGCACTTCAAGATTATTCAACGCACTTCGGGCATCGCCGTCAGCCAGACTGACCAGATAGCGAAGAACATTGGCATCAATTTTCACATCGATATTGCCGAGGCCTTTTTGCTTGTTTTTAAGGGCGGCCTCCAGAATAGCAAGGAGATTTTCTTCTGAAAAAGGTTTTAAAACCAGCACCCGTGTCCGCGAGAGTAGAGGAGCGATGACTTCAAAAGAGGGATTTTCCGTGGTTGCGCCGATTAATGTGATCAAGCCGCTTTCCACATGCGGCAGAAAAGCATCCTGTTGCGCTTTATTGAAACGGTGAATTTCATCGACAAATAAGATGGTCTTGATGCTTTTTCTCTCCAGCAATTCTCTGGCTTCGTCAATGACCGCGCGGATTTCCTTGACGCCGGAAAGGACGGCGGAGAAACTGACAAATTTTGATTTTGTTTCATTGGCCAGAATTCGAGCCAATGTGGTTTTGCCTGAGCCGGGCGGCCCCCAGAAAATCATTGAAAACAGCTTGTCGGATTCGATCGCCCGTTTGAGCAGAGATCCTTCACCCAGTAGATGCTTCTGGCCGATGTATTCGTAAATATTCTGTGGTCTCATCCGCTCAGCCAGCGGCGCTGCGTCTTTGACGTTGCCGGAATTCCCCTGATCGAATAAATCCAGAGTTTTCATTTTTTTGCTTTTGCCGCCTCAATCAGTTCTATCAAGCTTGTTATTTTGTCCGGAGCTTTGGTATTGATAAACTTGAGCCAACGTTTTTCAGATAGATGCCCCTTCAAAAAAGATTCTATATCGAAAACAGGAGACCAGCAGCGGATGATTCGAACACAGGGAAGATTGCCTCCTTCACGCAGACAGTAAGCAAAAGTCATTTCGTCTCCTAACTTCGGGCAGCGGATCATTTTGTTGTCGTGTTGTGTTTTCAAGGGGTTCAGCTTTACTGAAAAAAGAAAGGCCGTCAAGATATAAATTTCTCAACGGCCTTATCTGTTGTTACTCAGGGTTTACTAGGGTTTGGGGAAATTTTTAATGGCTTTTAATGCTCGCTCGATCTCGTGACCGGGCAGTTCATAAGCTTTCAATTTACCTGCAAAATAAGCATCGTACGCGGCAAGATCGATGATACCGTGGCCGCTCCAGTTAAAGAGAATGGTTTTTTCCTTTCCTTCCTTTTTGGCGCGCATCGCCTCGTCAACAACCGCTGCCAGTACGTGATTGGTTTCCGGTGCCGGGATGAAACCTTCGGAACGGGCCCATTTGACGCCGGCGTCAAATGTCTTCAACTGATCGTAGGCTCTGGGTTCGATAAGTTTTTCCTTGACCAGATGACTGATGATCGGCGCCATGCCGTGATAGCGCAGTCCGCCCGCGTGAATCGGCGCCGGCACATAGTCATGGCCGAGTGTGTACATGGGCAGAAGCGGTGTTTTCTGAGCGAGATCGCCGAAGTCATATGCAAAGGGGCCCTTGGTCATGGTCGGACAGGAGGACGGTTCCGCGCCCACTATTTTCACATCTTTACCGTGAATTTTATCACGCACAAACGGGGCGGCGATGCCGGCAAAATTACTTCCGCCGCCACAGCATCCCATAACCACGTCCGGGTAGATGCCGAGTTTCTGCATCTGTTTTTCCGCTTCCAGGCCGATGATGGACTGATAAATCAACACGTGATTCAACACGCTGCCCAGCGCGTAATGGGTTTTGATTTTGCTGGTGACCGCATCTTCGATGGCTTCGCTGATGGCGATGCCGAGGCTACCGGGAGAATCGGGATACTTGGCCAGAAAATCTCTGCCTGATTGCGTCAGCGTGCTGGGACTGGGAATGCATTCCGCGCCCCATGTGTTCATCATCAGGCGACGGTAGGGTTTCTGTTCGTAGCTGATTTTAACCATGTATACACGGCACTCCAGACCGAACATTTGCGTAGCCATGGCCAGGGCACTGCCCCACTGGCCGGCGCCGGTTTCCGTCGTGATTCTCTTGGTTCCCGCGACCTTGTTATAATAAGCCATCGGTACGGCGGCGTTCGGCTTGTGTGAACCCGCGGGACTCACGCCTTCGTTTTTATAATAAATTTTGACGGGGCAATTGAGCAGTTTTTCGAAATTATAGGCCCGGTAAAGAGGAGAAGGACGCCACAATAGATATTTTTGCAGGACTTCTTCCGGAATTTTGATCCAGCGCTTGTTGGAGGCCTCATGTTCAATAATGTTCATTGGGAAAATTGCCGCCAGATCCTGGGGGGTTACCGGTTGACCGGTTCCGGGATGCAGTGGCGGTTTCATCGGCGTAGGCAGATCCGCCATGATGTTATACCACTTTTTGGGTATCTCACGGTCCTGCAATACTACTTTTACCTGTTCCATATTCTTTCTCCTTCAAATAAAGTATTTTGATCCTGAAATTAAGAAAGCCACGGGATTGTATTCCCATGGCTTTAACTATTACCGGAGAGTCATGGGAAGAAGCTTCCCTGCCCATGCTCATATTTTCCCGAGATTATGGGCAGACATTTGAAATCTGCCACCACCAGTTGTTTTTGGAAACGGTTTTGAACATAGTCGGCTCACGTGTTTCTTAAAGTTGGAAATTCCGTAGCACAGCGAATAAATGGATGTCAAGTTGAAATTTTGACAACTTACACGTGGTTTCTCAACTGCAGTTCTGCCGGATGCGGGTTCAGGTACACCTGATCTTTGAGATAAGGTTCGTCGTATTTGCGCACATAGTGGCTGATCAGCGTCACCGGCACAATGAGGGGAATATATCCGTCGCGGTAAGCATGAATCAATTCCAGCA
>JAGOMJ010000077.1 GCA_017993615.1 Smithella sp. | reverse complement strand
AAATCCACAACAACTCCCATAACAACAAATCAATGACTCTCTATAACCCATCCGAATTCCCCTGTTCAGTATTATTTGTAACAACGGAATCCTCTTGATCTTTTATGAGAGAATAAATTCACCCTGGCCCAGGATCCGTCTAAAAGTTTGCGTCTTTTGGGTCCCAGGTAGTCCCATGGGTCGATTAAGTAGGGCGTTTTGTGATCACGGGCATGAATCATGGCGTTAACACCTATCTCATTAATATTTAACATGATTCATACCATTTCAGAGAAAAACCGTCAAGGGAAAAATGCACAAATACTAAATTATTTTAAAGCGTTATACCAATTCTGACTTTTTACGAGGGCGTCAAAATTAGTTTTGTCCATTTTTTTAACATTCTTTCTTTAAGAACTTGACAAAGTTTGACGAATTCTTTATATGCTTATTTTGGCATATGCCAGCATTGACATATGCATCCATGCACATAAGGACCGTTTCAAGCGTCAAAACATAACGGAGGAAAAGGAAAATGAACGTAGCTGCAAAAACATATCAAAAAGGGGAAATTCCCGGCGTGATCGCCATCAAAGCGTCCGTTTGCAAGGGATGCGACGCCTGCAAGCGACATTGTCCGACGGGCGCCATTACGGGCATGTTCGGCGCGACGCACAGCATCAATGCGGATTTGTGCCTGAGTTGCGGACAATGTCTGATCAACTGTCCGTTCGGCGCGCCTTATGAAACGTCGGATACGGTGGACGCGGTTATCGCCAAATTGCAGGATAAGAATACCACGGTCGTCGGCATCATCGCTCCGGCCGTGCGCGTGGCCATCGGCGAGGATTTTGGGCTTCCCGCGGGAAGTCTCGTGACCGGAAAACTCTACGGCTCGATGAGAAAAGCGGGATTTGACATTCTGGACAACAATTTCACGGCGGATCTGACCATCATGGAAGAAGGGTCGGAATTCATCGCCCGCGCGCGCCATGCGGTTTTCGGAGAGGAAAACGCGCACGGCGGGCATATCGGCCCGTTGCCGCAATTTACCTCCTGCTGCCCGGCCTGGGTCCGGTTTGTCGAAACGAAATATCCGGCGTTGATCCCGCATTTGTCATCGGCCAAATCTCCGCAGCAGATGGCCGGAACCGTCGCCAAGACATACGGAGTCAAAGTATGGAACAAACCGGCTGACAGGATTTATACGGTGGGGATCATGCCCTGCACGGCCAAGAAACTGGAGGCCTCGCGTCCCGAATTCATCAGCGCCTATGAATACAACAGCAAAAAAGGCCAGGCCGCCGGCGCGTCCTATCCCGATGTGGATACGGTGCTGACAACGCGGGACCTGTCGCGACTTTTCAAAAAGCTCGGCATCAATCTGGCAGCCGAAAAAGAGATGGAAGGCGGGACGCTGCTGGCCGATTATACCGGCGCGGGCACGATTTTCGGCAACACGGGCGGCGTCATGGAAGCGGCGCTGCGCACGGCGTACGCGGTGATTACCGGCAACGAGCTGAAACCGCTGGAATTCAAAAAAGTCCGGGGGCTCAACGGCGTGAAAAGCGCGTCGGTGACCATCCGCGACAGTAAATACAGCAAGGACGTTACGATCAACGTCGCCGTTGTTCACGGAATCGCGCGCAATATTGCGCCCGTCGTGGATGAAGTCCTGGCGGGACGTTCGCCCTATCATTTTATTGAAGTCATGAACTGTCCCGGCGGATGCATCAACGGCGGCGGCCAGCCGATATACGGAAACGGGTCGTCGTGGATTGACGCCATCCGTCCCTGGTTTGCATGGAGATAGGAAAAAAGGAGAAATCAAATGGAAGAAAAATCATATCAATACATGGAAAATCCGCTGCATGTCACCCGCCGCGAATTCATTACCATCGGCGGCATTGTTATCGCTTTTCTGGCGCTGCCCGCCGTCTGGTTCAAAAGCATTGCAACGTCCAACAACCAGTATATCCAGGCGCGCACGAAAGGGCTGTATCAGGATGATGAAAAATCGGCCGTGCGCGTCAGCCACGCCAACCAGTCCGTCATGCGCTACTATAAGGAATTCGGCGGCGAGCCGCTGGGCCATCTTTCCCACGAACTGCTGCATACCGGCTACATCAACCGATCCAAAGGTCTCATTTAGAAGGAGGATAGATGATGCATCACGAAAAAATGATTTTAAAACACCCTTGGCGGGTGAGAATGTTTCATTATCTGCTGATCGTAAGTTTCCTGCCGCTGGCCGTCACCGGTGTCATTTTGTACTTCAAGCCCCTGGCTGAAGAGAGTATGAATTTTGCGATGCAGATCCATGTCGCCGCCGGCGTCGTCCTGACGCTGGACGCGGCGGCTTTTTTTCTGCTGGCATTCGACCGGGTGATTCTTTTCATAGAACGAATCTTCACGTTTTCCATGGACGATGTGCGATGGTTCGCCATACTGGGCGGCTATCCGCAAAAGATGCTCCTTCATAAAAAAGTCGCCGTTCCCCCCATGGGAAAATACAATTCCGGACAGAAACTGTTCGGCATCTGTGTTTTCATCGGCGGCACGGTTCTGATCCTCAGCGGATTGGTTTTGTGGGCTTTCCCGCACCTGACCCCGCGGGCCGCCGTGGCCTATCTGGGAACGCTTCATACATTTTTTGCCTGGGTGTTGACGCTGTTTCTTTGCGTCCATCTGTTTCTGGGCGTCTATATGTTCGATGATTTCAAGGCGATGATCCTCCACGGGAAAATTTCCTACGAGGAGGCCAAGGAAATGGCGCCGCGCTGGGTGGAAAAGGAGATTGTTCACATTGCTGAAAAACAGAGTTAACAAAATGATCCTTATGAAAATCATGTTGCCATCAACAAGGCTCTGCCGGAAAAGACTAAAATATCAGATTTAAAATGATAAAAGATTTTATTGATGACGATCGTATTCAGAATATTCTGAATCAAACGATAAATCCTGACCCGTTGCACGTCCGCGAGGTGATCGACAAAGCATACGAACTAAAAGGTCTTACACCCGAAGAAGTCGCTGTGCTGCTGCAGACGGAAGATGAAAACCTGATCGGCGCGATCCTTCAGGCGGCGCATAAAATCAAGCAGGATATATACGGCAACCGTCTGGTTTTATTCGCGCCGCTTTATGTGGCCAATCACTGTTCCAACAACTGTCTATACTGCGGCTTCAGGCGGGACAATAAGGAACTCAATCGTGTAGCGCTAAACCTGGATCAGATCCGGAAAGAAGTGGAGGTCCTGGAGCACGAAGGCCACAAACGCCTTTTAATGCTCTGTGGCGAGCATCCGTCGCGTTCGAGCCTGGATTACTTCATTGAATCCATCGAAGCGGCCTATGCCACCAAAACGGAAAATGGTGGAGAAATCCGCCGCATCAATGTGGAACTTGCTCCGCTCGAGGTTGACGAATTCCGCCGTCTGAAAAAAACCGGCATCGGCACCTACCTGCTTTTTCAGGAAACGTATCATCATGAAACCTACAAAAAGATGCATCCGTCCGGCCCCAAAAAAGATTATGTAAACCGGTTGACCGCCATGCACCGTGCCCAGGAAGCCGGCATCGACGACGTGGGCCTGGGCGCGCTTTTCGGACTCTACAATTATAAATTCGATTTGCTGGGACTGTTGTTCCACGCCCTGCAACTGGAAAAAGACTGCGGCGTCGGTCCGCATACGATTTCCATCCCCCGGCTGGAACCCGCATTCAACGCGCCGGCGGCCATCCAGCCGCCCATGCCTGTTTCCGATCGCGACTTCAAGAAGCTGGTCGCCATTTTGCGCATGGCCGTACCCTATACAGGAATGATTCTGAGCACACGGGAAAAACCTGAGCTGCGTTCAGAAGTTTTTAACTACGGCGTTTCCCAGATCAGCGCAGGCTCCCGCACCAATCCCGGTGGATATTCGGATACGACGAGCGACCGCTACCGCGCCGCTCAATTCAACCTGGGGGACACCCGCACACTCGATGAAGTCATTCTCGATATTACCGAACGCGGCCATATCTCCAGTTTCTGTACGGCCTGTTACCGTCTGGGCCGCACGGGCAAAGACTTCATGGATCTGGCCAAACCTGGTCTCATTCAGAAATTCTGTCAGACCAATGCGGTGTTTTCTTTCAAGGAGTATCTGCTGGACTATGCGAGCCCGAAAACCAAAAAAGCAGGTGAAAAACTGATTGCCGAAATGCTGGAGAAATCGTTTAAGTCCCAGCGCAAAAAAATGCTCATCAACCGTCTGCAAACCATCGAAGAAGGGAAGCGGGATGTCTATATCTGACCACATTGACATGCTGCTATTGAAAGCGGAGATCGGCAAACCGTTAAGCAGAGAGGAAATGGTTGAACTTTTAAAAATGCCGGGTGAGTATTCCGTGGATCTTTTCGCTGCGGCCGACCGTGTCAGAGAAAACAATGTCGGCAATGAGATTTATCTGAGGGGAATTATCGAATTTTCCAATTTCTGTGAACGAAACTGCCTTTACTGCGGTCTGCGCAAAACCAATGAAAAACTGGAGCGCTACCGGATGTCCGGAGATGAAATTCTGGAGACAGCGCGCGAGATCAAAGCCACCGGCATTGCCACAGTTGTGCTGCAATCCGGGGAAGACTCCCATTACACGGCCGAACGCATCTGCAAACTGGTGCAGGCAGTCAAGGAAGAGACAGACCTGGTGATAACGCTGGCTCTTGGGGAAAGATCGCCCGAAGATTACCGGGCGTTCTTCGATGCTGGCGCAGACCGTTATCTGCTCAAACACGAAACCGCCTCGCCGGAACTGTATAAATATCTGCGTCCGGGCTGCCGACTGGATGCACGCGTCTCATGCCTGAAAATGCTCAAAAATCTGGGATTTGAAGCGGGGACGGGAAACATGGTGGGACTGCCGGGACAGACTCTTGAAATTTTGGCTGATGATCTTTTGCTCATGAAACTGCTCGATGCCGACATGCTGGGTATCGGGTCGTTCATCGCCCATCCGGACACACCGCTGGCCGGTATTGATAACGACGATATTGAACTCGCTTTGCGCGTCATCGCCATTGCCCGTCTTTTGACCCGTAACACCAATATCCCGGCAACTACGGCGTTGGCCACGCTCAATCCCCACGGGCGTCTTCAGGCCCTTCAGGCGGGAGCAAACGTTGTGATGCCGGATTTTACGCCGGAAATCTACCGTGTCCGGTATGAAATATATCCCGGCAGAAAAAATGATCTACAATCGGCGGACAGCATCGCCCAGCTGGAGAAAGATCTCCATCGCATAGGAAGAACAATGAATTATGGCACCGGACAAAGAAACAAACACAGACCAATCAAATCATGAAAAGGAGCAATCATTTATGGTAACCGTTAAACTTACTATTGATAATCGTGAGCTAGAAGCGCCTGTTGGTGCAACCATTCTTGAGGCTGCCCGCATAGCCGGCATTAAGATCCCCACGCTTTGCGCCTCGCCGGAAATCAAACACACCCCCGGCGCCTGCCGCGTTTGCATGACGGAAGTGGAAGGTCAGCGGTCGCTGATTGCCGCCTGCGTTTTCCCAGTCTTCGAAGGCATGGTTGTCCACACCAACACGGAAAAAGTCCGCAAGGCGAGAAAAATGGTTGTGGAACTCTTACTGGCCAACCATCCGCAGGAATGCAGCCATTGCGTGCGCAACGGCAACTGTGAACTGCAGAAAGTGGCCGAGTTTGTTGGCCTCAAAGAAATTCGGTTCCCCTTTACCGAATTTCCGCAAAAAGAAAATTTTAT
>JAGOMJ010000003.1:40334-95231 GCA_017993615.1 Smithella sp. | reverse complement strand
TGTCAACCTCGCGTTCGGATTGACGTTGGGCGCCATTGCGGTGACCGTGGCGTTATCCTTCGGTCTGGGCGGACGTGAACCGGCAGGGAAACTCATGGAACACTGGCTGTCGAGGTTCCGTCAATAATAACGGAAGGCGACCTGATCAGTGAAGGGTACACAATAAATCAGTAGCTTGATTTGAAAATGGGGCAGACTCTGTAGAGTCTGCCCCATTTTCTGTTATCGTTATCCGTAAATCCATTCTTGTGGTGACTTTTTGTCTTCTGCCCATGCCTGATTTAGTGGACATCGGCTGAAGTTTATATTATAAAAATATCAACGACCTGAAGGACATGATGACAGGAGACAAAAGCCTATGATTATGCAACGATGGTTCACCGCAGCGATATCTTCCTTAAAAAATATAACCGTCTTGCCGTCCGATAAACCAATGATGATGAAAAAGCAAAGGGGTCCCGCAAGGATTTTCGTTTATATGCTTGCAGGGGCTGTGTTGTTTGCTTTGCTGCTGATTGGTTGTCAAAACAAGAAAGAAGAGCCCGTCGAACGGCCGGCCATTTCCGGTGTTGAAATTGAGCCTGTTGCCGTATCAACCATTGACGATGTTTATGACGTTACCGGAACGGTCCGTTCGTCCGTGACCAGCCTGGTTGCCAGCCGGGTGATGGGCACGGTCATCTCGCTTCCCGTGAGGGAAGGCGATGCTGTCCGGAAGGGGCAATTGCTTCTGACCATTGATGACCGGGATGCCGTTCAGCGGTTGCATGCCGCCAATATGTCTGTCGAAGCGGCCAAGCAAAGTCAGGTTCTGGCGGAGACGACATGGCAGCGTTATAAAAAGCTTTATGAGGAAGAGGTCGTTTCCCGCCAGGAGATGGATAGCATTGATACGCAAAAGAAGGTGGCGGATGCCGACTATCATCGCGTCAAGGCAATGGCGGACGAGGCGGCAACCTATTTGTCGTTTACCAAAGTTACGGCGCCTCTTGCCGGCAGAATCACCCAAAGACATATCGAAGCCGGCAGCATGGCCATTCCCGGAATGCCGCTTCTGGTTATTGAAGGCGGAGGCGGCTCTTATATTGAAGCGTCCATTGATGCCGGTATGGGCCCGGCGATTAAAACGGGGATGCCGGTGGAAACCGAGGTGGATACCGAGCCCCGTGCCTTGACGGGAATCGTCAAAGAGGTGTTTCCCTCGGTTGATCCCGAATCCCGCACCTTTACCGTGAAGATCGGTTTTAAAGACGCTCAACCGCGCAGCGGCTTATTCGCCCGTGTGCGTATTCCCGTAGGCAAACGGGAAGCCATCGTGATTCCGCACGAAGCCATGGTCCGCAAAGGCCAACTGACCGGTGTCTATGCCGTGGATGATCAGGGACTGGTAACGTATCGTCTTGTGCGGGCGGGCAAGCTCTCGGCAGGCGGTGTGGAAATTCTTTCCGGCCTGAAGCCCGGTGACCGGATTATCACGGCGGGCGTCGAAAATGTTGTTGATGGCGGCATGATCTCAGGAGCAAAACATCAATGACAGGAATCGGAATCTCCGGAAAAATTGCCAAAGCCTTCATCCAATCAAAGTTAACGCCGCTGCTGGTGGTGGCGGCACTGTTCCTCGGCATATTTGCCGTCGGGATTACCCCCCGTGAAGAAGAACCGCAGATCGTTGTTCCTATGGTGGATGTTTTTGTGAACTATCCCGGCGCTTCTGCAAAAGAAGTGGAAGAACGGGTGACCATTCCGATGGAAAAATTGCTGTCGGAAATCAAAGGCGTCGAATACGTTTATTCCATTGTCCAGCCCGGTTTCAACATGACGATTGTGCGTTTCTATGTCGGCGAGGATATGGAAGACAGTCTGGTGAAGCTTTACAATAAACTGATGTCCAATTACGATCTCATTCCGCCCGGTGTCTCCCAGCCGATGGTCAAGGCAAAATCCATCGATGATGTGCCCGTGCTGGCGTTGACACTCTGGAGCACCTCTCCCCAGTATACAGGTTACGAATTGCGCCGGATGGCGCTGTCGATTTGCGGCGAACTTAAAAAAAATGCGAACGTCTCGGAGTTTTCCGTCATCGGCGGTCAGCGTCGCCAGGTCCGGGTGACGCTTGATCCCCAGCGTCTGCGCGCCTACAATTTATCCGCTTTTCAAATCATGACGGCTTTGGAGAAATCCAACGTCGTCGTGCGCTCCGGCAGGTTTTCAGCCGGAAATGCGGAAACGATCGTGGAGACCGGACGTTTTTTAAAAGATGCGGAGGATGCCGGCGGTCTGGTTGTCCACGTTTTCAACGGGCGACCCGTCTATTTGAAGGATTTGGCCCGCATCAGCGACGGTCCCGAAGAAGCCTCCAATTATGTTTTCATGGGCATGGGGCCAAACGCGGCGATAAAAGGATTGTCCGGTCATCCGGCCGGCCAGTATGAAGCCGTCACCATTGCCATGGCCAAACAAAAAGGAGCCAACGCGAGCCTTGTTGCCGAGGACGCGTTGAAAAAAGTGGAGGCGCTGAAAAAACACCTGATTCCACAGGATGTTCAGGTGACGGTGACTCGAAATTACGGTGAAACGGCCAAAGAAAAGTCCGATGAATTACTATATCACATGCTCATCGCCACTTTCTCCGTCATCATCCTGATTGCCCTTTTTCTAGGATGGCGCGAGTCCATTGTTGTGGCAATCGCTGTTCCCGTGACGCTGGCGCTGACGCTGCTCATCAATTATCTTTACGGCTATACCCTGAACCGTGTGACACTCTTTGCCTTGATCTTTTCCATCGGCATTCTGGTGGACGATGCCATTGTCGTCGTGGAAAACATCAACCGCCATTTCCGCCTGCACAAAATTGAACCGCTCACCGCCGTCTACGCGGTGGATGAAGTCGGCAATCCGACCATTCTGGCGACCTTTACGGTTATTGCCGCTTTGTTGCCGATGGCGTTTGTCTCCGGGCTGATGGGCCCTTACATGAGGCCGATTCCCGTGGGCGCGTCGGCGGCAATGCTTTTTTCCCTTCTCGTGGCGTTCATCGTCAGTCCCTGGCTGGCCTACATTGTCTTGAAAAACGTCCGGCACAATCCGGAAGAAAACGAGCAAAAGGGTATTGCCCGTTATTATGAAAAATTTCTTGCGCCGTTGATTGATGTCCGGAAAAAACGCGTGGTGGCCTTATCGGTCATCCTCGGATTGCTTTTGCTGTCGCTGGCTCTGATCCCCTTAAAGCAGGTGACGATGAAAATGCTGCCTTTTGATAACAAAAGCGAACTGCAGGTGGTCATTGATATGCCGGAAGGATGCACGCTGGAAGAAACGGCGGCGCTGACCCGGGAGATGTCGGAATATTTGAAAACTGTGCCGGAAGTGACCGATTATCAGGCGTACGTGGGAACTGCCTCACCCTATAACTTCAACGGACTGGTGCGTCATTATTTCACGCGCCGGGGCAGCAATGTAGCCGACATACAGGTTAATTTTGTCGGCAAAGATGAACGCAGCGAACAGAGTCACGATATTGCTAAACGTCTGCGTCCGGACCTGAAGCGAATCGGGGATCGCTACGGGGCCCGCATCAAGCTGGCGGAAATTCCTCCCGGACCGCCGGTTTTAAGTACGCTGGTTGCGGAAATTTACGGGCCGGAAACAAAACGACAAATCGACATTGCAAAATCGGTTCGCGCTATCTTTGAAAAGACGGAAGGGGTTGTGGATGTAGACTGGTTTGTGGAAGATGATCAACGCAAGGTGGTGTTTGAAGTGGATCACGAAAAAGCCGCCGCCGTCGGAATCTCGACGGACGCCATTGCGCAGAGTCTGGGAGTTGCGCTGGGGGGAAGGGCAGCAGGGCTTGTCCACATGGATACGGAAAAAGAACCGGTCGAAATATTCTTGCGCATGCCCGTTGAACAACGCTCCAATCTGACGGATTTACAAACACTGACCATTCCCTCGGCATCCGGACATCAAGTGCGTTTGGGCGAACTGGTCAAAATGCATGAAGCGGTCGAAGAAAAAACCATCTATCACAAAAACATGAAAAAAGTGACCTATGTCACCGCAGACGTGGCCGGCACAGAGGAAAGTCCCGTTTATGCCATTCTGAAAATGAAATCGGACATTGCCGGTTTGCCGCTGGCCGAAGGTTATGAGCTCAAACAGTTTTATACCAGCCAGCCGTGGCTGGAAGATCGTTATTCGATGAAATGGGACGGAGAATGGCACATTACCTACGAAGTCTTCCGTGATCTGGGCATTGCTTTTGCCGTCGTACTCATCATCATTTATATTCTGGTTGTCGCATGGTTTAAACATTTTGTGACCCCGCTGGTCATTATGGCGCCGATTCCTTTGACCCTGGTGGGTATCCTTCCCGGTCACTGGGTGTTCGGTGCTTTTTTCACGGCAACGTCCATGATCGGTTTTATCGCCCTGGCCGGCATTGTTGTCCGTAATTCCATCCTGCTGGTGGATTTCATACAGATGGAATGGGAACAAAAGGGTGATTTGCGCCAGGCTCTTATTCAGGCGGGGGCCGTGCGCTTCCGGCCGATTATTCTGACCGCTGCAGCTGTTGTGGTCGGCTCGTTTGTCATGCTCTTCGATCCGATCTTCCAGGGACTGGCCATCGCCATGATGTTTGGCGCGGTGGCTTCAACCCTTCTCACCCTGATTGCTGTTCCACTGCTTTATTTTGAGTTTTTTAAAAATAAAACGAGTCCAGTTTCCGCAGGTGCGGAAAAAGAAGCATGAGCAACGCAAAATCAAAAAAAGAGCGGCGCGGGCAGGGATGGCAGCTCAGAATTTTAGACGGCGGGGCCGTTGACAGATAAAAAGGCTTTACGTATACTGGGCAACAAAATAATGTGAAAGTATTTTGAATGCGTTCGAACAGGTTGCCGAATCATAACACACACTGCTCACGCTGTTATCAGCGTCGGGAAATCTGCCTGTGTCCCATCATCCCCGCGGTGGAAACCAGCGTGGAATTTCTGATCCTCCGGCATATTTACGAAGCGGAAAAGCCCAGCAACACAGGCCGTCTGGCTGCGCTGGCGCTTACGAATTCAAAACTCATTTCCTGCGGAGGAGGTCAGCGCATCGGTCTGGCGTGCGTGGATGACGATCTGCTGAATGCTCCCGGAACCTGGCTGTTGTGGCCGGACGGAGCCGGCACGCTTCCGCGGACATCCGACAGGCAATCCCCGGCTCGGGTGGTGGTGATTGATGCAACATGGCAACAGGCCCGCCGGTTGTACAGCAGTCTGCCCGCTTTATGGCGGATGCCTCGCCTGGCCCTGGAGGCGCCTGTCGCCCAAAGAAAGAGATTGCGCGATCAGCACTGTCCGAATTATATGTCCACCCTGGAGGCGGTGGCGGCTGCGGTAGCGATGCTTGAGGGAGGCGGGAAAAATGTGCCGCTGGATAATTTATACGATGAATTGGTTCGCCGAAGACGTTCCTTGCGATGGGGGAGCAAAGAATCCTGACGTTTTTTTGCCGATATAGCCGGATCAGGCAGCAAAGGTTCCGGTCTTCCTGCCCGAAATTCACAATAGAATACAAGCCGTCAAGGAAAATGAATCATGAAAGACATAACAAAACTTCGCATCATACTTTATTCAGCCATCGCCGTGTTTATCATGCTTTGCGTTATTGGATATTTTTTTTCACGTTAAATCGGAGCGTCACGTCGGGTGCAAAGCACCCCTCCGTGTAATTTCGAGAAACGCAGTGGCGAGAAATCTTTAAGACTTCTTAAATTCGTTCGAAGTAACACAACACCTCCGAGTCATACCGGCGCGGGCCTGGCCGGTATACAGGAAAAAAGAAGACTGGATGCCCGACAAGCCCACTCGGGCATGACAAACGGAGGGATGTCCGACAAAATTATTTAGTTGATAGTTGATAGTTAATGGTTGATGGTTCTTTGTGTCATTTCGGTGATCAAAGGATGTTTGAAATGAAAAATGGAAAACGGTCAAAATGGATGTAATGATAAGAAGGATGGCCGAGTTCAGGGAGTTATAAATTGTTGGAAAATAAAAATTGTAAAAATAAACGTGTTCATGTCGTTTTGTTTGATTTTGGCGGCGTGCTCTCGGAAGAGGGTTGGAAAAAAGGGCTTAGAATCATCGCAAAAGCGAACGGAGTTCACCCCGACAGTTTCCTTCAAACAGCCGCCGATACGATTTATGAAACCGGTTATATTCTGGGAAAAGGCTCGCAAAGCGATTTCTGGAAGTCTCTCAAAACGAAAACCGGCATCCGGGGGGATGTCGCTTCGTTATCGGGTGAACTGATTTCGAGGTTTGCGCTCAATGATGCCATGATGGAAGCGGTCCGGAAACTGAAGTCGGAAAATTTTATTGTCGGCATTCTGAGCGATCAGACGGACTGGCTGGACGGACTGAATGCACGTTTTGATTTCTTCAGGCATTTCGATTATGTCTTTAACAGTTATCATCTCGGCAAAGGGAAAAGAGATCCGTCGCTTTTTGATGATATTGCCGGCTTACTGAGAGAAACACCGGAGAACATTTTATTTATTGATGACGATCCGGGCAATATTCAACGTGCCCGACAAAAAGGATGGAAGGCGATTCTTTACACGGATTTTAAATCATTCCGGGAGGAGATTAATGAAATCATACAGGAAAGAACTCTGGTTTAATACCGCGCACAGACGCGAGTTTATCAACATAACAGGTCAGGTGGAGGATTGTCTGCGTGAAAGCGGGATTCGCGAAGGACTGGCCTTGATTAATACAACGAAAGAGTACTTTTAGCAAAAGTTATTCCTTTTACATTTAAGGGCGAAGTCACGGCTCTGCATTCATTTCGTATTAAAGAAGCCTTTGGCTATTAATGGCCAAAGGCTTTTCTGTTTTTGGAGATGAGAATGAAAAATAAAATAATAGGCAAAAATGGTGTTCAAATAGTGTCATTGAACCGACGAAAGGCCATTCACGAAAAGTACCTTAACTGTTCTGCATGGAGCCCAAAAGATGTTGCCGGCTGCAAATGAATTCTTGCCCTCTTTATTCATATCGGACGAGTAAGGGGAAGCAGAATGTCAAAGAAAGACAAAAGTCGATTCGCACATATTGCGTCGCTTGCATGAACGGTCATGTGGGAGCAGTTTTAAGCTGCCAGTCGTCGGATTGTCCACTTTTTATTTATCGCAAAGGAGGTGTTGATAAATTGGCAAGAATTTTTATGAAGAAAAATTTTAATCACGAAGCAGAACCTTTATTAAGCCATGAGTCACGAATATGAGTGAAGCTTTTACGAGAGAGTCAATCCGGGAGCATCACCGTGTAAAGATAAAAAAGATTATCAATCAAGGTGGCGGTGTTGAAGAAATTGACAACTATCTAATGAACAGAATCTCGACAGTCATTAGCTATGAACGTCGGAAAAATGAACGCAGGCAACTGCGCAAGGTGACAAAAAACCGGTCTGTTTTTTCCAATGATGAGGCGCTGACCGAAATCTTATATCTGGCGATTCGGGATGTCATGAAAAAATGAACGATGCCTTTGGCCAACTGGGCTTTGACAATTTCTCAGCTGGCTGTTATGTACGAGGGCCGTTTTGATTTGGCGGCAATATGAAAAATTATCCATTTACACAGATTAGTTTACAGTCTCATTTTGAAAATTGTGCTGCCTTTCAATTCGTAATCAATAAAGTTGCACCCCATATCTTGTGGCAGAATATTCTTGACTCTCAAGAAACCGTTTCCTATACTGCCGACAGTAAAAAGGAAGTTCTAATCAATTCAATGACGGTGTATAAAAGAAGACTATGGCTGCTGTGTCTTGTCACAGGTATCGTGTTCCATTGCGTTCATGCCCATGCTCTGGAGCCAACATTTCTAAAAGATTCCCCAAAAGTAAACATCTGCCGGGCTCTTGAATTTTTGGAAGATCCTGCCGGAGAACTGTCGTTGGAGCAACTGCTTCACCCGGGCACGCAGGATCGTTTTGTCCCGTTAAATGACCCGCAGTTAAATTTCGGTATCACCCGATCCACGTACTGGTTCAGGTTTCTGCTGAAGTTCGATCAATCCGAAAATTCATGCGAATATGAGTGCCTGGATAACAATTCATGGCTCCTGGAAATTGACCGTGCCTGGATGCCGACAATCGAGCTGTGGGTTCCGGTTATCCGGGATAGCCATGATATTCGGAAAACGGCACAAATCATGGGAGAAAGCTGGAGAAAACTTTCTGCCGTTACATCTGATCAATCAAACCGGATAAACATCTTAAACCGGAGTTCCATATTTTTTATCCCCAAAGATTATGATGAAAGTCGTCCCATGTATCTTAAAATGGCGTCCTGGGGACCGCCGCTGAATTTTTCGCTGCATGTTAGACGATTAAATGAATTCCGCAACTGGCTTACGTGGGATTTCACCGTTTTTGGCATTATTTATGGATTGATTATTGCCATGACCCTTTATAATGCATGCATGTATTTGTCCCTCCGGGACAAGACATATCTGGTGTATGTATTATACATATTTTCAAACTTCCTCTACCTGTCCATAGGGCTCGGTCATTTCAGTGCGCTTACCGGGATACTGTCGGGATCACATTTTTATCTTATTTACGTATTCACCGGTTCTGCTGGTTTTTTCGCCGCCTGGTTCTGCCGTACCTTTCTGCTGACTTCCAAGAATGCGCCGCTTATTGATAAAATATTAATGGCGTATATGTTTTTTGCTATCCTCTTGATATTAATGGCTGTTACGGGTTTTTATTATCAGGTGCAGATTTTAGGCGCCGCCATCGGCTTAACCTTTCCAATCATGGCTATCACCGCCGGCCTGGTATGTTTTATCAAAGGCATGAAGCCGGCCGGATATTTTTTAACTGCATGGTCGGTCTTATCCGTCGGTATGCTGACCTGGGCGTTTCGCAGCTTGGGCATCCTGCCCCAAACACAGTTAATTACCTATTCTTATCCGATCGCGGTTGCCGCGGAATCCATTTTACTCTCCCTGGCCTTGGCGGACCGGATAAGAACGTTGCAGCAGGAAAACCGGGAACTGGAAAACAGGGAACACCGTCTGTTGATTTTAAGCAATACCGACGGCCTTACAAAATTGTACAATAAACGGTATTTTAATGAAAAACTAAAAAGTGAAATCTCCCTTTCCGGTAATTTAGGCGATCCCCTGTCATTGTTGATACTGGATCTGGATGATTTCAAAAAGATAAATGACGCGTACGGACACCCTGCCGGGGATCAGGTGCTGAAACGACTGGGCGAAATCCTTCTGATGTCGATTCGCGATAAGGATTACGGTTGCAGATACGGCGGAGAGGAGTTCACCGTCATCCTGCCGGGAGCCGAAAAGGAAAAAGCCTTGGATGTTGCGGAAAGAATCCGCCGCTTAATCAGTGATGATACTTTTGAAACAAGCGACGGACAAAAATTTTCAGTGACTGTCAGCATCGGTCTTGCCCAGCTCCGTCCCGGTGAAAACAGCGCGGATTTAATTAATAGAGCCGACCAGTCACTCTATAGTGCCAAACGCCAGGGCAAAAACCAAACAGTTGCATAACAACCGCTTATTTGTGAGTACCGGGAATTCTGGGGACAAGGCGTTAAAATGAAATTCCTGCGATATATATGGGCACTGCCCAACACGACGCTGGGACTTCTGTTTGTTCCGCTGGCTTTGTTTACCCGTGGCGGGATGCATGTGGTTAACGGTGTGCTCGAGCTACACAGCAGGCTCATATCGCTCATCCTTAAAAAATGTATGCCTGTACGTGGCGGCGTTAGCGCGATAACCCTGGGACAAAACAGAGAATCTCTTTCCATCAATCGTCGGCATGAGCATGCGCATGTGCATGTGCGGCAATATGAAATGTTAGGGCCGATATTTATTCCGGTCTCTGAAAAACTGATTTCCTGGCTGACTGAAAACCAAATCAAAGTCCTCAATGTTGCGGGGCCAAGATTACGTAAAGACCCAACGATATATGATGCTGTATTGCGGCTGTTAAAGGTAACCCTTTCAGCTGCTTAATGGAGGCAAAGAATGAAGTCGTTCAGAAAAGAACTTTGGTTCAATACCAAGAAAAGAAGGGAATTTATCAATATCACTTCACAGGTGGAAGATTGTTTAGAGGAGAGTGGCATTCATGAAGGTATCGTGTTAGTCAACGCCATGCATATCACGGCGTCGGTGTTCATCAACGATGATGAATCCGGTCTGCACCAGGACTACGAAAACTGGCTGGAAAACCTGGCGCCCCATGAGCCCGTTGCTCATTACCGTCATAACCGGACGGGCGAGGATAACGGCGATGCGCATTTGAAAAGACAGATCATGGGACGGGAGGTTGTCGTGGCGGTGACAAACGGTCAACTGGACTTCGGACCGTGGGAACAGATTTTTTACGGCGAGTTCGACGGAAGACGCAGAAAACGGGTGCTGGTGAAAATCATAGGCGAGTAATGCATCTTTTTGCCTCCGTTGACAGTTGACCGTGACGGCGGTTACCGCGTCTTGGTTCGTCCTCCAGCCTTATCAAGGATTCACCGGGCATGTGATCCGTTTCAGCCGCAGCATTCTTCCGGGTAAAAACGGTTTATTTCATGATGAAGATCAGGGTTCCGGAAGGAATGGATTTTTTCTCTACGTTGTCCCCGTTGAGAATGCGCCCGTCAGGCATTCGATAGAATGTCGATGGATAATTCCATTTTCTGCCGGCGATCCGGGTGGCGGATCGCCCTTTTTGAACGTACCCGCCGTAAATATAACCCACCAGCAAACGGGTTCCTTTGGGCGGATTTTTCAGGAGCTTGCGCAGAGACGACGATTTCTTCATTTCTGCGCCGGTTCGGATCAGTCCGTCGGGGAAAAAATAGATTGTTGTCGGATCGGCGTAAAGATTGCCGGCCAGATCCTGAACCGTGTTCCCATCTTTGCCGATTTCCAGGAATTTTTCGAATTCCTGCTCCCGGTCTTCATCCACAAATGAAACGCGGGTACCCACAGGGATGCTGTCCCATTTGCGGATTTCATTGCCGCGCAATTTCTTTCCGTTGGGATAGGTATAAATTGTCGAGGGGGCATCGTACTTATCCCGGGCAATGCGCCAGGCATTGTTCCCCTGGGCAATAACCATGGATCGACTGCCGGATGAATCCTTCGTTCCTTTCAAAGCCGCCAACACCTTCGGGGGTTTGTAGAGAAAACGGTGCAGATCCGGATCGGCAACAACGAGCCGGCCGGCGGCAACGTCCGGATCTCTTTTGGGTCCGGGCAAGAGCCCCAGAAGTTTTCTGACATCGGGATGAGAAAAAATCATTCCGCATTTTTTTCGGCCCCGATGTTTTCGGGGATGAAAAATGTTCGGCCGTCCATAAGCCACCATGGAGTGCGTCAGAATGTTTTTATCCTTGATCCGGTAAATCTTTTTCAACTGACGCAATAGTTGACGGAGCGCCGTGTACTGCGCCCGGGTGATGTCTTGATCGTGAAACCCGACAACTTCAATGCCGATGGAAACATTGTCAAGGGTGGTTTGCCGGTTCCACATGCTTCTGCCCGCATGGGTGGCGATTTTTTTGCGGTCAATGATTCGATATACTTTTCCGGTGGGCGTAACAAAATAGTGCGTTTCCCCGAACTGATGAACCTTGCGAAGCGAACCGTTCAGAGCGCCTTCTGTCGTATGCAAAATGATGTATTGGGTTTTCGAACGCAACGGACGTTTTTTATTCAAAGGGCTGTACATGTTGCTAATGTCCAAAGCATGAACGTCCGTCGCCAAAAACATAACCGCAAAAATAACGATGATGAACGATATTAAAAATGTAAATCCGTGCGACGTTTTCTTTTTAAAAATCATTGATTGTCCAATGGCCATCTTTATCGATTCATTGCTTTGTGCTTTCCCGAAAAAACGTATCATCCATTTATTCTTCAAGAGTGCCGCTCAATGCGATCAACGTCAGGGGATCGACCCGGTTGCCGTTGATTCTCACTCCCCAGTGAAGATGAGGACCCGTAACGCGTCCCGTTGCACCCAAAAGGCCGATGACTTCGCCCTTGTGAATATCATCTCCTTTGTTTACCAATATTTTGTCAAGATGAAAATACATGCTGATGATGCCTCCGCCATGGTTCACATAAACCGATTTGCCGCTGAAAAAATGGTCGGCCGCTAGAAGAACCCTGCCGTGATTGATGGCGACAACCGGATCGCCTTTTTTGCCGGCCAGGTCCACACCGGTATGCGGCGATCTGTGCAGCTGGTTAATAATACTTTTCTTGCCGAACGTGCCCACGATATCTCCGTCAACCGGCATCACGAAATGCCCTTTCCATTTTGGCGATGTATCGCCGGCCGGCCATAACGAATGAATGACCGCGGCCTCGTTTTTTACTCTCTTTAAGGAATGAGCATCCAGTTCCACTTTGGTTTTGGGAAGTTTCAATCGGCGAACGCCGTAATCTTTTAAACGGATACGGATCGGATATCTTTCCTGAAAGCCGGAAGAGGTCTCCCGGATCATGCAGTCATATAATCCGGTTTCCTGATGCAGGTCCGCGCTGATAAATCCCGACCATGATTCGTCCGACGTGCTGTATACCAGGGGTACTTTTTTTTGCAGCCATGTTATTCGGGGCTTTTTTTGCTCGTTCGTCTTTACCGTGACAAGAATCACTCCGCCCCGGTCCAACGTGTCCGATGAAAAGGACACGTCCGCTTTGGACAACGCCCCGGTGTTTGCCGGAAATGTAAAAAGCAAAAGCGCTGAAAAAAAAGATAATGCAAATCCGACCAATGTCCTTCTCAATTGCGTTATTTCCTCAAAAAGTTATTCCTGTGCGTTAGACAGCGCAAAACGGGATAAAAAAAATCGCTCACCCGACTTATGCCAGATGGCGACCCAACCATCGAAAAATCTCCTCAAGTCCTGATGACTTTTTGGACCCCATTCGATATTTTTCTTTTTACCTATCATGTATGTGATAAAAATGCAAGTTGCGATAGCCGTTTACACTGACAAAATCAAAAATATTCTTCGGTGCTACTTGTTTAAAAAGTGTGGAAGGGTTTAGGCGCCCGGTGTATTTTCTTCCTTGCATCCTCTTTTAAAACCGAACAGGTTTTTTGATTGACATTATTTATAAAAAATAGAAATCTTAAACTGATGATGGAAAATAAAAAAGATAGCATTCCGGACCTTGCGGAATGCGAAGACCTGATGGTCCGGTATGCCATGTTGCCGAACATTGTGGAGCATTCCAGACAGGTAATGCGGGTTTCCCTTGCCATTACGGACCATCTTCAGGAGGGACTGTCGATAAATCGGGATTTGATTGTTGCCGCAGCGCTGCTGCATGACATTACCAAAACAAGGTCTCTTCAAACCGGGGAAAAACACGCTGACTCCGGAGGGGTGCTTTTGCGAAAACTGGGATTTCGACGTGTTGCCGAGATTGTGGAGCAGCATGTCACGATACCGGATCTGAATCTTCAGGGCGGTCTGGAAGAAAGGGAAATCGTTTATTATGCCGACAAGCGGGTGATGCACAACGTTATTGTCGGCCTCGATGAGCGGGTGGATGATCTGATTAAGCGATATGCCACCGACGAGAAAATCCGCCGCCGGATTCTTCTCAATAAAAATCAGGCGCTGGCCGTCGAACGGAAAATTTCCGGTTTTATGAAAATGGATATCCATCAGGCCATCGGAAAACTTGTTGCACATGATCGGGATAAACCGTAAAATCATCAGGGAAAACAGACGCGGAAATAATCTATGGAAAGAAAAAAACTGACCATCACCATCCAGCAAGGTGAAAACGTTTCGGCAGTTCTGACTCTGCCGCCGGATAAGAAGAAACACTACCGCGCCGGCGTGATCGTTGCACACGGTGCCGGAAACGATATGGAACATGAAATGCTTGTCGATTTCAGTGACGGGCTTGCCCGGGCGGGGTATCCGTCGCTGCGTTTCAATTTTCCCTATAAAGAAAAAGGCCTGAAGGCGCCGGACGGTCAAAAAAAACTGGAAGCGACCTGGGGCGCGGTATTTCTGCATTTCCAGACCGATATGCCTTTTCAGGTCGATCATGTCATTGCGTCCGGAAAATCGATGGGCGGAAGAGTGGCCTCTCAAATGGCCGCAGAAAAACAATTGCCGGCCGACGGGCTTATTTTTCTGGGATATCCTCTGCATCCTGCCGGCGACCTGACCAAAACAAGAGATGCGCATCTGTACCGCCTGGACGTGCCGCTGCTTTTTTTTGCGGGGACGAAAGATGCATTGTGCGATATGATTCTGTTCAGGAAAGTTCTGAAAAATCTGTCTGCACCTTGGCAACTGGATGTGATCGAAGGCGGCGATCATTCTTTTCATGTTCCGAAATCCCTGGGCATCCGTCAATCGGCAATTCATGACCGCATTGTAAAAACATCCGGAGCGTGGCTGGATGGACAATTCTGAAACCCGGCACATTAAAAGGAGATAAGGAGGAAACCATGGAAAATATATTTGATAAGATCAAGTCCAATTTGAAAAAAGGCATGGAAGAGGGGATTGCCGTCTTGCGGGAAGGCGCAACCGTCGTGTCCGTGAGAATGAATGAACTTTCGGAGGAAGGAAAAAGACAATACAAAATTTTCAATCTTAACCTGAAGATACAGGAGCAAATTAAGGAACTGGGCTGTATGGCTTATGCGGCGCTTGATAAAGGGAAACGTCTGGACGACGATAAAAAAATAAAGGCGGCGTATTCGAAAATCAAAAAGATCGAATGGCAACTGACCAAAACCGAAGGGCAGAAAAAAGTGAAAACACCTTCCGCGGGAAAGACGGCGGCCAAACCAGGCGCGAAACGCGCCAAAGCGTCACCGAAAAAGGCCAAACCGCAGTCCGCCAAGGCGGCCGGTAAATCGTCGGCTCCGGGGACCGGGCCGAAGGCAACATCCGGATGACCAGGTGCTTTAAAGGGTTGATCCGATTTAACGAGAGAAGATGCCGGCGGCAATATACCCTGCCGCAATGAGCGCCTGGGTCAGCAGCACAAGCAGCACGTTTTTTTTCATGGTGTCCATCAGGAGTTCTCTTTCGTCATAACGAAAAGAACCTCTAATAACCTGAAGGGCCAACGGCATCGTGAGAAAACACACAAGTGTAAAGACGGGCATAGACCCCCAAATGACTGCGCCCAGGACCCAGATATAGACCAGCAGAGTGACACCCGAGAAAAAGAAGGCGGCGTTTTTCTTTCCGGCAACGATGGGCAGTGTCCGTCTTTTCACCGTGACATCCGCTTCGGCGTCGGGAAATTCATTGAGCAGAAGCAGATTGTGCACCAGAAAATACGACGGCATGGAGGCAACCAGCGCGGTCGGAGCATATTGTCCGGTGTGTACAAAATAAGCGCCCATCACAGGCAGAATGCCCAGTCCCAATCCGGGCGACCATTCAGGATAACCCATTTTTAAAATAAACGGCGTGTATAAAACAATCAACAACATGGCTGCAATCAGCAGCGGGAGAAGCATCCATCCGCTTTTCATGATGAAGAAGACGGCAATCGGTACAAGGACGACAAAGCAGATAATCCCCAGTTGAAGGCTTTCATGTACCGTCAGTAATCCGGTCGGAACGGCGCCGCTGCCGCCGCTGAAAGGCGTGCGGTTGGTTTTATAATCCAGGCCGCTGCGGGCATCGAAATAATCGTTGAAAATATTGACCGCTGCGTGGGCAATCAGCAACCCGATGGTGGCAAGAACCGCATAGCAGAGGTTGAACGGCGAGCCGTACCGGACGGATTCATACCAGGCGACGGCAGCGCCGAGAATGCCCAGTATCAGAGCCAGAATCAGAAAGGGAATACGGACAACCGTGAGAATACCTTTTAACGTCATGGAATATTTTTCATCCTTTGCCGAAATGATTCGGATTGTCGTTTAACAAAATATTGATCGATCTGGCAAGCATATAATGAAGGCCGGAGGAATGGATGTGAAAATCAGCCAGGAAGGGTTATTGGTTTTATTTCCATGCTTTTACAATGACGTAGGGACAGGCTTTTACCTTGTGGCTTTCGATATTGCGGAATCCGGCCAGACGGACGGCGTCGGCCAGTTGATCCTGAGAAAAGCTCTGTCCGAAAACCACGTGACGCAGTCCCCAGAAAAGCAGATCTTCCGGCACAAAAGGCAGGCGAAAGCGTTGAACAAATTTGCGCAGCTCGTTGTCCGGGACGTCGCGGTCGGTTTCGGAAATGATCAGGCAGCTTCCGGGTTTGCAGACGCGGTAAAGTTCTGCCAGACCCCGGCGGGAATCCGGCCAGTGTTTGATCGATCCGACACTCACCGCCGCATCGAAGGCGGCGTTCTGAAAATCCAGAGACAGGACATTGTTCTGGCGGAAAGAGCAGTTCGGTATTTTTTTCTCCCGGCGGTAGCGTTCAGCCCGGCGAACCTGCATCCGGGAGTAATCGACTCCTGTAACATGGCTATCCGGATTCCGGGATGCCAGCGCCACAGACAGGTATCCCCGGCCCGCGCCCGCATCGAGAATCTGCGCCTGATCCGGAGTGTCAAGATCTTTGGCGATATCGTCGTAGAGTTCCTCGATCAGATTATAGATGCGTCCATTGTAAAGGGATCCCATGATATCCCAGACGAGACGCATATCGCGCAGCCGAGTTAAAAGTCTGATCAACAGGGTATTGGGATTGGTCATCGGATAGCGTCCTTTACGTTAAACCGTTTTTCCTTGTTAACAGTTTCTCGTTCCGTTTTCGCAAGTGTTTATTTTTGTTTCTCCCCGGACGATCCCGGCTTCGAAGACGGCGTGCATTGAAGCTTGACGCATGACTTTTTGCCGGAGCCCAAAACGTGGGAATCCGTCAGCGCCTCCTGAAGCAGCCGCAGAACCGCCTTATATATTTTCGGGTCTTTGCCGGCTTTGGGACCGGCGATATTGAGCACGCGGATTTCCTTTTCCTCCAGCCAGTGTAAAAGCATATGGGCGGCATCCGGCAGAGATAATGCGTTCAGATCAATGTGAAGCCAGGACTTTTTGTATTTTAGGGCGAATTCTCTGGTTAATGCCGAACCGCCGGTGAGAAAACCGTGAGACACAATGACCGTGCCGTCGCTGTCGAGCACATTCTGAAGGGTTCGCATGGCGTAATCGCGTGTCGGCATTTCCTGAAGATGGTATTTCAGCGGAAGCGAACCGTCTTCCGTTTTTCTGCCTTTGGGAACCCATCCGCCATAGTCCATTTTATGATCGATGGCAAAATCGAGTCCCGCTCTGTCCGCTCCCGTTTGCCCGCCGGATATTATCTTTTCCAACCTGATCATCGATTTTCAACCCGACTCTTTTTGAGTAATTTAAATCATTTTTACCACATGTCAAAGGGGCGTTCGGTTTATTTTGCTCGAGCAACAAACCAAAATACGGTCATGTGAACGGGGATTACCGGTAAAGAAAAACAGCGACAGGGCGTATCCGGTGGATAGCCTTGTCGCTGTTTTATGAAACGGGGCTAAAGGGTTGATGCGACCATCCCCTGCGGCGATGTTTGAATAACGGCCTCGACCCTCCGGTTTTTCTTCTGTCCTTCCAGAGTGGCATTATCGGCAATCGGTTGGTTCGGTCCGTAGCCGATAGCCTTGATGCGTGCGGCATTGATGCCGAATTTGTCGATCAGATACTGACGAACACTGTCCGCCCGGGCCTGAGACAATTTTATATTATTGTCGGGGTTATTGAATTTGTCGAGATTATCGGTATGCCCCTGTATGACGACGCGAGAATCCGGTGATTTTTTCATTAAATCGGCCAGTTTTTTGATATGAGAGTGATATTGTTCTTTAACAGCGGATTGAGCCGTATCGAATTCCAGATGGAGATTGATCGAAGCGTGCTGCTTGACCGCGGGCGCCGAAGCAGCGGGTTTAGCAGCGGGCGTTTTGGCCGGTTTTCCCGCAACGGGTTTTGTCGAAACCGCCTTGGCCGGAGCGGCCTTGGATAACGATGTGGGCTTGGCCGGTTCCGCTGGTTTTGCCGGAGCGGGCGATGAATCGGATTGATAATCGGCAATATTGACTATCAGCGAAGCGTCCGGCTTCATCCGAATGGCACTTCTGCTTAATTGTAATAAATATTTTTTCAGATAGAAATCCAGATAATCGGCCGGATTGGCATCAACCAGTTGCAGGTTTGCATCAAGCGCAAGCAGTTTTCCGAAGATCAGTGACCCCTGGAAGATATAGATAAAGTTTTTTGCGTCCGGGACCAGAAGGGTATATTTGACGTTTGCCGGTTTTTCCTCTCCAAGTGTCAGATCGACGGAGTTTGTACTGACGTTTGCCTTCGCATCAAGAAGCTTGCCGACCAGTTTCGGCGGCGGGGTGATGTTCAGCGCGTCGACATACATGGTGTTTTTTTCAATGGAGAGACCCCGGCCGGGTTCGATGGATAAAAGGGTGGAAAGTTTGACGCCGGACATATCCATCAGGTTTTTGACAAATGGCAGCCCCACGGATTTTATTTTATAGGCTTCCAGTGTCATCCGGTTGGTCGGCTTGTCCACGCCGACTCTGGCAATCATTTCAAACGGAAGCCAGACGACCAGTTTCATCATGCCGCTTGTTTTCAGCATGGGCACTTTCTGACCGTCAATATCCATTTCCACCGTCGACAGCTTAAGATCTTTCAGCGGTGCGCCTTTATAATTCAAAACGTGTTTATTGAAGAGAGTTTCCATCACCGGCGGCTCGAGCGAGCAATGTCCGCTGATAATTTTAAGGCTGAAGGATTGATCATTATTCATATCCACGTACGGGTAAGGTTTGATCTTTTCGGTGATCGACAGCATGTGGTGAACGTTGATGAAAATATCTTCGGCAAATCTGAATTTGACATTTTTCAGAAGCATGTAGGTATCAGCTCCGGACGGCATGCCTGACGATACCGCCGCGCCGGAAGGTGATGAAGGCTTTGCATTGTTTCCATGAAGGAAACCGATAAATGAAAAAACAAGAACAATGATGACGACACCGGCTATGACAACTTTTTTCATAGGCACCCCCTAAAAGCAAAAGAATAGGAAATTAATCAAAAAACGGTGAAACTTTGATTTCTGAGGTTTGCAGCCTACCACAAAAACAAAAAATTCAAAACAGAGAATTCGAGGCGGCTCCCTGCACAAAGAAACTCGTGAAAGCAAATCGGGAATGTCTGTCAAACGGTCGCATCGGGCACGATGCAGGTCGAATCGAATTATGCATCCCCGATAATCTGCACAACCAGTTCCCGGTGTCGTTTTCGGTTGTCAAAGTCGATAAAGACAATCTGCTGCCAGGTTCCCAGCGTCGGCCTGCCGCCGACCAGCGGAATCGTCAGAGACGGTTTCATCAGTGCGGCGCGGACATGCGAAAAGCCGTTGCCGTCTCCCCATCGTTCATCGTGCCGGTAAGGGATGTCCGACGGGGCAATTCTTTCGAGTGCCTTTTTCAAATCATGCAGTACGCCGGATTCATACTCAATGGTCGTCACCGAACCGGTGGAGCCGGGGCAGAAAACGCAAATCAGCCCGTCGGCAACCGGCGAGTCTTCCAGAAGGGAAAGAACCCGGGGAGTGATATTGACCATATCGTTGAACCCCTGGGTTTGAAGTTTAATTGTTTTTGTAACAATCATCATGCAACGAGCTTTTTATTTTTCTTCCGTCAAAATCGCGGAGACGATCCGGTTGATCCCCAGAATGCCCAGAATAAATATAACGCCGACAACGAGTTCGACGGCCATCCAAACAAAGGGCGAAACCGTTGCCGACGGCCGGGCAATCGCGGAGACGAGAAAAAACATGAAGGCGTAGCTGTTGAAAACGTAAGGAATGGCGTCCTTCAAAAGCACAATCGCATAGACGAACAGGCCGATGAAAAGAAGTTTGGCGGCTTCATGTCCCATAACGGGCATCAGGACGTCAATGAACATTTCACTCAGAACCGCGCAAAAGATACCGGCCAGTCCGCCGATCACGATAGGAGCCCCCTGTTTTGTGTCTTCGTGTACCACAAAAAAGAAAATCATCACCATGAAGGCCGGCCAGGCGGGAAGAGAAAGGGAGGCCAGAATGATTTCAAAAACGATGATGAAAGCCACCAGAAGAAAACCGAACAAAACGCCTTTTTTTGTAAATATTTTATCCATGTATCCCTACCGAATCCTTAATGTTTTGAGGAAGAAGAATAAGGAATTCAACAGAATTTGTCAAGCAGAGAGGAAAGATGCGGAATAGAATTGATTTTGAAAAAAGTAATTTTATGCTAAATGAAAGATGAACGGGCTATTACCAATCTCCAGCGAAGAAATAGACATTTTTTTTATAGAGAAATGGAAGATTAGAGAATCCCGGTAAACATTTTCAGCATATTTCAAAATAAATCAGTGGAGGCATTGGATATGAAACTACATTCTTTGTTGTTATTGATTATCCTGGCGGCGATTGCAGCGTTTTCCGCCTTAAACTGGAGCACTTTTATTTCGCCGACAAACTTATCGCTCGGTTTCACCTCGGTGCACATGCCGCTGGGGCTGGTAATGCTGGGCATGCTGGTTTTGATCGTCATGCTATGCCTGATGTTTGTCGTTTATATCCAGGCCAAAGCGCTTCTGGAATCCCATCAGCACGCCAAGGCCTTGAAGGCTCAGCGGGAGCTTGCGGATCAGGCGGAATTATCGCGTTTTACCGAATTGCGAAACTACCTGGAGGGCCAGCTGCGGGCACAGGAAGCCAAAAGTTCGGAATTAAAAACGGAAATTCTTGCGCGCATCGAGCAGCAGGAAAACCATCTGCGCACCGCAATCGAAGAAGCCGGAAATACGCTTGCAGCCTACATCGGAGAAATGGATGATCGCTTGGGGAAAAAAACAGACGGCGGCTGATGACGGGTGTTTGCCATGCAGACACAGCCGGAAATGTAAGACGATAAAAAAACAACCTCTTCCTTTCGGGAAGAGGTTGTTAAAGGATCAATTAATAGTTCGGATAATTAATCACAGCCCGGTTTCACCACCGCTAGGGGGACAACATTCTGGAATTATCATGTCTTTTCTCCTTTGATCTTGAATGAGATTGGAATTTAAATCTCCGTGTGTGCGTGAATTTACGTTCCGCCTGCAGGGGGACCGCTTTCTAAAATTTCTATAGTTCTTCTTTATTAATTGTGAAAATTTTAGTTATTATAATTATTTTAAAAAATTTATTCAAGACTAAAAATTGTTGTGCATTTCAGTTTCGTTTATGTTTAAAATACCTTCATGCCGAGAAGTCATAAAGGTTCGGATTAAGATGACGATATTCAAAAATAGAGTTTCCCGACGGGGGTGAACCTTTTGAAAACCAATTTGACCGATCATCAGGCAAAAACGGCCTATCTGGAACAGCATTACGGCAAAGACATTCTGCCGCTGTCGGCATTCGAGCAAACCATGCCGGGATCGGAGCCGATAGAAATTCTCTTTTTCTATAAGAAAGATACGCCCGTATCAAAACTGCGCGCGAGCCTTTTGAAAACCATTGATCATTACAATCTTTTTTCCAGCCGCCTGATCATGACCGATCGGGATAAATTTGCGTTGCAGTACTGCACGGACGGCGCCTTGGCCGTCGTTCTGCCGTCTCTGGATAAAAAATTCGACGAGATTGATATCGACGAAATCAAGAGCAGAATGGTGCATGTCAAAACGTTGCCGGGCGAGCATCTGTTCGCCGTAACGGGCATACCCGTCCGGGACGGCATATTCGGCGGGATCAGTTGTTCGCATACCGTGGCCGACGGCATTTCCTTGATGCTGTTTCTTTATGCGTGGATGTGCATCACAGAGGGCAAGCCTTTTTTGCTTCCGTCCCGGCAAAAATTATTTCAGGGCCAACCGGCTCGCTCCATCGAGATCGACAAGGTATTTACCCCGCCTTTATCGGAACTCAGCGACGTTATTCAAAAACGCGTCAAAAGAGCCGCCATAAAAACCTATGCGAAAAGGGAATATTTTTCGGAAGAATTTCTTCGGGATATGAAAAACAGAGCAAAGGCGGAAAACGAAAAATACAGTATTTCCGACAACCAGATTATCACGGCTTATTTGCTGAAAAAATATCACAGCGTCATGATGCCGAAAACGGACCGGATCGTGTTGAGAACGCCCGTGAATTTCCGCGACATTCATCCGGATATCGATCCGCTTTATATCGGCAATGCGCAGTATTATTGCGTGACCGTTTACGGAAAGGATGAAATCGATAGCCTGTCGGTTTACGACATCGCCTTCCGCCTGAAAGAATCCATTTCCAGCATGCGCAATGAAAATTTTCTGAAAGAACTATCCCAACTCTCGGCATACGGCATAGAAATCAAAACCGGCCTGTTCAAAAACGATCCTCCGGGCAATATGGACGCGGACATTCTTTCCAGCAATCTGACGCACCTTACCGATCTCGAAGCCATGGGCGTCGGTTCGGATGTCGGCAGCGTTTTATCCATCAGTCTGGCTTATTACAAAACAAACTTTATTATCCTGAAAGAAAAAAGCGGCCGGATCTTTGCTGAAATAACAAGCATGTATCCCCTGACGTGAAAGGTATTGAAGAATCTTTCGGGCATAAGACTACCGGCAATTTGTTATTGATAAAACATTAAAAATCTTTTAGTATTCATAACCGGAAGAAGTGAACAACAATTTAATAAAAAAGGAGAAGATTATGAAAAATTTAAGAGGTGTTCCACCCAAAAGAAAAGGCGGTGAAGGGAATATCAGCGGCGATACGATTCGTGAACCTTTTGCTTACTTTGAAGTTCCGATGGAAGAAGATGTTGTGGTAAAAATCTTTGCCGGCTGTCCCCCCACTGGTGGTGACGCAGTTTAACAATCTCTTTATGTTAAAATAAAAAAGGCAGAATCATAAACGATTCTGCCTTTTTTTGTTAGTATGACGATGTCCGCAATCCTTTGTCGTCCGTTTATATCAACCTTCAGGAAGGGGATCGGGGTTGACAGTTTTACTTTCAGAGAGTATAAAACCACTTCAATCAAAATAATATCCAATGTTAACAAGGGACCTCTGATGCCTGCACCGCAGATCATTCTGGAACTAATTGAACGATTCGAACGCAACATTGAATCCTATAAATCCAACGGGTATAACGAAACGCAGGTTCGCCGCGAATTCATCGATCCCTTCTTTGAAGCACTGGGCTGGGATGTCAACAATACGGCAGGACATGCCGAAGCCTACAAGGATGTCATCCACGAAGACGCCGTCAAAGTCAGCGGCGTCACCAAAGCGCCCGACTATTCCTTTCGCATCGGCGGACAGCGCAAATTCTTTGTCGAAGCCAAGAAACCATCCGTCAACCTCAAGGACGCGCCCGCCGCCGCCTTTCAGGTAAGACGTTACGCCTGGTCGGCCAAACTGCCGCTTTCCATCGTGACCGACTTTGAAGAATTCGCCGTTTACGACTGCCGCATCAAGCCGGATCAAAAAGATAAATCCGACAAAGCCCGGATCACTTACTACTCCTGGCGCCAGTACGCCGACAAGTGGGACGAAATTGCCGCCGTCTTTTCCAAGGATGTCATTCTCAAAGGCTCTTTCGATAAATATGCCGAATCCAGCAAGGCCAAGCGCGGCACGTCCGAAGTGGATAACGCTTTTCTTGCCGAAATCGAAAGCTGGCGCGACGCGCTTGCCCGCAACATCGCCCTGCGCAACACGCTGAGTGTTCGAGAACTCAACGATGCCGTCCAGCGCACCATCGACCGCATTATCTTCCTGCGCATCGCTGAAGACCGGGGCATTGAAGACTACGGCAGCTTGCGCTCTCTTTGCAACGGCGCGAATATTTACGGCCGTCTGCAGGAGCTTTTCTATAAGGCCGACGACCGCTACAACTCCGGCCTGTTTCATTTCCGCAACGAAAAAGACCAGGCCGAACCGCCCGATAATCTGACGACGAAACTCACCATCGATGACAAACCGCTCAAAGAAATTCTTACGCGCCTTTACTATCCCGATTCTCCTTATGAGTTTTCGGTTTTGCCCGCCGATATATTGGGGCAGGTCTATGAACAGTTTTTAGGAAAGGTCATTCGCCTGACCAGCGATCACCGCGCCGTGGTCGAGGACAAGCCCGAAGTCAAAAAAGCGGGTGGCGTTTTCTACACGCCGACGTATATCGTTGATTACATCGTCAAAAATACTGTGGGTAAATTGTTGGAAGGGAAAAATCCAAAAACAGCAGAAAAGCTCCGCATCCTTGATCCCGCCTGCGGCTCCGGCTCGTTTTTGCTGGGCGCGTATCAGTGTCTGCTCGACTGGCATTTGCAGTGGTACACCGAAAACGATCCCGAAAAACACGCCAAAGCCAAAAGGCCGATACTCTATAAAGGATACGGCGACACGTGGCACCTGACCACCGCCGAACGCAAACGGATTCTGCTCAATAACATTTACGGCGTGGATATTGACACGCAGGCCGTCGAAGTTACCAAGCTTTCGCTGCTCTTAAAGGTGCTGGAAGATGAAACCTCCGATACGCTTAACCGCCAGCGGGTTCTTTTCCATGAGCGCGCGCTGCCGAATTTGGGCAACAACATCAAGTGCGGCAATTCGCTCATTGGGCCGGATTTCTACGACGGCAAACAGATGAACATGCTGGATTCCGAAGAAGCCCAGCGCGTCAATGTGTTTGACTGGCAGGCTGAGTTTCCCGAAATCTTCAAAGCCGGCGGATTCGACGCCGTCATCGGCAACCCGCCGTATGGGGCTCTATTCAATAATGAAGATAAAGCATATCTTGGTCGTAAGTTTGAGTCAGTTGTCGGCAAGTATGACTCATATGGTTTCTTCATCGAAAAAGGAATTTTGTTGCTTCAAAAAGAGGGTTGCCTGGGATTCATTACTCCACACACGTGGCTTACTGTGATTGAAGCAGAGGCGCTGCGAAAATATCTTCTGACTAATGCTACAATTGAAAGTTTGGTTAGACTACCGACTCGCGTGTTCAGTAATGCCACCGTCAACACGATTTTAGCGTTTGTAAAAAAAGGGAAGAAACTAAACAATAATAAACAGTGCATCAGGGTTCTTCTTCTGCCTCGTGACATTGCAATCTCAGAAATTAAAGAAAGTATGGGAGAGGTTCGCCATTTTACCGAAAGTTCGTGGGCAACTAGCGAGGCTCACATGTTTAACATAGAAGTTGGTACTAAAGAGCAGAAACTAGTCAATAAGATAAAGCAGGCCGGAGTGCTATTGACAGAGCTTTGTGATTTTTGTGTAGGTGTCCAAGCATATGATTCTCACACGGGACAAGAAAGAAGCATTATTGATTTACGTATATATCATTCAACAACAAAAAGAGATCAAACATTTCGTAAAGAGCTTAATGGAAATGATGTCTCCCGTTATCAAATCCAGTGGACTGAGGGGAACTGGATATCTTATGGTCCATGGCTTGCTCATCCTCGGCAAGAGTATTTCTTTAAGGGGCCTCGCATTCTTGTTCGTGAAATTACAGGTTCTGGACGTTACAGAATACATGCGGCATTCACGGACGAAGATTTTGTTAACTATAAGACAATCCTGAATGTGATTATTAAACAAGAGAGTCGCAGTGCAGGTTACCACGACTTTTTTATCCTTGGGTTGCTGAATTCAGAACTACTTTCATGGTACTTTCCTAGATCAAGTAACAAGTTGGTCACTAAAACATTTCCACGCATTTCAATACTCGATATGAAGCGATTCACGGCTCCACTAATTAATTTCTCTAACAAGGCAGAAAAAAAACGTCACGACAACATGGTGCGACTCGTTGAGCAAATGCTTGCCCTGAACAAACAACTGGCCGAAGCCAAAACCGGTCACGAACAAACATTAATCCAGCGCCAGATTGACGCGACCGACAAACAAATTGATAAATTAGTTTACGAACTCTACGGCCTGACGGAAGAAGAAATTGCTATTGTGGAAAGCAAATGAAGAATCATCGGACGCAAGAAGTCCCACGGCGCTCCGCGCCTGGGATAGTTCCACTTACGTTTCGAGCAGCACTACGCTTGCTCTCAACGAGTGTCACTAAAATAAAGATAGTCGAAGGGAAATAAAATTTGGGGCGTGCTCAGGGGAGCACGCCCTACAAAAAAATGGAAACACAATTTTGAAATGTAGGGATTGATTCCCGATCAATCCGTAAAAACTACGATGTTTCTAAGGGATTGTTACCAATGCCCAAGTACAAATATAAACAAAAGCTAAAAGAATATATTGCCAGGCACGGAAAACCTGATGCGCTGACGGAATACTTCATCCTTCAAGGTTTCTCGGAAGATGAAATAAAAGAGGGGCTGGAGCCGTATATTGAGGAATGGGAAGAAGCCATCTATTGGATTGGAAGAGACGATGGATCGGAATATGATTGGGATCTGTGGAAACGCAGCTCATTGTATGAGGTATTACGCCACGCCACAACCGAGCAAATTGAGCCTTATCGGGAAAGAATCGAAAAGGCTGACGAAAAATTCAGGTCAATGACATATGAAGTCAAAGATTCTTATGGCGATCTGCTTGATAAGAATGAGACCATAAACAGAGATATGCATTGGTGGCTGTTCAGGATACCAATACATGGCCAAGTATGGAGGGTTTGCCGATAATTATGAGCAAGATAGGAGAATAAAAAACGGCATGCGGTGGGGCCTCCCACAAACCCCACTTTACGCGCCCCCGCTGGAAGCGGGGTGCTACGGCCGGGAGAATATTACCGTGTTACACATGCCTGGGAAAAAATAAGCGAGCTATAAAAACCGACCAGATGCAGAAGCCAACTGTGCCGGGGATAAAAACATAATGTGTATCGGCAACCAGATGCCAAAAAATAATATGCGCGAAGAGAAAAGCCATTATTCCGCCGGCGATATAAAGCAGCGCGCCGAGAATCCAGATGCCCTTGAGCCGGATGATTCCGTAAGCGACGGCGCAGCCGACTGCCGCGCCGATAAGAGAGGCAAAAAAGAGGTCTAATTTCATGATCGTTGATTCCCCACGTTGTGCAATCGACGTGATGTAAGGCGTTTTGCCCGTGTCCCTAATTCGGCTACAAGTTTAGACAATGCATCCAAAGAAGTCAAGAACGACTTTGGTAACACGAGCAGACAGGACTCTGCTGAGTTTAAGTTTCAGACTGCACTTGTTAACAAGATGTCCGAAACGATCATGGAGACCGAAAAAAAATCATGAAAAATCGGCTTGACATGTCGAATTTTCAAGGTAGGTTCAATTTTGCCGACAAACAAATCGACAAACTGGTCTACGAACTCTACGGCCTGACGGAAGAAGAAATTACGATAATTGAAGGCGGTAAATAAATATGGATTCCCGCCAAAACCATGCGGGAATGACAGTGCGGGGTTAATTGTTACCTACCCAAGTAAATGAAAGTGTAGGGATTGATCCACCGATCAATCCGCAAAAAAACGGCGCGCTCTGGAGTTGCGCCCTGAAATTTATGGATGAGATTTATGACGATCTATAAACGGTTTGTGGGAACGTGGAAACTTAAATCAGTTGTAAGAAGGTCTTCTTCCGGCGTTGTGAGTAAACCCTTCGGCGATGATCCTCTCGGATACATTTCCTATATGCCGGACGGCTTCATGCACGCCATTCTGATGAAGTCCGGACGAGGCCGCATCGGTGTTTCTCCGGAAGAGCTCAGCGATGCCGCCGCAACAAAGAAGCTTTTGATTTCCTGGAAATATCTTGCGGCTGGATTGAAATACGTCAAAGCCATGACGTCATTTTTATCCTACTGCGGCACCTATGACATTTGCGGCAACGTTGTCTATCATCACGTGCAGGCTGCCATGTTTCCCGACTGGATCGGGACGGATCTGACGCGTACGTTTGTTTTCGACGAAGACAGACTCACGCTGAGCGCCCGTGACGATGCGGGGAATGTGATGGATCTGGTCTGGGAACGCGTTTCAATAATGATGTGAAAAAAAAGAGGGACGGGGAGAACGCCCGTCCCTCCTGATGAACCTCGGTTTTACACCGCAAAAGTCGTTTCCGGAACTTCCATAACGGAGTTGTCGCCTTCCTTAATTACTCTCAAAATCGTACTAACCACAGGCAGGATGTTATGGCAGAAGAATTTGGCGGATGCCACCTTGCCCGCATAAAACGGATATTCAAAGTGTTCTTTGCCAAGTTCATCAGCCTTTTTCTGACAGATCAGCGCTTGTTCGAGCAGAAGTTTTGCGCCGTAGATATACCCTGTGGCGTGCAGGATGCGGGTGGCGAAAAAGCCGATCATGCCCAGTTTGCCCTGGCCCAGATAGCCGGCCATGGTATTTTGAATTTCCCTGTAAGTGTTCAGCGATTCTTCTAAAAGAGCGACCTGCGCACCCAGCACGGCATTGGCTTTGTTGGCCTGAACGAATTTATCGATTTCGCCGAGCCACGTCGCAAAAACCTGGCCTCCGGCCATCATCCACTTGCGTCCGATAAGATCCATGGACTGGATGTAATTGGTGCCTTCCCAGATCGGATAAATTCGGCAGTCACGGAGCTGCTGGGCGATGGGGTACTCTTCCGAGAAACCGTAGCCGCCGTAGCACTGCATGGCTTCGGAGATGGAAAGGAACGCCATGTCCGAACACCAGGCCTTGACGATGGGGATGTTGACCTCAATGTATGCCTTGGCCAGCTTGCGTTCGTTCTCGTCCTTAGTATTCTCCGCGATATCCATGCAGTAGTAGGAGAAGGCAATCATGGCGCGGGAGGCTTCCGTAATGGATTTCTGGAACATGAGCATGCGGCGGACGTCTTCGTGGTTGATGATGGGGACTCTGCCCGCCTTGGGATTGGTGAGTTGGCGGCCCTGAATACGGCCGGCCGCATACGCGCAGGCGTTGTTGTAAGCGACGGTTGCCGCAGACATGGCGGCAAGACCGGTGACCGTGCGTTCTTCATTCATCATCTGGAACATCTGGGCCATGCCCTGTCCCCTGCCGTCAACGGGGGGATCGCCGAGAAGATACCCGCGGCATTTGTTGTCCTCGCCGAAATTAACGATGGCTGTTGCCGAGCCTCGCAAACCCATCTTGTGTTCGATGCCGCCGCAGTTGACGTCGTTGAACTCGCCCTTTTCGCCGTTGGCGTCCGGCCAGTACTTGGGAACAACAAACAGGGAGATGCCCTTGGTTCCCGAGACGCAGCCTTCAATTCGGGCAAGCGCCAGGTGGATGATGTTTTCGGTGATGTCCTGATCGCCGCCGGTGATGAAACATTTTGTGCCCGTAATATTGTAGATGCCGGGTTCATCAGTGGGGGTCGCCTTGGTGGTGATATCGCCGACGTCGGAGCCGCTGTTGGGTTCGGTCAGGTCCATGGTGCCGGACCACTGACCGGAAAACATCTTAGGCAGGAAGATATTCTTAATATTTTCACTGCCGAAGTCGCGGATCAGGCCGGCGGAACCGGTGGTCGCCATGGCATAGGGTCCCAATGAGGCGTTGGCTGCCGCCAGATACTCATTGGTGCCCCCCATCACGCACAGCGGCATGGAACTGGGGTCGGTGTGGTCGGCGTTGCTGCTGCCGAGGCCGTTTTCCTGAATGGCCCAATAGCCTTTTTTATAGGATTCGGGTGTCGTAACTTTACCGTCCTTGTAGACGGCATGGAGGTTGTCGCCGTCGTCGCTGGTGGGGGCTATCGACAGTTTGGCTATTTTCATCGCGTTTTCGAGGATGGAATCTATATCATCAACGCTGTAGCCGCCCTGGAAACGTCCCGCTCCAAAGACCTTGGACAGATCTAGCCATTCTTTCAGGATGAACTTCTGTTCACGAGTGGAATACAAAAAATTTGATGCCATGTTTGTTTCTCCTTCTTGATTGAACTTTATGTTTATATCCGAACAAACATAATCGAAAGTATAGAAACTGCCGGTCATTTTGTCAACGGGTTAAATCCGGGGATTTGTAGATGGGCGGGGACAAATGACAACCGCCCGGAGGCTTAAAAAAAAGAAAGGAAATAGGATGAAATTATATAGGTTTTCACGTTTAATCATGAGGAAGAATTGTCATTTTGTGCATTGGAAACCGGACAGGGGAAGAAAAAAACAATCTTTTCGAATGGCTCATTGTATTTTTTGAAAGATTGGCTTAGTATGAAAAAAAGAAAAATAATCGTATTCAGACACAAAGCGTATCGGATGATGTTCATTAAAAGAAGAGGTAGGTAAAATGAACGTATTATTGATCAACGGCAGTCCCAACAAGAAGGGATGCACTTATGCCGCTCTTTCCGAGGTGGCAAAGGCATTAAAAAAACAGGATATCGACGCGGAAATATTCTACGTCGGCAATAAACCGATCAGAGGGTGTACGGCCTGCGGGAAATGTTCGGAGACGGGGAAGTGCATCTTCGATGATGATGCCGTCAACGTTGCAATCGGTAAAGCGGCCGAGGCGGACGGTTTTGTCTTCGGCTCTCCCGTGCATTACGCGGGGGCTTCCGGATTTATTACATCATTTCTGGACCGGTGTTTTTTTGCAGGCAGCGATGTCTTTGCCTATAAACCGGGCGCGGCCGTTGTCAGTTGCCGCCGGGGAGGGGCAACCGCCGCCTTTGATCAGCTCAATAAATATTTTACCATCAGCAACATGCCGGTGGTCTCGTCGCAGTACTGGAACATGGTTCACGGCAACACGCCGGAAGAAGTCTTGCAGGATCTCGAAGGTTTGCAGATCATGCGGACGCTGGGGCAAAACATGGCCTGGCTTTTAAAATCCATCGCCGCGGGACGGAAAGCGGGAATTGTCCGGCCGGAGCCGGAAGAACACATATGGACGAATTTTATCCGATGACCCGATGCCGATATTCATGCCGACCCGAAGAAACATGAATAAATGATTAGACTATTGCGGGTAATTGTTATACAAAAAACGCCGGATGAAACGCGAGCGACCGGTTTTTATTTTCTTGAAAAATGATTCAGGGTTATGTTAAGTGACCGGCAATTTTGGGGGGAGGTTTCAGGGCTATTAATCTCATTCAATTACTCGAAGATGCGGTGCAAAAAAACGCTGAACACATCGCTTTGATCAGCGACAAGCAGCATATTACTTACGAACAGCTCCATCGGGCCGTGGGCGAAGTTGCCGGATTCATGCAGCAGCGAGGCATAGGCAAGGGCGATAAAGTTACCGTTATGCTTCCCAATATCCCGGAGTTTGTTTTCTGTTATTTCGGCATTGTCAAAAACGGGGCGGTGGTTGTTCCCATCAATCCGCTGACAACCCCGTCTGAATTGATTTATCTCCTGAATAATTCGGATTCGAAAATTTTAATCACACAATCCTCTCAGCTCAAAAAATATCACGAAATCAAGGATAATCTTTCCACATGCCGGCAGGTCATTGCCGTCGATGCCTTAAGTCCGGAAGGCCAGCCTTTTCCGGGCGCGGAGTCGCAGGGAGCGTCCTTCACACCGGTGGAGATCAAGCCGGAAGATCCGGCGGTTATGATCTATACTGCCGGGTTGACGGGGAGACCTCTGGGCGCGGTGCTGACGCATCACAATTTATATTCACAGGCGGTTGTAACGCAATCCATTGCCCAGAGAACGCCGGATGATGTTGCGCTGGCGCTGATTCCGCTTTTTCATGCTTTCGGAGCCACGGCCAATATGCTTCTTACCATCCGGGCGGGCTGTTCCATTGTCATGATGGACCGGCTGACGATGGATGGTCTTTTCGGTTCCATAGAAAGGGAAAAAATTACGTATATTTCAGCCGTACCGCGCCTGTTTATGGGAATGATTTTTTACGAAAAAGCCTCCCGGTACGACACCAGTTCGCTGAAGCTTTGCGTCACCGGCGGATCGGCGATGCCGGCCGATTTCATGCATGTCTTTGAAGAAAAATTCAATCTGAAACTTCTGGAAGGTTATGGACTGACGGAAGCGTCGCCCGTATGTTCTTTCAATCGATTCGATCAGGTTTACAAGCCGGGATCCATCGGGACGGCGATAACAGGCGTTGAGATTAAAATCGGGGATGATCAGGGACGCGAACTGCCCCGCAATCAGATCGGCGAATTGATTGTCAGGGGAGAGAATGTCATGCAGGGCTATTACAAGAATGAGGCGGCCACAGCGGCGGTCATCAAAAACGGCTGGCTGCACACGGGCGATCTGGGCCGGATGGATGAAGACGGTTATATTTTTATCACCGGGCTCAAGAAAAGAATGATCATCACGAGCGGATTTAATGTTTATCCGCTTGAAGTGGAAACTGTGTTGAATGGGCATCCGGCGGTGAAAGCCGCCAGAGTTTCGGGCAAGGAAGATCTGATGCGCGGTGAAATCGTCAAGGCATACGTTATTCTGAAAGAGGGAGCGGTCGCGGACGACAAAGAAATTATTCGTTATTGCAAAACCTATCTTTCCAATTACAAAGTCCCGCGCGAGGTCGAGTTCGTGCAGGAAATTCCCGCTTCGGCTGATATTGAATACTAATGGTTTTTCAACGGCGCTGAACGGGGCAAGCTGCGGTTGACCTTCCCTTTCTTTCTTCATATAATTTCACATAAAAATAAAGGATGATGCAGCATTGCAGAAACCGACAGGATTCGATTTTTTGAAAAAACATTTCATCGTGATCATGGGGCTGGCCGGTTTTGTTTTTGCGCTGGCCGTTACAGATATGCCGACGCTTCGGGATTATTTTCATGCTGACAACATCGGGGAATCGTATGCTGCTTTGCAAAGCAGGGTTCAGGATCATATTCCGCTGCCCGTTGTTTACGGAGAGAAACTGAATCCGGAATCCATTATTCGTCTGACAAACAAGGCGCGAACCGATAACGGCCTTGCTGAACTTGCGGAGAATCGCTTGTTGAATCAAATCGCAGAAGCCAGAGCGAGGGATATGCTGGGAAAACAGTATTTTGCGCATGTTTCTCCCACGGGCGAGCAGGCATCGGACCTGGCTGAAGATGTCGGTTATGCCTATAAGATTATCGCGGAAAATATCGGGAAGGGCGTTTTTCACTCCAATCAGAAGATCGTCGAGGGGTGGATGCAAAGCCCCGGACATCGGGACAATATGCTTTCCGAGGACATCCGGGAAATGGGAGCGGCTGTGCTGGAAGGAAAAATGAAAGGAAGGCCGACTTACGTTGCCGTCCAGATATTCGGTTTGCAGTCGTTGCCGACGCCGCACAATATTTGTGTTGCGCCTTCGGAAGATCTCCTGCGTGATATTGAAGTCAAAAAGGCGCAGATCGCAGCTTTGCAAAACCAGCTCGACCGTCTGAAAAACGAGCTGGACGCGCAACAGGCAGAAATCGATACGGATAAAAAATACACGTACGATGATCCTCAAAAAATTCAGAACGTCAATGAAAAAATTTACGCATATAATGAAAAGAGCCGCTGGTACAACAAAATCGTCGGGGAAGCCAAAGGCAAAACGGCGGTGCTGTCCTCCATGATTGATGAATATAACCGAGCAGCGCAGTTTTATCGGGCATGCACCGAAAAGACGCCATAGACGGTTTCATCCAGGCAGCTTGTGATTGACAGATCACGTCAATAAGATTATATTTTTTCCGTTTTCAAAAGCATATCGAAAAACTCCGGAGGCCGATTATGGGAAGATTGACAGGGGCTGAAAATTATGTGCTGAAAAAATCGGATTCCAATTTTCTCATCGCGTTGTTTGCCGTCATTTATTTTACATCGCAGATCATTCTCGGTACGATTTTTCATAAAATAGGCACGCTTCAGGCCTTTATGCTCCAGACAACTCTCAGCAGCGATAAATTCAAGGACATTGCGTCCGGATGGATTGCGTCCGGACAAATCGGAATTTATTATCAGCACTTCTATCTGGATTACTTTCACCCCCTCTGGTACAGTATTTTCCTGAGTTTGCTGGTCGCCCGGGCCTTTAAGATGAACCATGTCAATCCGAAATTCAACGGGGTTGTTCTGACACCGTTCATTGCGGGGCTGTGCGATCTATTTGAAAACACGATGCACATCTATTTCCTTGCGGACCTTGACCGGGCAACGCCCGTTCTGGTTGCAATATCGGGGCTGGCCACCAATACGAAATGGATTTTGTCTCTTTCGGTTACGGCCCTGGCCATTGTCCTGATCGCCTACCGGATTATAAAGCGAAGAATCATAAAATAGATTTAAGTAATTGATAAATAAGGAATATTAATTAGTAGAGCCATTGAACTTTCAATGTTCCGGATGTAACGGTTGTTGCTCGGATTTAAAATTTTATTTACGGAGAAACGATGAAAATGAATGAAAAACATACTGCCCATCTTAAAGAAAATTACGGCAAAAATATTCTGCCATTGTCCGTTCTTGAAAATGAACGGATGATCGCCGGAAGTCCGAATGAAATTTTATATTTTTACAGGAAAGACATTCCCATCGGGAAACTCAAAGAAAGCATCATCAAAACCATTGAACATTATAATCTCTTTTCCAGTCGTCTGATCGCGATCGGTGAAAACAAGTTTGCATTGCAATATTGTACGGACGGCGCCGTGTTGAATGAGTTGCCGCCGCTTGACGCTGTTTCCCGTGATCTCAGTCTTGAAGACATTAAAAAGATGATGGTCCACGTTAAAACATTGCCGGGCGAACCGCTTTTTGCTATTACGGGCATTCCGGTCAAAGACGGGATTTTGGCCGGCATAAGCTGTTCGCATACGGTGGCAGACGGCATTTCCATGCTTCTTTTCCTCTATGCCTGGATGTGTATCACTGAGGGCAGGCCTTTTCTGCCTCCATCTCCTCAAAGATTATTCAAAGGGCTGCCTGTTGATTCTGATAAAATCCACAGAGTATTTCTCCCGTCGCTTTCCGAACTCAGCCGTGAAATTCAAGATAAGGCCGGACATTATGAAAAAGATGAAAAATTATATACCAGAAGGGAATTCTTTTCAGATGAATTTCTTGCGGATATGAAACGCACAGCCCAACAGGAAAACGAGACCTGTTCCATTTCCAGTAATCAAATTATTATTTCATTTTTATTGAAAAAATATCACGATCACATCCTGCGCGATACCGAGAAGGTAAGATTAAGAAACGGGATCAATCTGCGGGATCTGCATCCCGATATCGACCCTCTGCATCTGGGCAATGCGACGTTTACCAGCATGACGGAATTTACGAGAAAGGAAATTCATGCCATGTCCATTGCCCAAATCGCCAATCGCCTGAAAGAAACCATTGCCGGTTACAGAAATGAAAAATTTGCCAAAGCCTTGTCCTATCTGACCGAATACGGAATAGAATACAACGCTGAGGTGCTCAGGCAACATCACAAGGCTTATAATAGTGAGACGGACATCAACTCGACAAATCTGACTCATTTGAGCGATTTGGAATCCCTTGGCCTGAGTTCAAATATCGGGACGATTTTAGACGTGAGTTCGGTTGTTCATGCGGGCTTCGTTATCCTGAAAGAAAAGAACGGACAGATCTTTGCGGATGTCACAAGCCGTTACCCGTTTGTGCAGGAGTGATGCTGCGGATGCAATCCTCCAGCCGCTGTTTGCTTTTGAGCAGATCCTGTGGTTTGACTTCCGTCGTGATGGTTGAGGCGTATCCCTTGGCAATCAGTCGTTTGAAAATCCTTTTGTAATCAATGGAGCCGTCGCCCAGGGCGAGGTGAAGGTCGTCACTTACTGTTTTTCCTCCATGGTTATCATGGGCGTGGACGTGCGCGATGCGAGGAAAATGTTCTTCAATAAAGCGAAAAGATGTGTTTTGCCGTGAAAGCAGCTGGCCATGTCCGATATCGAGCGTCATTTTCAGATCGGGAATGGCGTCAAAGGCGGGGGCGAAACTGTCGGCGCGTTCGCTCAAATTTTCTATGCAGACGGTAATGCCGAAATCATTGCCGTAGTCCACGATACGGGAAAGAATGTCCAGTTTGTCGCGGATCAGATCATGAGGCAGACGGCGTTTGTCAATCCAGAAGTGAATGGTCGCTTTATGGATGTCAAGCTTTTGAGATAATTTCATCAAGGTGACGATACGGGGGAGAAACGTATTGCGAAGAATTGCCACATCAAAGGGGTTGTCTTCATTGGGGTAATGCGCCAAAAACGTTATGCCGTCCCGGTTCAGGATGTTCCGCAGTTGAGGAAGCCAGCCCGAAACCACAGCGGGATCATCCAGCGATATTTCAATATAGGGGCAATGCATTTTGCTGAGGGTGTTGGCTTCATCAAGATTGTGGGCCCGGGCGCCGATAATCATCATAAATACTCGATTGCAGAATGCTAAAAAGAAAGCTTTAGAGACGTCTTTCCTGTTTTAATTGTGCCATTATCTGTTGCAATTCAGGAAGCTTCAGTGTGGCCGCTTTTTCACCTTCGAGAATCGCTTCATTGAATTTTTCCATTTCGGTGGAGCTGATATGTTTCATGTTCGGACGGATGACGACGTCGGCATGTTTGATCTGATATTCGGCGATTTTGGAATACATGATATCCACAGATTTTTTGATCGAATCGAACATGCCGTCCGGAACGGTTCTTTGGAGTCCTCCTGAAATATCCACGGCAATAACGATATCCGCACCGTTACGACGGGCAACATTGACCGCCACCGGGCTGACCACACCGCCGTCCACGTAGGTGTTATTCCCGATTTTCAGCGGCTGGAAAACAGCGGGAACGGAGCAGCTGGCGCGAACGGCCATTCCCGTATTGCCGCGGGCAAAAACCGTTTCTTCACCGGTGGCAATGTTGGTGGCCACGGCATAAAAAGGAATCTTAAGTTTTTCAATCGGTGTGTTTTTGACATACGTATTGATAAAATTTTCCAGTTTGTCGCCGATGATCAGACCGCCGCTCCATATTTTCCAATCGTAGTCAATAATCTTATCCTTATCCATTTTCAGGGCGATTTCCTGCAATTCGAAAGCGGATTTGCCAGACGCATAGAGACTGCCGACAACACTGCCGGCGCTTGTGCCCACGACCATGTGCACGGGGATTTTCTGCGCTTCAAGAACCTTCAGCACACCGATATGCGCGAATCCTTTGGAACCGCCGCCGCCCAGCACCAGGGCAATTTTGGCGGGTTTGGCGGGGGGAGGGAAGAGGGTATTGATCAGAGAACAGGCGACCAGTGACGCTACGGCAAGGATGAGCGCCAAGCAAAGAATAATCCTGCGAAACATTCCCGTGGAACGGCCGTGTAATGGATGTCTGTGATTCATCATTTATTGTGATCCTCGGAGCCTCAACGTTTTATTTTCTTACAACGTCTTTCGGTCTTTTGTCAACCCGGGGTGTTACAGAAATCAGACGGGGGATGATATTTGTGATTTGTATTTCTTTCAAGACATGTTATATATAAACATCTCATACATTCAAACGGCAATGCGTCGAAAAAAAAGCGTATCCGGCATCATTGATCCGCTTTCTTATGAATATAGTTTTAATCGATCTGTTGTTACACCATATCAAAACGAAAGGGCTGATACGATGCAAACAGTTGAGAAAACTAGTTATAAGAAAGATGAAAAAAAGGAATTTACTCCGGATGAGTTCGCCAAGGCAAAAACGACCTGCGAATTCGTTATTGAACTCATCAAGGCCATTTCCCGCAGCGGCTATTATGACAGCCACCACCCGGTTTCCCAGGAAGTCAAAAAAGGCCTCTACATCGCTTTTAAAAAGACACTGGGCGATTCTTCCGAAATCATGCTTTCCTGCCATGAGTACGAGGATAAGGTGGACATCCATATCAGCGGCATTCTCAATGAACCGTTCAATATAAGAAAATTAACACAATCCAGCACATCGGATCTGTTTGTGCCGAAACTGAAAGACTACTTTGAAAGAAAAAGTCTCAACAGTTTTGTCATCAAAAAAAATATTACAGCCGAGCACTTCGAGTCTTTTATCGATGTGATGAGCGAGCCGATTGCAGAATCCGCGGACACATCCAAACTGGGAGAATACCTCACAAAATCTCTTGTTGACAGGGGGATCACTGAAGTATCGACTATTTTCAAAACAGATATTGTCCTTTCCAGAGGGAAACTTCCCTGGCGTGTATCCATCATCTTGCGCCGTCTCGCCAAGGATCTGAACGTGGTGCCGATGTTCCGTTTTGCCACCGAAGATAAAATGAAGGTAATCAAAAAGCAGATTGTGGAAGATATCATCCGTCCCCTCACGAATAATGATTTACTAAAAGACCTGATTGTCAACTGCGATATTGTCGTGGATCATGTCTCCCACTTCATGGAGGTTGATGAGTTGGAAAAACTGATAATCAGTTCATTGCAATCTGATGCCGTCGTGCCGATTTCCACGACAGTATTTGATATTTACCGGGATAACCTGATGGACGGGGTTTCGCAGGAAGAGAATGAACAGCGGCTCGAAAGAAATGTTTATCTGGCTAAAGTTCTCAACATCGCGGCAGAAAGAATGATTGCGGAGAAAATGCCCGATATAAAAAATTTATTTGAACAATTGTTCGAATGTAAAATTATCGATTCAGATATGCTTCCGGCGGACATGCGTATTGACAGGGAAAGCGCTCAACTGGCCGATGAAATATTATCGCAAACAGAGAATTACCTGGAAAACATCTCGAAGGCGTCCTCCATTGAGGAGGCGGAAAGTATTGTCTTAACGGTCAAGAGGGTCATCCCCGCGTTCGTCAATGCCGGTGAGTGGAAAATCATCGCACGGATTGTGCAGGCTCTAAACGATCTGTCCGCTCATCATGAAGACATGATTCAGGAATCGGAATTTCTTAAAGGTATGCCTGATTCCATCTGGGAAGGCATGGAAGAAAGGATAGCCGATGAATACATCCAGGGGGATGCAAATTTACGAAGCAAAATCGACGAGGTTTTGCTGCTGTCGAACACGATGTGCATCAAAACCGTCGACCTGATGATCAGCAAGTCGCAAGAGCCGAACATTTTGAAATGTGCGGTGGAGATATTATCCCAAAAGGGAGAAACAGGGAGGCGATGGGCGATGGATGTTCTCGGACAGTCGAATCATCCGTTATCCGTGTTGAATGCCGCTTTGCTCGTCATCATGCAGGTCGGACAAAAAGAGGATAGCAAAACGGTAAGGAAATTTCTTAAGCACACCAATGCCAGCATCAGAGCGAGAGCCCTGGCGGCCATGGCAAAAATCAATCAACAGGACACCGCCGCCGTCATTATAGACGCTTTGAACGATGAAGAGGAAAAGGTCAGACATCAGGCTTTGAGTCTGATCGAGCATGAACTGCCTGTTTCTGTAGAGATGCTCCAAAAAATAGTATCGTTCTTAAAAGAGAGAATCTCAAAGAAGAATATCAATGCAAATGATGCCGGGTTGGTGTGCGGTTTATTAAAAGCGGCCGGTCATCTTGGAGAGGTTTCTGATCGCGAAACACTGGAGAATGAGATCATAGAGATGGCCGCCGAATTGCTGAACGAAAAAAAAGGGATTCTAAAATTCATGAAAGCGGAGATTCCCCGGGAAAAACAGGATATCCTGTGCGCCTGTGCCGTATCGCTGGGAAAATGCGGAGGGATAAAATCGAAGGAGTTTTTAAAAACGCTTTCCCGCAACAATAATGACGCGGTAGCAAACACGGCGAAAGACGCTATGGACATCCTGGATCAAAAAGCCGCCCGTCAGTGAAGGACGTTGCGAACAGGGCGCACTTCTTTTTGCATAATTTCATGTCAGATGTGCACCGGTATGATTGCGCAGCAGTTCAGCAAAATCATCGGCTTTGACCGGTTTGCTGAAATAAAAGCCCTGCATTTCATCGCAAACGTGCTCCCGCAAATAATTTTCCTGCTCGAGGGTTTCCACTCCTTCGGCAACGACGGTCAGGCTGAGGGTTTTCCCCATTGTGATGATCGCTTCGGTGATAGCCTTATCCTCGGAATCCTTCGGAAGATTCCGGATGAAAGACCTGTCCACTTTCAGTGTATCGATCGGGTAATGTTTGATTTGTGCCAGAGAGGAATAGCCCGTGCCGAAATCGTCGATTGCCAGCCGGACGCCCATGTCCTTGATTTTGGTCAGCAGTTGAATGAGCTTTGCGGGATTATGCATGACCATACTTTCCGTGATTTCCAACTCCAGAAGTTGAGGCGGCATGCCGGATTCGTTTAATGCCATCCGGATATCGTTTAGCAGGTTTTCGTCCGAGAGTTGACGCAGCGATAAGTTGACGGCCATGCAGATGGGCGGCAGATTCTGCTTCTGCCACGCCATGTTTTGTGCGCAGGCTGTTTTAAGCACCCATCTGCCGATGGGAACGATCAAACCGGTTTCTTCGGCGAGGGGAATGAATTGCGTAGGTGTCACCTGGCCCAGATAAGGATTGTTCCAGCGAAGCAGCGCTTCCACACCGGTGATTTGGTTTGATTTGAAATCCAATCTCGCCTGATACGTCAGATAAAATTCGTCGCGCTCCAGCGCCCGTCGAAGATTGGTTTCAATCGAGAGACGTTCATTCGATTGCGTTTTGATGTCTTTGGAATAGTATTGAAAATTGTTTTTACCTTCCTCTTTCGCAAAATACATGGCGATGTCGGCGTTTTTCATCAGGGACTGCTCGTCTTGTCCGTCCTTGGGAAAGATGCTGATTCCAATGCTGGCGGTGACGCGGCATTCTTCCGACATGATCACCATGGGCTTGATGGCGGCGGAAAGAATTTTGTGCGCCACTTTCGACACCTGGGCGAAGTCGCTGAAATCTTCGATGAGAATCACGAATTCATCACCGCCAAGACGGCCGACGACATCGACGGCTCTTAACGAATGCCGGAAGCGTCTGGCGATTTCCTGTAAAAGAAGGTCGCCGGCATCGTGACCGAGCGTGTCATTGATGATTTTGAAACGGTCGAGATCAATAAAGAAAACGGCCAGCTGTTTTTTATGGCGCTTGGCGGAGAGAATCGCCTGGTTCAGCAACTGGTTGAACATTAAACGGTTCGGCAATCCGGTCAACGCATCATGGGTTGCCATGTAATTTAATTCCTGTTCGATCCGCTTGCGTTCAGAAATATCCCGGATGACTCCTTTAAAACCTGCAGGATGTCCATGGGAATCTTTTTTTAGCGAAACAGACGCTTCAATGTATCTTTTTGTGCTGTCTTTCCGGATAATCAGCCAGTCAAAGCCTTCCGTCGGTTGGCCGGTATTGAAAACCTTATTGAATACCTGAAAAACTTTTTTCGAGTTTTCTTCATCTGAAAATTTTGTATAATTTGTTCCCCTCAGTTCCTCCTTGGAGCAACCGGTCATCCGGCACAAGGCATCGTTGAAGAATGTAAAGTTTCCGGCAAGATCAACTTCAAAATACGCCTCCTGAATATTTTCCAGAATGTTTCTGTATTTTTCTTCGCTTTCACGGAGAGCTTCAAGCGCCGCCTCCTTTTGGAATTCGGCCTGAATGCGATCGGTGACGTCGCGGGTAAAACCCTGAAACCCTGTCGGCTTTCCCGAGGAATCTTTCTTTAAATAGATAGAGGCCTCGACATATCGTCTGGTTTTATTCTTCCGGATAATGAACCAGTCGAATTCTTTGACCGGCATCCCGGTTCGGAAGATTCCGTTAAACGTGCGGAAAACGTCTTGCGCACTGTCTTTATCGGTGTATTGCCTGTAATTCATTCCCAAGGTCTCTTCTCTGGAGTAACCGAGCAGCGAACAGAGCGAATGATTGAAGAAAGTAAAATTGCCGGCAAGATCCACCTCGAAGAAGCCTTCTTCGATATTTTCCAGAATGCTTCGGTACTTCTCCTCGCTTTGGCGCAGGGCTTCTTCCGCCTGTTTGCGCTGCGTTCTGTCCCGCACGATACCGCGGAAGGCAATGATTCTTCCCGCAGAGTTGTTGATTAACGATATGGATGTTTCCAGAAATTTTCTTTGACCGTCTTTGGTGATGATTTGATATTCAAAATCCTTCTCCGGTATGCCGGTCTTAAAAACGTGATTGTATTTTGCATAGATTTTCGCGGCATTTTCTTCATCCATGACATCTGTATAATTCATTTTCAGTAATTCTATGCTGGTGAAACCGTGCATTTTGCTGATGGCATCATTAAAGAAGATGAAATTCCCCTTGAGATCCATTTCGACATAGCCGTCTTCGATGTTTTCGATGATGGTTCGGTATTTTTCTTCGCTTTGGCGCAGGGCTTCTTCCGTCATTTTCCGTTCGGTAATGTCCATGAAACTTCCCAGTGTCGCCGGTTGCCCTTTATAAACGATGGGCGTAACGGTTTCCAGAATCCATCTGAGTTGATTGTCTTTGTTGAACAGCCGGAATTCATAGGGCTCGAAAATTTCTTTTTTTAAACATTTGACGGCATGTTGCCGGACATTTTCCTGGTCCTCCGGATACACACGATCGAGGGGGGATGCCCCGATCAGATCGTCATCTGTAAAACCGGTAATTATTTGAAAAAGATTGCTGGTGTATACGAATTTCCGATTCTGCACGATGTAGATTCCGACACCGGCCTTCGCGATGATTTCTTCCGACAGGAGAGAAAATTCGTTTGGGTACGGGGATGTTTTTTTGTTTTTGCTTTTTATCGGATGTTTTGTCGGCATCGTTATTTTACCTCTATGTATGGATAGAACCGCGGTTCCATCCATATGCCTGTTTGGGAAATTATCAAGGTCGTCCTGTGGAGAAATCGGTTATGAATTAATCTGTCTTGGACCGCTCCACGAAGGAGCCGGCAGCGGCAATGCATTATTCCCTGACCGCTATGGCTTCGATTTCTATCGGTACGTCTCTCGGCAATACGCTGACTTCCACTGTTGAACGGGCCGGAGGATCCTTGGGAAAAAATCCGGCATAGACTTCATTGACCGCCGGGAAATCTTTAATGTCTTTCAAAAAAATTGTTGTTTTTACGATATGGGACAAATCCAGGCCGGTTTTTTTTAAAAGGGCCTGCATGTTTGTCAGAATCTGTCCGGTGGCGATTTTGATGTCTGTGATGATTTTCCCGGTTGCCGGATCAACAGGAAGTTGCCCGGAAATAAAAATAATGTCATTGGCTTCCACCGCTGCGGAATAAGGACCAGAGATGGGACCTGTATCGGACGAAATAATTTTCTTTTTCATCATGGCATCAACAATCCGGCAATATTACGTTGTCTGTAGCATTCTTTCTATGGAGAGCCTGGCTTTGTCCATAATATCAGGGGCAACCGTAATCTCATACGAAAGGGTTTCCAAAGAGTGTAAAACTTTTTCCAAAGTGATTTTCTTCATATCCGCACAGATCGCCTTGTCCGATGCAGGATAAAAGAATTTATCCGGATTTTCTTTCTTTAATCGGTGAAGGATGCCTGTTTCCGTCCCGATGATAAATTCTTTGTCCGGAGAGTTTTGGGCGTGGCGGCTCATACCTTCGGTGGAGGTGACGATATCCGCTAAAGCCGTGATTTCGGGCTTGCACTCGGGATGGACAATGACTTTGGCCTGCGGATGAAGGCGTTTTGCCTGTTGGATGTGCTCCGGTAAAATATCGGTATGTACCGGACAGTATCCTTCCCAGATAATAAAATGACATTGTGCGTTCGCGGAAACGTAACGGGCCAGATTTTGATCCGGAACGAAGATGATATCCCGGTGATCCGGGGCAATTTTCCGCGTCATGGGCAACGCGTTGGCGGACGTGCAGCAATAATCGCACAACGCTTTAACACGGGCGGAGGAATTCACATAACACATGGTGACGGCCCCCGGATGTCTGGATTGAAGGGCTCTGAGGCCTTCCGGTTCGATCATGTCGGCCATCGCACACCCTGCGTCCTTGTCCGGCAGCAATACGGTTTTTTGCGGCGATAATATTTTGGCGGTTTCCGCCATAAAGCGGACACCGCAGAAGACAATGATGTCGGCGTCGGTTTTTGCCGCTTCCATGCTCAGCCCGAGGGAGTCTCCCACGAAATCGGCAATGTCCTGAATTTCAGGCAGCTCATAATTGTGCGCCAGAATAATTGCATTTTTTTCCTGTTTAAGTTTATTGATTCTGTCGACAATGGTCATGAGTGCTCCTGCTGTTTATCGCGTCTGTATAAGGTCCCTCTGCTTTGACGGCGATTAAATCAAAACAAAAGATTTGTCAAGAATTAAGAGCCCCCGCTTTTTCAGGAATCGATAGCCGTGCTGCTTAAAAATGCAAAAGCGCACAGGATACCAAGCGTCATCACAGCGGATGGTGTGCAATCAGAAAAAACGGTTCCGGGTAAAGATGACGAGTTTATCGCCGGGAGACAATTTCTGGTTGACGCCGGCAAGGTCGTTCCAGATCATAATGGCTTTGACCGACACATTCAGGTTTTTAGCGATGGTGTAAATGCTGTCGCCTTTTTGAACCGTATATGTGGCGTTTTCCTTTTCGATATGCCACTGATTCAGCAAGTTCTCGTAGCGCCCGGAAAATCCGTCGGCTGTCCCTTTGGGAATAAGAACGCTGTGACGACCGGGGGGAAGATCATAACCCTTCAAATGCGGATTGAGCTCCTTGATTATTTTAAAATACGTATTGGCCGCAGCGGCGATGACCTGTATCGGGACGGGATTGTCGGCTGAGATTTCCACCCGGTCAAATTGCAGCGGAGGATACAGATCGTCTTTACTTAAATGAAATCCGTATTTTTCGGGATCAGACATGATAATCTTGGCCGCCAGAATTCTAAAGACGTATCTTTGCGTTTCCTGATTCAGATGAAGCAGATAATAGTTGTTTGTTTGCTGCATTAAAATTTCAGTTTTCAGTCCGTCTTCACCCATGTTGTAGGCGGCAGCCGCCAGTGTCCAGGAATTGAAAATCGAATAAAGATCTTTCAAATAGGCAAGGGCCGCATCCGTGGCGATGAAAAAGTTGCGGCGCTCGTCGATATCAGAATTGACGGTTATATTGTACCTTTTCCCGGTGCTTTCAATAAATTGCCAGAAACCGACCGCTCCTTTGTGGGATGCCGCCAGCGGTTTCAGAGCGCTTTCCGCAATCACGATATATTTCAGATCGTCGGGAAGGCGGTTTTCTCTCAAAACCATTTCAATGTGCGGAAAATATCGATAAGCGCGTTTGAGCCACAGGATGACATCATCGCTGTTCTGCAGGGAGACAAGCATCTCTCTTTCCAGTCTTTCTCTGACGTCGTTTTCCTTTAAAGGCACTTTTTCGTTGCAGAAGGTCAGGGGCTCTTTGACTTTCAGTGCGTCAATCAGAGATTGTCCGGCAGATTTTTGCCAGCCGATCTGAGCGTTTGCCGTTTCTTCCGCCGCAATGACCAAGGCGATGGTCATGATGATGAGCGTAAAAAATTTATAAATCTTATTCATGGCCTTATCTCCTTGTTTGATGCGGGGTATCACCCGGAGGCAAAAAATATTTATTCAATGGTTAAACGGGAAAAAGAAACATATTCATTGAGGTGATCATAAAGCAAGTTGTTTCCTCTTGTCAACGTTTCATGTTGGTGTTATGAAAAAAGGCATGAAAAAAAAGATCAAACCCGAAGCCCATTCGCTGTTTTCCGGAAAAGATCTGCAAAACATGGAACGTTTGCGACTGAATCTCAACGATGTCGAAAGGCAGTTGACCTTGCACCGGAAGGGGCCGTTATTCCTAAAATTAAACAGACCGTGCACAGATCATGACGGGATCGTTTCCTTTTCTTCGGCACGGCGCCGGGCATTAATCTCTTTCTATGAACGGGAATCGTGTAAATACGACATCATCAAATTTGTTCCGGCATCGGGTGCCGCCAGCCGCATGTTCAGCGAATGGTTTTCAGCATCCGAGAAGGGGGGCTTCGGATCGAAAGCCCTCGACAGATTATTTGTTGCAAATTTAAAAAAATTTCCTTTTTTCGATCTGATCCGGCAAAACGATCCGGGTCGGAAACTGCTTGCCGAAAAGGATGTCGGCCGTTTGCTGAAATTTATTTTGTCTTCCGGGGGGATGAATTTCGGGAAGCGTCCCAAAGCGCTGATTCCCTTTCACCGTTATTCTGCACGGGAAATTCGCACGCCTCTGGAGGAGCACGTGTGCGAAGCAGCGTTGTACACCCTCAACCGAGGAGTATGTCATATTCATTTCACCCTGTCCCCCGGATACAAATCCGGAGTGGCCCGGTATCTGAAAAAGGTTATCGCCGGATATGAAAAAAGAAACCGGATCAGATATAATATCTCTCTGTCCGTACAGTCGGCGTCAACGAACACGATAGCCGTCGATAAAAACAATCTTCCGTTCAGAGATGACCAAGGGCGTATTGTGTTTCGTCCCGGAGGGCACGGGGCTTTGCTGAAAAACCTGAAGCACCTGGATGCGGATTTCATTTTTGTCCGAAATATCGATAATGCGGCCCCGGAAACGTTGTGGGAAAAAATCATTCCCCACAGAAAAATGCTGGGCGGTCTGGCGATCCGGATGCAGGAGGAAATATTTTCGCACATACGGAAACTGAAAAATAACAAACCGGATGTTTCGCAGATCAGGAATATTGCAAATTTCTGTTCGGAGCAATTAAATATTGTTTTTGCCGAAGGCTTTGACCGACAACCGGCATCGGAAAAGATACGGACTCTTCTTTCTTGTTTGAACAAACCGCTACGGGTTTGCGGGATGGTCCGAAACGAAAATCAGCCGGGCGGCGGTCCTTTCTGGGTGGAAGAAAAAGACGGGACGCAGACCCTTCAGATTGTTGAAAGCGCGCATGTGGATACGAAACAGACGGATCAGGCTGCCATCTGGTTTGGCGCGGAATATTTCAATCCGGTTGATATGGTCTGCTGCATCCGGGATTACCGGGGGAGGGTTTTCGATCTCTCCGACTATGTCAACAACGATACGTATCTGATTACGTCGAAAAGCGAGAAAGGACGCCAACTCAAGGCGTTGGAACTGCCCGGTTTATGGAACGGTTCCATGGCGTACTGGAATACGGTGTTTGTGAAATTACCGATCGTTGTTTTTAATCCGGTCAAAACGGTTTATGATCTTTTGCGTCCCGGGCATTCGGTCCGATAGAATGTGTTTCGGATCCTACACGTTTAAAGAATCCATCGCTGACAATCTTCTTTTGATGCTGCGGCAGCCGTGACGATTTCCGACTGGTTGTCCCGGACGCAGATGACCTCCTGCAGGGCATCCGGCGGCGCATCGCTGTAATGCACACATAACGCAGCGGCGATCTGTGGATCGCATAGGCTGTCCCGGGGAACAACAACGAGGGGTCCGGGAAAATGAGCCATATTGAACAGGACGTCGCCGGAGGCGGCAAGATGTTTCAAAGCCTCATTGTCGCCGCTGTTTCGTCCGACAATGATTTTGCATGTATCATGAATGCGGAAATGACGGCCGTGTTTCAGTAATTCATAATCACGGATTTCCGGTTCGGTCTGATGGGCAAACAAATCGCGCAGGCGACGGGTAAACACGGGATCGGTCAGCAGGCATCCGCCGGCCGGAGGAGCATAACTTGTGATGCCGAAATCCGCGGCCAGGATGATTTGCTGTTTTCGGCCGCGTCCCTGAATGGCAAGTAACTGTGAGCGGTCGATCAGATTTTCTTTTTCTGCTTTTGTCGGTTCCAGAAGACGAGCGCTTAAGGGACGTAAAATAAAGTCCCGGTACCCTGAATTTTTGGCGACAATATTCAGGGATTGCTTATTCTGCGACATCGGGCGCTGTCCCAGAACTTCTCCGGTAACAATGAAATCGCTCCCGGTTTGATCCATTTTCCGTCCGGCAATGTTCAGCATCAACGTGTGGCAGTCGATGCAGGGATTCATGTTTTTGCCGTAACCGTAACGGGGCGACCGGAGCATTTTTAAATGCTCAGACGTGATATCCATGACTTCCAGCGGCAGATTGAACTGGCGGCTTGCCGCCAGCGCTTTTTGTGCATTGAAAAACGGTGTGGTGAGGGTCAGACAGAGAACGTCGATGGTTTGTCTGCGGACTAATTCCGCGGCCAGGATGCTGTCGAGGCCGCCGGAAAAAAGAGCAATCGCTTTGGTCATAAAATTCCAATCCTTTAACAATACATTACCGGTTGTTTAGCTGCCGCTGTCATGAAAAACAATTTTGAGAAGAAAAACAAGAACAAAATTGATGCGTCGAGCGTTTGCCGGTTGAGCGGATCGACGAAGCAACCGCAGCTTCGAAGCAGATGTTTTAAAAGCTTCAATGATTTACGGGCATGTCCGATTTTTCGAGCAGGGGATTAATACCGGGCAATCCTGGCCGACCAGACTTCCTGGAGTAATCCGCGCAGTCCCGGATCGATATCAAAATTGACGACATATAAATCCGGATTGATTCTGGTGCCGCTGAATTTCAGAGCATAAGGAGCCTGATTTTTTTCCAGCCCGGAAAATGCGTGCGTGCCGTAAGTAAAAGGAATATCCAGGCCGCTCAAGACGTTGCCCATGATGTCTTTGGTGGAATCGCTGTTGCTTACAAAGATGGTTTCATTGCCGGCCTGTTTCAGGGCGTTTATAAATTGTTGAGAGAGAGACTGGGAATATATGACATATTTATTGTTTCCCTTGGTGACGAGAACGTCCGCTTTTAAGGAAAGATTAAATCCGTCCTTTACCGTGTCAAAGATTTGAATTTCGACATCTTTTTCTGCACTGAGTCCCAGGTGGGAAACAAGCGCGTGGGAAAATTCCTTGGCATTGGTCGCCGGAAAGACGGGAATCGGCGGCAGGGAATAAAGTTCCTCGGGCTTATCCGCAATGCCTGTTTCCTCGGAGAACTCGGTTATGATTAAGCCGTTTTTCTGGGCATAATTTTTAATGGATTTGGGCAGCAGAACATTATTTTCGTAAATCTGCCGCAGTCCCTGGATGACTGATTTCGATTGCTGTCCTGGGATGGGTTTGACGATCAACCAATCCACCATGACTTCCGCGGGCGGCAAGGCGCCGAAGGTTAGAGGCTTGTCGCTTTTGAGAATGCTGTACTTGTTCGTTACACTGAAAACTTTTTTCAGAATAGTAATGGTATCATCAGTATTGCTGATTTTGACCAAATGATAATTTTTCCAGTTGTTGGAAATCATCTTTTTCAAATTACTGTGAGCGCGGTTTTCCAAATCGAGAAAAACGGTCGTGTTGTCGTCAAATTCAATGAGCGGAATCTTGGAGCAATCGATGGTAACCTGTCCGGCCTGGGGGATGGGAAGATAATAATTGCCCGTTGTTGTGACCGTTCCATTCATCTGCGTGATGATCTGCTTTAGCAAGGCAAGACGGGCTTCAAACGGCATCATTTTCTTGTCTTTGATCTCAATGATCCGGTCTTCCTGAACGTATTGTTCGGCGGTGTCGCTTATGGCCGGCTTGCGGGTTGCCGGCGTAAGGTCGTCAGGGCTTTGAACAAAAACGGTTTTCCCGGGGAGTTTTAGCATGGTGCCGACATAGATTTTGTTGACATTTTTGATGGTCGGATTCAAAACTTTAATGCTTCGCACCACCTGCGGGATGGATGTTTCCGAGACCTTGAATTCGCGGCGGATGATCTTGTATAAGGTGTCCCCTCGTTTTACTTTATAATAAAATTCACCGGCAGATACGGTTTTCGGAGCGGCTGCAGGAGCTTTCACATTTGTCCGGTCGTTTTTCATTTTCATTGGTTTTTCCGGAAGAAAGATGGATTGTCCGACTTCGAGGTTTTCAATATTTGCTATGTGGGGATTCATATCCTTGATGAGACGATACGTGTAAGGGATGTCTTTTTCTGAAATGCCGGGAATGCTTTTGATGATATTGATTAAAACATCCCCTTCCTTTACCGTGTAGGTGTGCAGGTTTTTTCTGGAAATGGCGGTTTTCTTCAGTTGAATCTGCGCCGTATCTTCCCGCGAAGCTTCGACAATGTTCCAAGCCAAGGTTGTTGAAGCTAAAACGATCAACAGAGCCAAAACGTACCGCTTAAACATCAGTTCCTTCCCCCTGGTTGAGATATTCAGTGTATAAATATTGTATGAAAATACTTTAATTGGCAATAAAAGTCAACTTATTCTATGGCTTTGAGAGAAAGCGGACGGTTTCTTCCGAAAAAAAGCTGGATGGCTGACCGAAAAATACATTCGGGCTGACGAGACCTGAACAAAAAGTTAAATCACTTTTTTCATGGCGGCAATGGCCACCTCTATCTGGTCATCCGAAGGTTCGCGGGTGGTAATTCTCTGCAGCATGAGCCCCGGCCAGCTTAAGATCTGCACCAGTCTGGAATGTTTGTATTTCCCGGTAAAACGAATCGCTTCATAGGATATTCCGGATACGACAGGAAGCAGCAGGATTTTGTAGAGGACCCGGTGCAGAAAATCGGGACGTCCCAGCAGGGAAAAAACCAGAATGGAAACAATCATCACAAAAAGAATGAAACTTGTTCCGCAGCGCGGATGACGGGTGGAGAAATTCTTGATGTTTTCAACGGTCAGGTCTTGCCCGTTTTCCCACGCGAATACGGTTTTGTGTTCGGCGCCGTGATACATGTAGACGCGACGCATATCCTTCATCAGCAAAGTGGCGGCCAGAAAACAAAGAAACATTCCCAGGCGGACACATCCCTCAAGAATATTTAAAAGCAGAAGATTGTCGATATAGAACTTCATTTTAGTGAAGCAATATGCCGGAACAACCACAAAGAAAAAAATGGCAATCGAAAAACTGATCATCAGAGAAAGATACATTTCCCAGTCTTTGGGTTTTCGTTCCTCTTCCGAAAGGGCAACATCCGCAGAGAACATCAGCGCTTTGAAACCGACGATCATCATTTCAAACAACGTGATGGTTCCGCGGATAAACATCCATCCGAGGACTTTATAACGTTTGGTCAGGGGAATATATTCGCGCTCCTGAAAAACAATTTCATTATCCGGTCTTCGGACGGCCGCCGCTATCTTATCGCCGTGGCGCATCATGACGCCTTCGATCAGCGCCTGGCCTCCGGCGATATCTTCCGGTTGTGGTTTGGGGGGCATATAACCTTCACTGCAAATTTTTGCGTCTTCTTTATAGCATTTACCGCCCGGTGTCAAATTATGATTTTGAAATTCATGGTTGCAAGATAAACGTCCGATGATATAATGCCGTAACTTGCCGATTAAAAGGAGATGGAAAATGGCGCAAATGAGTTCAACGGATTTATTTATTCGAGAATATCAGGATCGCTTCGAGAAGAAAATCAGAGAAAACGAGATTGCTTCTCTGGAACACTGGAAAGCCCAGTTGGACAAAGTGATTGCCATGAGACCCGACGGTGTGGCGTCCATGCAGTTACAGATAACAAAAATATCGGAAATGATGTCCAATCGGATCAAAACGCTGAAAAAGGAATAGCATGGACAGTATCGCCAATTTCTTGTTTGAGGTGGGGATGCTCAGCAGAACGCCGCGCAGCGGTTATCAGTTTCTGGGCAGCGGTCAGGAGTCGGTGGCCGAACACATTCTCCGCACGGTCTTTGTGGGATATACGCTTTGCAAGATGGATTCGTCTCTCGATGAGATGCGCGTCCTGAAAATGTGTATTTTTCACGATCTGCCGGAAGCCCGAACCGGCGATATGAATTACGTCAATAAAAAGTACGTCAAGGTGGATGAGGAAAAAGCAATCCGCGAATTGGCGGAAAGTCTTTCTTTCGGCGCGGATATCAGATCGGCAATCGACGAGTTTAATCAGAAAAAAACAAAGGAAGCCCTGATCGCCAGGGATGCCGATCAAATTGCCCTGATTTTACAGTTGAAAGAATGCGGCGATCTGGGCAATAAATACGCGGAAGAATGGATAGGTTTTGCCGTGCAGAGATTAAACACGGAAAACGGGAAAAAACTTTCTGAAAAAATTACCGGGACGGATTCTTCTCTGTGGTGGTTTAAAGAAAAGGGCGACTGGTGGGTGAACGGTAATAATCCATGAAGAAAACATCGCCGGCACATAAAACGATTCTATGATTCATAAAAAACATCGTGTGTCCTTTTTCCTCCTCGTCCTGTCGGTCCTCAACCTCATCTCCTGTTTCGGCCTCGGACCGGGCGGCACCGTGATTTCAAAACCGGATCAGATCACGCGAACTTTTGAAACGAAAGAAACAGCGGCGCTTAGAGCGGTTGCCCGTGTGTTCAGTGAAAAAAAGATGGGCGCCGACACGAAAATAGACTATGAAAACAAACGGGTCGATTCCGATTATGTGGTTTCGGGACAGTGGAGGACCAAAGCTGCCGCTGTAGTCCGACAAATCAACTGGAAGGAATGCGAGGTAACCGTTTCTGTGATTACGGAAAAGCATGCGGAAAAAGGCTGGGAAATGCGCAGGCTTCTGCAGCATCCACAGTATGATAATTTGTTCAGTGTGATCGAGTTGAAAATTTACGAGGAAATGTCAAGAGTCAATTAAAACATTCAGAGGAGGGGAATATGGCGGCAAAAAACAAAGTATCCGCGATGATGGAGGAGTTTAAAAATTTTGCTTTCAAGGGAAATGTTGTCGATCTGGCCATCGGTGTCATCATTGGAGCTGCCTTCGGTAAAATTGTCGATTCGCTGGTGAAGCATATTATCATGCCGCTGGTTAGTGTTGTAATACCGGGAGAGCAGGGTTATCTGGGATGGAAGTGGATCATCAACGGCAAGGAAGTGCCTTACGGGTTGTTCATCGGCGAAATTGTAAATTTTCTGATCGTGGCCGTGGCGCTGTATTTTTTTATTGTGAAATTTCTGGGTATGATGATGAAGAGCAAAGAGGAAGAAGCCGCCGGACCTGCACCATTAACCAAGGATCAGGAATTGCTGACGGACATTCGTGAACTGCTGAAAAAATAAAGCAGGGTCGCTCCACAAACAGATTTTCACGTCGTTACGGCGAAGGGCTCGGGCAACTTCGGTTGCCCGAGCGTGATTTATCTGAGTGAATTTGAGAGATGATATTATTTATTCGAACGACTTTCGCGGAAAAAATTCGTTAAAAATTCTGTGTCTTTGGGAGACAGATCGAATTTGAAAATCGCCTTTTCAATGAGTTTTTGCAGGGGCAGATTTTCGCTTTCCAAACTTGCTGAAATCCATTTGATTGCTTTCTGAACATTCTCCGCTTCCGGCATGATCGTAGCCATAAAAAACCCTCCTAAACTGATTTGGAAAACACATTTTTAAAATGATGATTCCATGCATTTTTAATTCATATACTATAAAATAACACAGAAATTAATTTAAATTTTTGGAATTTTGATTTATATTTTCAAAATGAATGAAAAAAATAACAAAATCCGCTAAATTGCTTTTTGAGGAGATTGCTGTGAAAAAGTCATTTGGAGCTAAAACGTTGATTTATCCGACCCCTGTATGGTTGATCGGAACGTATGATCAAGAAGGCAGGCCGAATGCTGCGACCGTTGCCTGGTGCGGTGTCTGCAGTTCTGATCCGCCCGCGTTGGCGATTTCACTGAGAAAATCGCGATATACTTATGAAAGTATTCAGCACCGCAAGGCGTTTACGGTAAATATTGCCACGGCCGATCAGGTTGTAGCGGCGGATTACTGCGGCATGGTGTCCGGTAAGAAAACGGATAAATTTGCAGCAGCGGGCATGACGGCTGTCCACAGCAACATTGTGGATGCGCCTTATATCGCGGAATGTCCCATGGTGGTTGAATGCAGGTTGACGGATCAGATGGAAGTCGGGATTCATGTGCATCTGATCGGAGAAATATGTGACGTTAAAGTCGAAACAACCCTGCTGACAGAGGATCAATTGCCCGATATCATGAAAATCCAGCCTTTGATATATGCTCCGGAAAATCGTTCTTATCATGGAGTCGGCGGATATCTGGGAGAGGCCTTTTCCATTGGCAAAAAAATTATGAAATGACCATTGCTAAGTTCAATCACAGTGTTTAACATATCAAAAAAGAAAAGGAGATGACGCATGGCAAAGTCGATTAAGGGAACAAAGACGGAAAAAAATTTACTGGCTTCTTTTGCCGGTGAGGCACAGGCAAGAAATCGCTATACTTTTTTTGCCAGCGCAGCAAAAAAAGAAGGGTATGAACAGATTTCAAGAATATTTCTGGAAACCGCGGAAAATGAAAAGGAGCACGCCAAGGTATTCTTCAAATATCTTGAAGGCGGTGAAGTTGAGATCACAGCCTCTTATCCGGCCGGGGTAATCGGAGATACGATCAGTAATCTTAAAGCCGCGGCGGAAGGTGAAAATATGGAATGGACCGTTTTGTATTCCGACGCGGCCAAGGTGGCCAGAGAGGAAGGATTTCCGGACGTGGCCCGTTCTTTTGAACAGATCGCCAAAGTGGAGATGTTTCACGAGAACAGATACCGAAAGCTGGCAGAGAATATCGCAAAGGGCGAAGTCTTTAAAAAGAAGACAGCGACAAAATGGCATTGCATCAATTGCGGTTATGTTTTCGAAGGAGAAGAAGCACCAAAAGAATGTCCTGCATGCAAACACCCGCAGGCCTATTATGAAGTGCTGGCTGAAAATTACTAGTGAGACAAGCTGAGGGCGAGTGAAACGAAGCACGAAGCGTAAGTCGAACTATCCCTGTGAGCGAAGCGAATGGGGGTCTTGAGACAAGCTGAGGGCGAGTGAAACGAAGCTCGAGGCGTAAGTCGAACTATCCAATTCTGATAAATCGGAATTGGAAACTATCCCGGCAGCCAAGTAGGAAGGGGATCATGAGCCATTAAGGATTTTCAGGCGAACAGAACGATAGAGTTGTAAGAATAAAA